>JAJRTK010000264.1 GCA_024278345.1 bacterium | reverse complement strand
TTTCGATCGGAGATCCCCCCACAGGCCACCGACGGTCCCGAGCGCACGCCGAACATAGGCTCGCCGGGCATCGGAAATGTACTCCAAAGTCCCAAACTGCATGGCGCGAAGCTGATTAGAACCGTCTTCGATATAGTGCCAGGCATGGGCGGCGAACAGCCATCCCAACTGCCGCCGGTAAGGAATCGGACTCAAAGCCGCCAGCAAAGCCAATTAGGTGTGTATCTGGGCCATTTGGGGTGCAGCCGCAAAGACTGGCCCCGGCGGAAAGCCCACGTGCCGCAGGAATTTGGAGGGATGTTCCGTGGGCGACTCGGCATCCAGGGAAAGACCGTTAGCGGGTAACCCGCAGTGAGCCCAGCTCTCCGCTGACACGCCTCCAGGGACGGAGATATTGAGGATTGCCGGGTCGAAGATATGTGCCCCGGAAATGGCGGACCCACCCTTGTTTTCTCTCCATTCAGGGGCAAGCAAGTCATAGGGTCGATTCCGGCCATCTGTGGCAGGGAGGGCCGATGCTTTCTCCATGATCGCTCTGAAGTCGCCAGCGGCCGGCACGCCATCGATCCCTTGAATCCGTGCCACGGGGTTTAGCCCCAAGAACAGCTTGAGATCAGCCACGCGAAACCGTTGGAGCGACGGGTAGCGGTGAAGAAAACGCTGGCGAAGCTCCGAGCTCTCCATGGTCGATAGCCGCAGGTAGAGCCAATCTCTGAAAGCAGCGAGGTCATCGACACCGGGACCATTCCCCCAATCTCGTTCGACTGGAGGCTCCGAAAGGAGAGCCCATTGGGTCATGAGTCGGTGAACAGCAGGGGTATGGGCCATGGCGGGAACAACGGCCATGGAGTGGAGAGCAACTCCAAACAGGCCTAAAAGGAGGGTTGAATCAGCGATTCCCCAATAACTGCGCACCGGCATCTCACTCCTGCTCCACGAACGAGCCCTCCCGCAGCCCAGAACTCTGACAACCAAGTAGCGTTACTCCGATTTCACGACCCGGCGCAAGAGAGCGAACGGAAAACTCAGAGGGCACATTTGTGACAAAGACGGAAACCGGGTAACGTGAGGTTTCTTGTCGTCAGATTTGGTAGAAAACTCCGTCGGAGGAGGTAGCAACTATGGCCTGGGACGATCAAAATCGGAACCGCGGCCGCTCGGATGACTACGCAGAACTCGAGGTGATGTTCCAGGATCTCAAGAACCGGATACCCAAGCTTGGTGCCGGTATCTGGGTGCTCGGTGCCATTCTCTTGCTTCTCTGGTTGTCCACGGGCATCTACACTGTGGCTCCTGACGAACGGGGCGTGGTCATGCGTTTTGGGAAGATGGTTCGGGTGACGGATCCGGGGCCGCATCTCCGGCTTCCCTGGCCCATCGAATCCGTATTGAAACCTCAAGTTACGGAAGTTCAGCGCATAGAAGTGGGTTTCTGGACGGTCACGGCGGGCCCTCCGGCCGAATACGAAACCGTGGAGCAGGAAGCCAGGATGCTGACGGGCGATGAGAATATCGTCTCATTGGAATTCATCGTGCAGTTTCGGGTCAAGCGGGAGCAAGGTAAATATGCCGTGAAGGACTACCTTTTCAACATTCGGCCAATTCGCACCAGAAAAGGCCAGAATAAGGTGGTCAAGCAGGTGGCGGAAGCAGCCATGAGGGAAGTTGTAGGACGGCATATTATCGACGAGGTTCTCACGGAGGGCAAGGAGCTCGTGCAACGAGAAACCGCCGAATTGATGCAGTCTATTCTTGACAAATATGGGGCGGGCATCGAAATCACCGCCGTCCAGCTCCAGGATGTCCAGCCTCCTACCAGAGAAGTTCAATTGGCGTTTAAGGACGTGGCCAGCGCCCGTGAAGACAAGGTTCGCCTTGAAACCGAGTCTCAGAGCTACGCGAATGATCTCCTACCAAAGGCGCGAGGTGAAGCCGAAGCAATCAAGGCTGCGGCCGAGGGTTACTCCAAGTCCCAGGTGATTGAAGCCAAGGGACGTGCGAGCCGTTTCTTGAGCTTGATGGAAGCCTATCAGATGTCCAGGAAAGTGACTCGTGAAAGGCTCTACCTCGATGCCATGCAAGAGGTGCTCGAAGGTGCGAAGAAGATCATCATCGAAACGAAGACCGCAGGCCAGATCCTGCCCTATCTACCGTTGGAAACCCTCGCGGGCAAGACACCCAA
The DNA here is from genome assembly GCA_024278345.1 of bacterium. Lineage (GTDB taxonomy): Bacteria > CSSED10-310 > JAJRTK01 > JAJRTK01 > JAJRTK01 > JAJRTK01. The sequence continues at coordinate 17,650 of JAJRTK010000264.1, read as the reverse complement.
GTAGGTTGATCTTGGCACGCTCTTTCCTTTTCCAGCGTTAGGGAGATCCACATGAAAGTATTCAAGGCCATCATCGTCGCGGTTTTACTACTTGCCGTGCTCGCCAGCGCGACCATGACCTACACGGTGAGCGAAATGGAAACGGTGATCATCGTTCGCCTCGGGAAGTTCAGCCGCACCATCGCCTCACCGGGTCTTCACTTCAAGCTGCCATTCATCGAAGAAAAAGTAGTGTTTGAGCGGTGGCTCCTCGACTATGATTCCCGGCCACGAGAGATCATCACGAAGGACAAGAAGAATCTGGTGGTCGATAACTACGCTAAATGGCGTATCATCGATCCCCTCCTTGTTTATCAGACCGTGCGGAACGTCGCTGGCGCCCAGAGCCGCCTCGATGACATCATCTACTCGGAACTGCGGCAATCCTTGGGTAATTACACGTTCGAGGAGATCGTCAAGGAGCATCGTTCGGAGATCATGACGGCCGTGACTCGCCGCTCGAACCTTCAAGCTCGAGACTATGGCATCGAGATTCTGGACGTGCGGATCAAGCGGGCCGATCTTCCCAGGGAAAACGAGCAGGCAATCTTTGCCCGCATGCGGGAAGAACGTGTTCGTGAAGCCAAGCGATATCGGTCTGAAGGCGCCGAGAAAGCCCGAAAAATCCGTGCTCTGGCGGACAAGAGCAAGCAGATTATCCTTGCCAGGGCGCGCCAGGAAGCGGAAGAGCTTCGGGGCCGCGCCGACGCCCTAGCGACTCAGGTGTTCGCTCGAGCCTACGAGCATGATGTCGATTTTTTCCGGTTTTACCGCACTCTGGCAGTCTACAAGGCCGGGCTCACCCAAGGCACCACACTGGTGATGACGCCGGAAATGGAGATCTTCGGACTCTTCAAGGAGTCCGGTGCCCTTGAGATCCAGGAACAAACCACTGCCAGCAGCCCCGCAACTCAAGACCAGGCCCTAGAAAAGTTCCTGCAGGGTGAGGTCGATGAAAAGGTTCTTGAAAAACTTCTGGGCCTCCGCCATGAAGAGGGGGAACCCGATTCTGCGGCTAGCGGGGGCACCGATCCCGCGAAGGGTCAACAATCCGCCCTGCCGGCGGCTGAGCCCGCACCGGGTCCGGCGGCAAGTGAAAGCGCTGGAGACCGGGAAGAAAACAGGCCGAAAGCCGCTCCAGGTTCCGCCTCGGGAGAATCTGAGACGTCGGAGGCCACACCAACCGATGGTCCACCCAGAACTTCTGGGCCGGGCGAGGGCCAACGTTGATCTTTTCGGTGACGATTCCGATCCAGAGTCAGGGTTTCTGTGACGTGCTGGATTTGAGCGGCTCGGTTCTTGCCGCCCTAAAAGAGAGCGGTCTCATCAACGGATTGGTCACGATCTTTGCGGGCGGTTCCACGGCGGGTGTGACGACCATCGAATTCGAGCCCGGCGCGGTTGCGGATCTCAAGGCGGCCATCGAAAGAATGGCCCCCGTGGATCTCCACTACCAGCACGATGCGCGGTGGGGCGACGGCAACGGATTTTCCCACGTCCGGGCGGCTCTCCTGGGTCCGTCGTTGTCAATCCCTCTCATCGGTGGAAGACTGGCGTTAGGGACCTGGCAACAGATCGTCTTGGTGGACTTCGACAATCGTCCAAGGCGGCGGGAGATCCTGGTCCAATTCATGGGGGACTAGGACCGGGAAATCTCACCAAATCCCTGCTGCGTCAACGCAATCATCGCAGCCAACAGCACCCTCCCCGGTCAGGCATCCTCAACGTAGTTCTACTACGCCTCCGGTGCCTGCCTGTCGTCGGACTCGACGGTTGCGCGCCCGCGCCGCCTCGCGACGGGATTTGATGAGAAAACCGGGTAGGAGGCGTCGGGTTGGCGCTCCTTTTCGAGGCCCGATTGGCGGGCTTTCATTGTATTTCACTGGGTGGGAGCTGGCGCAAGAGGGGGAATTCCCAGGCGTTTGAGAAGAGTCTTGTCCCGCTTTTTCTTGGCATCCCAATAGGCGATCCTGGCTGAACCGGTGAGCTTCGCCTCTTCTCCATCGCGGCAACGCCAGGTGACGATTTTGTGGGGGTAGGCCAGTTCGATCTGGAACGTGCAATCGCGGCCGCCCTCGCTGGAAACCTCGACATCTCGAACTTCGAAGCTCCCTGCCGGAACTACCGTCACACTGATCTTTGGCGACCACCGAATCCGGGTTTTCCGCGCCTCTAGCTTCCGGTGGAGCAACCTGAGGTCAAAGAGCGTATCCAGCAGGTGGAGGCTGGAACTCTTCTTGGACAGGTCCAGGCCGCGGAGATTTCTGAGCCGGATGAAGAGGGCGTCCCACGAATCGAACGAACCGTCGAGCTTCATCGTCTGGGATGATGTTTCCCCCTCGAAATAGCTCCGGACAAATGACCGGACCGTGGCCCCCGGGAAACTGAGTTCCTGGTAGACTTGGCCGCACCATTCCTGTGACGAGAAAGCGATTTTTAGGGGCCGAAACTGGGCGTCCGGATCGACGAAGGTGCTGGTCATGGTGCTGTAGTCGTAGATCCCGGTTTGAAATTTCTTGATATAGTTGAGCTTGAGCGCCACGAACTGATCGGGGTCGGTGGAATCGTATTGGTTGACTTTGACCAGTTTCGATTTAGAGAAGGGTTCCGTGACATAGATGAGGACAGCGTAGCCTGGCCGCGGTTCTCCGTAGCGGGGCTGTGTTAGCTCGTAGCCGTTGAGTTCAGCCTTCCCGTCACTCCAGGTCCCCCAGAAGGGATCGGCTGCGTGGGCAAGATTTGGTGGGAGCGGGACAGCTAGAAGCGCCAGCATTGGTAGGAGAGTGGCCCCAAAGAGATTTCGTAAGCGGAAGGTGGCAGGCTGGCGATGTTTGACAATGGGAGAGGGGGAGATTTCTGGTGAGAAGATCATCTTTGCTCCTGAACGAAGTTGGCGGTGGGCGCAAGCACCCAATTCTGGTCGCAATGGGGCGAAATGGTGCCTTTTCGCCGAATATAGTCGATGAGAAGGCTCCGTATCTCCTGGGTGGATTCCCAGACTCTGGGTGCGTCTCGGAACATGGAATAGCCGGCGCTCCCTCCGGCACGGTAGTTGTTCAGCGCCAAGCGGAAGCGCTGATCGGGATCCATGGGGCGGCCTTGGTATCGGAGATTCAGGATTCGCTCTCCTACTGGTTTCGTGGGATCGATACGGTATGTGGCACCGGCAAGGATGTCGAAATTGTAGGGGGCAACCTTTGGGTTCCGTCGAAGGAGCAAGGCACCGGTGGGATCCATTTTTGCATCCTTGTAGTAGCTGGCGGCAACCTCGAGAGCTTCCTTGATTTTGCGACCGGTGACCTCGATGACCATGAGGGTGTTGTCGTAAATGTAGAAGGAGTAGATATCGCGAACGGTAATCATACCGGCGCGGAAGACTGGAGGTTCCCAGGGGAGCATTGAGGCTAGGGAGAGATCGGCTCCGGTGACTTCCAGTTGCATCTCTTGGAGGAGGTCCATCATGGCGGTGTCCTCGAGGCGGGCTCGACGCCCATCCAAGGGTGCGCTGAGGTTTCCCACGGGGCCTTCGATGTAGGCCAGGGTCCGCTGGTGGAAGGGGCGGCAGATATCCAGGATTCGGGGATCGGGTTCAACGCCTTTGACGGCAAGATTCTCACCGGACTTGGAGAGAAGGCGAAAGCCTCCGCCGGGTCGGGGCTGGAAAGCGAGATCGATGCGAGTCAAGCGCTGGCCATAAGAAGAAGGCATCGATACCAGTGCGTTCCCCACGGTGCGGGGTGGGATATTTTTGTGAGCGTGTCCGGCGAGGATCACGTCGATACCGGGAACCTGGGTGGCGATGGCGTAAGCCTGGTTTTCGTCGGAGCGTCTCAGATCCTCCCCCGTCCGGAGGTCGCGTTCGAATCCCTGATGCGCGAGAAGGACGACGGCGTCACAGCGCTCTGTTTCACGCAAGAAGGGAACCAGTTTTTTTGCCGCGTCAAGGCTGGGCAGAAATTGGAGGCCCTCGATAAACCGGGGCTTTTCCCAATAGGGGATCTTATGGGTCGTAAGCCCGAGAACACCGATGCGAACGCCTCCCGTTTCCAGGACGACGTAGGAGCCAAAGGCTGGTTCTCCATCATTGCGCAGGATATTCGCCGCCAGCCATGGAAAGCGGGACTGGGTCCGCGCTTGGTCCAGGATCTCTCTTCCGTAGTTGAACTCGTGGTTGCCGATGGCCATTGCATCGTAGCCCATGGCATTCATTGCGGCGATCACCGGATTCACGGGTGTGGGGTCGACGCGGTAGTGGTAGTAGGCCAAAGGTGAGCCCTGGATGGTGTCTCCGGAGTCGAAGAGCAGTACGTTCGGAGATTGGGAGCGAATCTGCTCCACCAGGGTTGATATCTTGGCGAATCCGCGGGGGGCGGCTTCGCCGCGAAAGTAATCGTAGGGAAAAACATGGGCGTGGACATCGGAAGTGGCTAGGAGGGTGACGGTGATCGATTCACTGGCGCCAGCCGCCGGAATCGCTGTGATGAAACAGAGACAAAGGAGGCTAGCGCTCCAGATGAATCCGTGAAAACGGATGGTGGTTGGACGCTGGGCCATGGTTCACTCCTGAATAGGGTTAATGTTGCGACCCACAGGGGAAATGGAGTAGGAATTTATCCCTACGCTGACATTGACCAAGAGACACCGATTTAGGCAACCACGTGAAGCAGCGTGTCAGGCACCGCGGTTTTCTGGACTTTCCGCGATCCTCCTGTCATGGGCAACCCTGGCCGGGACGAAGAATACGGGCAGACGGAGCCCGCCATCCGCGCCTCTTGATGAGCTAAGTTCGGAAAGTCCCGTCCATTTCGTTCCCCACTGGTCACACCGCCCAGGGGCGCGGATTGAACGGCACGGCCATCACAGGACACGACTCCGGTTGACATCGCCCCAGCGCTCCTCTGTAAAGAAAGGCGCGCCGGTGGCCTCGAAAGGTAATATGGAACCTCTTCCCCGCTCGTACTACAGAAACCTCAAGCTGGACGAGTTTCAGCAGCGTGCCATTGCGGCCATTGAAGCCCACAAATCCGTGATCGTGTCAGCCCCAACGGGATCCGGCAAGACGCTGATTGCGGATTTTGCCGTGGAACGAATCCTAGGCAGGAGTGGCCAGAAGTGTATCTATACAGCGCCCCTCAAGGCGCTGTCGAACCAAAAATATCGCGACTACTGCTCGCTGCTCAGCCCGGATCAAGTGGGAATTATGACGGGCGACGTCGTCATCAATATCAACGCGCCCTTCCTGATCATGACAACCGAAGTCCTTCTGAACCTGCTCCACCGGGAAATGTCCCGGGTAGAACGGGTCGGGTGCGTCATCTTCGACGAATTGCATTTCCTTGCCAATGAAGATCGCGGGACTGTCTGGGAAGAGACCCTGGTTCTGCTGCCGCCGAAGATCCCCATTGTGGGGTTGTCGGCTACCATCGCGAACATCGACGAGGTCTGCCAGTGGCTCCGCACGATCAAGGAGACGGAAGTCGTTTCCATCAAGCACAACACGCGGCCAGTTCCTCTCAAGATTTTCGGGTTTTCTCATGAAACCGGCTTGAGACAACCTGAAGAAGTCGAGCGATTTCGAAGAGAAACGATCATCGAGTTTCAGGAAACTGCCGAGTACCGGCGATTGAAGCGCAAAAGCGAAGAGGAAAGGGGCCGAGGTGCTCGCCGGGGCCGACGATACAGCCGCCGCTTCAGCCGAAAGCCAAGCCTTTATCATGGGCTCTTCCAAGAAACGACTCACGTCGATATTGTAGAGCATCTTGAAGAAAAAGAGCTTTTGCCCTGTCTCTTCTTCGTCTTTTCCCGCCGAAAATGTGAGCTCATGGGCCAGGAACTGGGGTTCAAGGACTTTTTGACTCCAAACGAGAAAAAAGAAGTTCGCGCATTCCTCAAGGATCGGCTGGCCAACTTCGAAGGCTACACCGCCGTCAAGCGAATCCGAGAGCTCCTTCTGCGAGGCATCGGCTACCACCACGCCGGCATTTTTCCCTTCCTCAAGGAAGTGGTGGAAACACTCTACGAGATGCGACTTATACGGGTCCTCTACTGCACGTCCACCTTCGCGTTAGGCGTCAATTTTCCCGCCCGGACAGCATGCTTTCAGTCCGTCGTCAAGTTCGACGGCCACCAGTCCCGAGTTCTGACGCCGTTGGAGTTCTTCCAAAAGGCCGGTCGAGCCGGTCGCCGCGGAATCGACGAAGTCGGTTACGTCGTCATCCGGCGCAACCTGCGCTCCTCGGAAAAGATCCCCACCTTCGCCGAAAGCGATATCCAGCCCATTCAAAGTGCTCTGAACCTTTCCTACAATTCAGTGGTCAATCTCCTGGAGACCTATTCCATCGAACAGATCGATGTCCTGCTGCGGGACTCCTTCTGGCAATTCCAGACCCAAGAGAAGGTACGCTCCCTGCGAAATCAGGTGGATCAGATTCTTGCGGATCTTCTGCGCATCGACGGCGTGGAAATATCCCATGACAAACAGGCCGTCGTCCGAAGAACGGGCGACCTAAGGCGAGAGCTGCGGAGCATCCAAACGAAAGTTGATCGCTTGAAGCAAAGCCGCCGGCCTGACCCGCGGGAATTGGACAAACAGAACGACCTCTTGACGGGACTCCAGCAACAGCTCACCACGCTGGAAACACTCCGGATCCTGATCCGCAGCCGCGGCTCCCACGGTCGGAAACGCGTTCCCAAGCTCAGGCGGCGGCTCCACCGGATCGCGGAAGAGATCCACTACTACGAATCCCATCTGATGCGCACCTTCCGAGAACGATGCCGCGTGCTGGAGCACCTTGGCTTCCTCACCGAGGATTACCGTTTCAACAACGGCGCCCACCTGGTCAAGGTCTTGCACATTCAAGAGCTTCTCGTAGCCGAGCTCATCTTGTCCGGAATGCTCGATGATCTCGATATGCCTCATCTCAACGCACTTCTTTGTTGCATTGGGCAGTCGGAAAAAAGGCGAGGAGAAAACCAACTGGCGCCAGTGCCCATATCCCGGTCCCATTTGAGACGGATTCGCGAGATTCTCAGGCGCCTTCGGGCGGCGGGTGCTGAACAGGTTGATCCCATCGAGATCAACTTCGACTACGCCATTGTGGGGATGATGTGGTCCCGGGGCGCCTCCTTTTCCGAGCTCCTGGAGCTGAGCAATCTCGACGAGGGCGACATCATCAGTTGCTTCCGCCAGACCATTGATCTCATCAAACAGCTCAAGGACGTCTACCGGGAAGATGAGAAGATGCTCATGTTTCTCAATACCTGCATCGACGGAATGGATCGCGATGTGGTGAGGGTCGTCCTCTAGTGGACCCCCATTTCAGACTGCCTACGGCTCTGAATCGCCCTTGTCGCAATTTTCTCTTTTGGTTGTCTTCCGCTCCCATCGCTCGCGTCCGCTGCGCGCTACTCGCCCTTCATCGCCCCTCTTCCGGTCTTTCCCCAAGGCCAAGGCCCACGGACAACGGCTGGTGGTGATGACGAACCTGTCAGTTTCCGGCATATTGGCACTAGGATCAAGATCGGAGCTCCGGGTCATGGAAGTGATCCGTACAACGAACAAGGGACCGGAGACCGAAATCAACCCATCGAAAGAGAGATACGGCTGTCAGGAAGAACGAGCAGGCCAATCCCCTGACAGCCGAGGCGAAAGGAAGTGGAGATGTCTGAGTCGGGGAAACTGGCGGAAGCCAATGAACGCTTGGAGCAAGGCGAGTTCGAAGAAGCTCGCGCCCTCTTCCTCGAACTCGACGGGGATATGGCCACGTCGGAAGGGGCACTTTCAGGGCTGGGACGCTCCGCGTATGCCATGGGCGACTGGGATGCCGCCATCCTGTCGTTCGAAGAGCTCCTGGAAAGACAGCCGCACAATGCCACCGCCCTGGTCTACCGTGGCCTCCTGCACGAAAAGCAAGAAGAGCGAGATCTCGCCCTGAAAAGGTACCACGATGCCATTGAAATCGACCCTGACAACCCCACCTTCCGCATCGTCTACGGTCGTGCGCTCCTGGAAGAAAACCGCCCCACCCTGGCCGAAGTCCAACTCCAGACCGCCGTTCATCTCAATCCGAACAATCCTCTTGGCTATTATCTTCTGGGATGTGCTTTCGTCGATAACAAGCGTATGAACGAAGCCGTTCTTCGCCTGGAGCGCGCCATCGAAGTCGATGGCGGATTCGCCGAGGCCTATCCGATGCTCGGGAAGATCCTCATGGAGCTCGGTCGCGAAGATGAAGCCTGTACAATCCTCCGGCAGGGACTGGAAGAGACCGGAGGCTCTTGGAACCGCGATTGCCTGCGCCTCCTGGTCCAAACAGCGGTGAACAGCGAAGATTTCCAGGCCGCCCTCCACAGCCTGACCAACCAGGTGGCCGATAACACCGAAGCCTGCAAACTGGCGCTGGACCTCAGTCAGCGAGCCATTCAGCTAGGGCACATGGACGGCGCGGAGCGGATCGCCACGAGGCTCGTCGCCCTCGCGCCCAACTACGGACCCGGCCACCACCAGCTCGCGACCATTTTGGAGGACTCGGGCCATCTGGAAAATGCCGTCCAGGAGTACTCCAAGGCCCACGAGCTCGATCCGGACTCCTGGGAAAGCGCCTGCCGTCTCGGGACTCTGCTTCTGGAAGAGGGAGCTCATAAAAACCTTGAAGAAGGGGTCCGCCTTCTGAAGCTGGCGACGAGCCTTGCGCCAGACGATCCCCATCCCCAGATGGGCCTGGCGCGGGGCTACCTCAGTATCGATCAGCTTCGCCGGGCCAGACGGATGGCCCTGAAAGTGGCTCGCAACGAAGAAGCTCCAGAGCACCTGATCGACGAAGCCAGGGATATGCTCAGGCGGCTTCCGGTGAGATAAAAAACAGGCTTGGGAAGAAGATGAAATCCCCGATCTCCAAGGATGGTAAAAAGCTAGGAATGCCGGGAAAAACAGCCATCGCTGCTTTCCTTTTGGCCGTGAGCATCGTCTCTTGTCCCAGGGCGGTGTCCGCCCTGGAGCCGTCTCCCGTCACGCTGCTCCGGGAAATCCGCGAAGCGCGGCAGCTCTTGGAGCTCCGGCAGTGGATAGGAGCGTTCCGGGCGCGCCATGGTCGGTGGCCGGTCTCGTTCCAGAACCTCTTGAGAAAACCCAGAAATCCGCAGGGAGGAGTCGCCTGGCTCTGGCTGGCCCACCGAAACGTCGCCACGGATTTCCGCGTGGTGCAAGATTTCGGAAGCGAGAGCTGGAACGTCTCGGTCTTCCCGCTCCTCCCGGATTCGGATCTCATCTTGCGCATTTCATCGGAGTGGGAGGGGGTCCGCGTCCAAAGTGCCGGCGAAAAAGACTCACGGCCCAAACCACTTGACTTGCGAAAACTGGAAGCTAGGCTGGAAAAGCTGCTGGAAGGGAGCCGCGATCTCGATGCCCTTCTCGATGGCTTACGGGTTTGGGAGGCACAACGTGTCCGCTACCTCCGCAAAAAAGGTTATGCCTGTCTGCTCAAGGAACTGGCTGGGGAGAAAGCCGCGGGATTCCCTCTTCTGCCCGAGGGTCTGGAGCGAGGCCGCGACTACTTCCGGTATACTCTCTCCGGGGTGCCGGGATCGGAGGGCTGCCATGCTTGGGCTTTCCAAATGCTCAGCGACAAACCGGCCTTCCCCAGCTACGAGATAAGCTCGGACGGCAGGGTCTGGGTGATCCCCACTTGGGGTCCCAAAAAGCATCTCCGGCTGCCCCTGGGAGAGTGGCCGAGGCGCCCATGAATGCGGGGTGATTGGGGTTTCGTGGGTCATGGATGGCGAGTGGGGAGAGAGGGGCGAGTAGCGGGTGCCGGATGGCGCCCGATGGGAGCGGAAGCCAACACTAGGAGAAAAAGGGCGAACCGAAAACTCCCGAAGAGGTGGAGATAAGACGGCTGGCCTCGTGAGGGCGAAAGGGAGACTCCGGGGTTTCGCCTTCTTTCAAAGCTTGGGGATTCCCAGGTGATCCGTCTCCTGCATTTGTGGAGTCGTGATCACGCTGATGACGTTGCGAAACAGGGTGGCGTTGGGGATGAGGATAATCCGATCCTCACCTTGCAACGTGGTGTAGCGGAGGTCGATTTCGGTGACAACGCCCTCGTGTTTATTGACCAGGATGGTGTCGCCGCGGTTGAAGGGTCGATAGACCAGGATCAAGACACCGGCCAAGAGATTTGAAAGGGCATCCTTGAGAGCAAAACCCAGGGCGAAACCGCTTAGGCCCAGGCCGGCGACGAGAGCTGAAACGTCGATTCCCATCGTCCCAAGAGACATGATGGCCCCCACAATGACAAGAGCGATCTTGACACTTCTTCCCAACAGCTCCAAAACTGCTCTATTCTCTGGATCTTGCCTCGCAAACCGGCGTATGAGCGCCCGCTGCGTCACTCCCGCAACCCAAAACCCCAGAAAAACCGCTAACCCCACGACGAATTGCGGTACAAAGAAGAAGGCCTGGGCCTTCAATTCCACCAGTATCTTTGCCAAAATTGCCACTGAAGCCCCCTTGCTGGTTATTCCACAGTTCGGTCGGCACCGGAGGGTGGGCAGGCAACCGCCGGTTCCCCTGGTGAATCAGCATACTCCAATGCACCCCATGGAGAAAAACGAATGGTGATGCCACCCGTCACTGTCGGCCAAGAACTGGAGGTTACGGTAGAAAAAGTCGTGGCCACCGGACAGGCGCTCTGCCGCCACGAGAGCTTCGTTCTCTTTGTCCGGGGCCTGGTTCCGGGGGATCGAGCCCTGGTGCGGGTGCGACGGATCTATTCCGGATACGCCCTGGCAGAGCTGGTCCAGTTGCTGAAAGCAAGCATCGAGCGCGTGGCCAGCGGTTGTGAAAAGTTCGGGGTCTGTGGGGGATGTCAGTGGCTTGATCTCCCGGAGGAACACCAGCCAGAGATCCTGCGACGGCTGGCTGAAGACGCCCTGCACCGCGTTCGCCGGGGAACCAGTTTCCCGATATTGGGGCCCTTTTCTTCCCAAAATCGTCTTGCCTACCGACGAAGAGCCCGGTTCCGATGGGCGGCGAAGAGCGGGCTTGGTTTTCTGGCCAGAGAGAGTCACCTTGTGATCCATCTGGACCGTTGCCCCATCCTGGCCCCCGAGATCGATGGGCTGCTCGCCCCCTTGAATGATGCTCTCCAAGGTCTGGACGGCCTGGCTGAAATCGAAGTTGTGGCCGGATCGGGAAAAACGGTCCTCGCGCTCCGATCTTCACGGCGACTGGAGATCCAGCCGGAAGATCTTCTGAAGCGGCTGGAGCCTCACGGAGTTTCCGGTATCGTCCTGGAGGACGGCACGGGTGGATTCACGGGGAAAACCAATGTCTTGGTTTTGGTTCCGCCCTTCACCTACGAGCTTCCCGTGGGCTGCTTCTTCCAGTCGAACGCGAACTTGACCGGACTCCTGCGAGATCGGGTTTGCGAGGCGGTGATGCCAAAGGGTGATGCGCCAGATGCTTCACCAGTGGGCACGGCGGAGCGGATTCTGGAACTCCATGCCGGTGTTGGCCTCTTTACACTCCCCTTAGCGGAGCGGAGCCCGGGGCAAATCACAGCGGTGGAACGGGATGGCCGAACGTGCCGGGCGCTGGTCAGAAACCTCCGCCGACACGGCCTTCGCGCCAAGGTTGTGAATCTTCCGGCAAACCAGTTGGAGCGGCGGGGAAAGACTCGCCCAAAGCCGACGACCATCCTGGTCGATCCGCCCAGAGCCGGGCTTGAACCAAGAACGCGCCGACTGATCCTGCGGTTGGCGCCAAAGCGGCTCGTCTACGTTTCCTGCGATCCGGCGACATTAGCCCGGGACCTGGAGATCTTTCAAACCGTTTATGAAATCGTCAGAGTGGAGCTGTTCGACCTGTTTCCCCAGACAGCCCACGTGGAGATACTGGCGGTTCTTCGCCTTGGGAAAACCAGATCTCAGCGCCGACGTACTCGATCCCGGCACCACGGCCGGCATGGAGGCGAGGCACCAACCCGGCGGAAGTCCTGACGAAAAGCTCTGTCTGACGCAGGCCGGCGCGGCGGACAAACCACTCCGCCGGCAGCTCGAACCGGTACAGCTTGTCAGCCGCCAGATGCAGCCGGCCACCTCTTCCCTCGGCCCAGATCTCCATCTCCAGATCCACCGGAGCCCGCATGAAGATCCGCGGTGGTGCCGACGACTCCGGCACCGCCACAAGGAGCTGCGCCCACTGCTTGCCCCGGATTGCCAGGGCACCGCCGCGGGAGGGGAAAACATGCCGCCCGATCCCCGCAACGATGATTCCACTTTTTGAATCGCTGTACCAATGAAACAGATCCCTGTGGGGCGCACCAAACTCCAGTGGGAGGTTCCGGTAAGGCCAACCTGACAAGACCTGCTCGGGATGGGACGCGCTGTAGATGGGGTTGAGAACCAAGGCCCCTGTTGTCACGCTGGCCGCGCACCAGAGGAGCGCCAGGGTGGAGAACCGCCGCACCGGCCTCGTTACTTGGAGGAAGGCCGGCAACAGCGTAGCCAGGGCCAAGTTGACAGGAGGAGTTGATGGAATGGAAACCAGCCACAACCCGCATGCCAGGCTCCCAAGAAGTCCTGCCGCCAGCGGCCCACCACACCATTCCCGGGCGTAGCCCATATAGAGAAACAGGCCGACAAACAGGAGGGGAAAATAGGGAACGAGGCCCCGACTCCGGCCAAAAAAACTTTCCATCAACCAGCTATGGCGAAGCTCTGGAGAAAGAGACTGGGAAACGGAGGGCGGATCGAAACGGATCTTGGCCGGCTCGGTCGAGACTGCTGGCGCCTCCACAAGCTTTTTGGCAATTTTACTCACCTCCCCGACCGCTCCCTGAGACAGGTCCCCGGGGGCCGAGGGCCATGCTCCGCCAAGAACAAGGAGCAACGCCAGAAAAACTGCTCCTAGCGCGGTACCTGCGGCAAAACGCCGGCCCCGAACCCAGGCCAAGGCCCCAAGCAGAGGAAGCAGCCAGATCCTGGTCACAAGCAAAAGTCCAAAGACAAAGCCACTGGCGAAAGGAGCCCCGCCCCCCCACCGACCACATATGAAATAGATCAAAACCCCTGCAAAAATCGCGCTGTCCAACCGCCATACCAAAATCGGGTAAGCCGACAGCAGGAAATAGCCCAAAACCCACCAGAACCATCGATTCCGGACGAAGCCAAGAATGCCCGATGCCACCCAGAGCAGGAAAGCAAACATCAGGGCATTCAGAAGGAAAAATCCCGATTCACCCATGGCCAGGGCAAGGGGCGCAGCCAACAAAGAGTAGAGGGGCTGTTCCAGTCTCAAAGCACGGCGGGGGAAGCGCCCCAGACGCTCCAGATGGTTCCGGCTCATCCGGACCTGATCCGTTGGTCCAAGCCAGAGATCGCCGTCCCCCAAAAGGCTTGTGGAGGCCAGCAGTATCTCCAGCTCCGACCCAGCCAACGGTTCCCGCAACTGGCTTCTGCTCACAAAAAAAGGCGGAACAATGATCAAAACCGTCAGAAGAAGCAGCACCTCTCGAAGAAAGGAAGAACCTTCGCCAGCTTCTACGGTCACACCTCCTCCACCGGCAAGCAGAGTCACCCCACCTCCTCCTTCACAAGATAGATCGGCTTTCCCTGGGACTCGTGGTAGGTCCGGATATTGATTTCGCCCAAGAGTCCGATGCAAATAAACTGCATGCCAAGAAAAAAGAGGACCAGCGACAGATAGAGAAGCGGGTTGCGCGTCATTGTACGGAAATCAAGCACCCGTGCCACGCCCGTCAGAAAACCGGCAGCCAGGCTCAGGCTCAAGCAGCGCAGCCCCCACGTTCCAAAAAAGTGCATGGGCCGAGTCCCGTAAGACATGAGAAAGCGGACTGTCACCAGATCGAGCAAGACCCGCTTCGTCCTGGAAAGTCCGTATTTAGACTGCCCGGCAACCCGTGGATGATGGCGAACCGGGATCTCGGCGATACGCCCGCCCACCTGGTGAATCAGGACCGGCAAAAAGCGGTGGAGATCACCATACATGGAGATCTCCTGGAGCACCTCGTTTCGGTAGATCTTCAGCGCGCAGCCCAGATCCCGGGTCTTAATCCCGGTCACCGCTGAAACCAGCCAGTTCGCCGCACGGCTCGGGAGCTTCCGGGAAATGAAGGCATCCCGGCGAACCCTCCGCCAACCACTCACCAGGTCGTATCCCTCCTGGATCTTCTTCACCAGCAGCGGAATATCCCCCGGATCGTTCTGAGCATCCCCGTCCATGGTGACGACATACTCACCCCGCGCCCGGTCAAACCCAGCGCTCAACGCAGCGGTCTGACCGTAGTTCCGCCGGAACCGAACAACCATCATCTGTTTGAACAGCTTCCGCGAATCCAGGAGGCGCTGGAACGTCCCGTCCACCGAGCCATCGTCGATAACAATCACCTCATAGGTCATCCCCAGCTCATCCATGGAGCTGGCAAGACTGACAAGCAACCCCGAAATGCTTTCCTCTTCGTTGAAAACAGGAATCACCACGGAAATCTGCACCCCCGGATCCGGCTCCACTGTTTCAGTTTTTTTGGGTCCACTCACTCCCGGTGGTCTCCTTTTCCAAACACCTATTTAGAACCTCAAATGGCCCTTTTTATGGTCGATTTCCGCTCCCATCACCCCGCGCCTACGGCGCGAGCCCCCCGACGCCGCTCGACCGGCTTCCCTAGGATCGGCTGCCATGGCGTGGTTTCCATGGCCAACCCGGCTGGCGGCGCCGGCACGGCGGATAAAACCTCCACCAGGCGAAACTTAGGGCCAGCATGGGCCCCGTGACCAGAAGCTCTCCCACAACCGCCCGGACGTTGTGCCAGCTCAAGAGGTGCCACAAATCCTGCCGCTGGATATTCAAAAACCACGGATGAGCGGCAATATAGAACTCCGTGTTCAGCGGCCAGAAAAGGGGAACGCCCCTGGGCTCACTCTCATCGACGGTGAAGTAATCTACTACAGTATGCGATGCCACCAGCAACGCTACCAATCCCGCCTCCCGCCAAGATGCCTTCCCTCGAGCCAGCCAGAATACGCCCCCAGCCACCACCCAAGTCAACAAACCAAAGGCAAAGGTGTGGGTCACCGTGTGGTGCCAATAGCGTCCAGCGGGAAACGGGAGCAAGAACGAGGCCAACAGATCAAAGTCCGCCACAACCGTCAAGAGTCCCACCAAAGCAGCGGCCCGCCACTCGATCCGTTTCGGATTGGCCACCAGTAGACAGAGGCTCCATCCGGCCACGGCATGTCCCAACGGCAACGCCATTTCGCTTCCTCATCCATCTTGTGGATAGTATCCTTTGGGGTCTCATTCCAAGATTCGTCACCACAAACCTCTCGACCCCACGCTTTTCGGGCCAAGGGAAGGAGAACGGTACCGGTGGTCAGAAGATTCGTCAAGGCAAGGGGCGGCAGGTGGCTAAGGAAGCCGCTTCTGCTGGCGACTTATTTCGTGCTCATCAGCGGATCAGTCGTGGTTCCCGCCCTGACGATCAATCACTACCGCACGCTCCTCGATTACGCCTATTCAAGGTTCAGCCTGGACGAAATGGGGATCCAGCAGGTTTCCCGAGAATCGGCTTCCGAACCCCAAAACTCCAGTCCTTCCAATCAGACGCAACCGAAAGGAACACTGGAGATCCAGTCTACTCCTCCCAACTCCCACATTTACATCGACGGCGTCTACGCCGGCACCTCTCCTCTTCGCCTTGACGGCATTCGCCAGGGCAGACATGATCTCCTGGCCAAGCGGTACGGTTATACTCCCGCCAGGCGGGAATTCGAGATCCGCTCCAAGAACCTCCAACTCCATCTCAAACTCAAGAAACAGACGGGCCAGATCCGCCTCCTGGGTCCCCAAGGCACCGCAATCTGGATTGACGGGAGGGAAATCGGTCGCCTGCCACTGGACCCGCTGGAGCTCAGCGTGGGATTCCACGACTGCGAGGCCTCCTTCCAGGGGCGACGGTGGAAACGCCAGATGGAGGTCCGTCCCAATGTTCGTCTGACCTTCAAGATTCAGCGCGACTTCCCACCAGCCTCAGTGCATCGCCTGGAAGAGGCTGCCAATGTGCGGATCGACTGCCAACCCTGGGGAATCGTATTCCTAGACGGAAAGAGAAAGGGCCTTTGTCCCATGGGAATCACCCTCTCTCCGGGCAGGCATCTTCTAGAGGTCAAGCGAAAGGGCTACTCTGAGGAAATCCGGCACCTTGCGCTCAAGCCAGGAGAAACAAAACAGATGACCATCCGGATGGAAAAAGCGGACCACTAGCGGTCTGTATCTCCTCTCCCGCAACTCTTGTTGCAGGCGGCGGAGCTTATTTTCCGCGTCTACCTTGAACTCCTGACACGAACCGGCTCACCACCTGCCCGGTTCCGTCCAGCTCGGCGGCGATCCCTCGCTGGCCTCCGTAGAGCCAGGCCTGCACCAGCACCCCGTCGATCTTTTTCCCGATCCGCCGGTTCTGACCGTCGATGACGTACTCGATTACCCGGCCGTTGGGGAGCACCACCTTCCGCAGGTTCCCGAAATGATCGTAGCTGTAGCTCGTCGTTGCCCCGGTCGCCAGGTTCGTCTTGCTCTTGAGAGCGCTGCCAGGGGTGTAGGCACACTCCCAAGTCCCATCCGTCAGAGGTGGAGTGGTATACTTCCACGTTCCTCGCGATCTAAGAAGTGATCCTGCCTTCGTTTCGACCCACGTCTCAGCCCCGGAAAACACAGCCTTGAAGGGAACCCTGGAATAAAAGCGGTTTCACTCGAAACAGGTTCCTCGGACAGGAAATCTACCACCCCAACGCAGAGGTATGAACCTCCACTCGTCCAGCAGGTTAAGGACTACACAGAAACGACGCTACCGTCTGCCCTTCCCATCGCAGACTGTGCAATTCCCTGAACCGTTGCATTTCTTACATTGGCTACCTCCAAAGCCTCGGGCAACTCGCCCCTTCCCATTGCATGCCGAACATTTTCCATTCCCGTGACACCCTTTGCACGTCGCCATGATTGTCTCTTTTACTTGAGTCAAAACACTAATAATCAGTCAGGGGTATTCACTTAAGGCGGGACAAAGCCGATGGTATCAAGCAAGAAGCCTGGTAGGTTGCCTCCTGCCGCGAGGCAATGGTAGCTGGTCGATTTTCGAGAGCAAAGTCTCAAAAAAGTCAGGAAACGAGTGTTGGAAAAAGCGAGAGGCTGGGGTTGTGCCATCGGATGCGCGACAGTCAAAGTTATGAATCACCCTCCAGGCCTTGTACCGTCGTTTGGGTAATCCACAGTGGTTGTGATGCATCTGGGAGAGATAGCCATTGCGCCCTTCAAGAGCCGAGGAAGCACGCTGGAAGCCCTTGACATAGTCCATTGCCCAGATTTGCCAGCGGGAGATTTCTTCTTGCGAAATCTCCTGAGTCGTAGGATGTTTCTGGAAAGAGAAGCAGAACCTCTTCGAGCCAATTTTTCTGGTGCGGAGGCAAGGGCAACGCTCCAACATAGAGGCGAACTCTGTCCCACCAAAGATCCACCAAGGAAGCCAAGCCTTCGATCTGTTTTCTCACCTTTTTCAGGGTTTTCCGGTTCTCGGGTAGGCCGTGGGCTTCTCCCAAGGCCTTG
>JAJRTK010000263.1 GCA_024278345.1 bacterium | reverse complement strand
GGCGGTTGCCAGCGTTGGAACTCGCCCTCCCGGGGCTCGCATTTCGATGAAGGCATCTCTTCTCCCTATTCGTTAGGGGTTTCACCGATCCTACTGAGAAAAAAGCAATTGTCAATGCCCTAGGGGTAGAGCACCACCAGGCAACGGACCCAACCCACATTCATAGTCGATGCGTTGCGTCTTTGTTTTGCCGGGTGTCCGGGGAACCGTTAATGCCCGCTCATAGAAAACTCAGAGGCATGCTACTTCCATTTCTAAGCGCCTGCCGCGCCGCCTGTGCCACCAACGTCGCCAGCAACCCGTCCTCCGCTGTTCCCAGAGGCTCCGCTTTACCCAGGATCACCTGCACGAAGTTTTCCAATTCCTGGCGGTGGCCCATCTGGACCTTGCTCTTTTTGCTGAAACCCCGCTTGCCCAGGACTTCCACCTTGCCGTAATCCTCCAGCCGCAGCACCGAGCCCCCGGCGAACAGCTCCAGCCGCTCCCGCGGAAAGCCCGCGCTGCCCAGGTCCGTGTAGAGAAGCGTGGCCGCCGATCCATTCTCATACCGGATCTGCACCGAAAAGTTGCAGCTCTGCCCCGGTTCTTGTTCCCCCATGGTCAAGGCGATGGCGCTGACGGAGACCGGGCGGGACCGGGCGAAGAGGTTCAGAATGTCGAAGAAGTGATCGCTCTCCCCCAGCAGCCGGCCTCCACCCTCCGTGGCGTTCAGCGTCCAGTGGTCCGCCGGCAGCGGCCGGATGCTCACCGTGTACTGCCCCATGGCAGGGCCTGGCGGCCTTCGCTTCAACAGTTCCCGGGTCAGCGGCGCGTACCGGCGGTTGTGGCCCACGATGAGGTGGAGGCCCTTCGATTTCGCGAGCTCCACCAGTTCCACGGCTTCGGTTGCCGTCATGGCCATGGGTTTTTCCACCATGACGTGCTTGCCCGCCTCCAGGGCCGCCCTGGCCATGGCCGCGTGGAGATGGTGCCGCGTGGCGACGATGACCGCCTCCAGCTCCTTGTCCTCCAGCATCTCCCGGTAGTCGGTGGTGATGTACTCGGCCTTGTACTTCTCGGCCATGGGTTTGGCGTTGATTCCCGACGCGGCGGCGATGGCCTTGAGTCTAGCCCCGGAAACCCGGCTCAATTCCGGCAAGAGAACGCTCCGGCTGAAGTTGCCGCACCCGATGAGTCCGATGCGGACGGTGTCCCCGGCCACGCGGTTCCTGGCGGGCGCCACCTCGATCCGCCTCGACTCCGGCTCCGCGCTGGGCTGGTACTCCAGGATCGCCGCCATCTTGCCGCCCGCCGATACGGCGTCGTACGCCGCCTGCGCCTCGGTCACCGGCCAGATCCCGGAAATCAGCGGCTCCACCCGGACCCGCCCGACGCCCACCAGCTCCAGGAATGCCTGGAGGTTCCGCCGAGCGTCCCACCGGACGTACTGCAAGGGATACTCGATCCGGCCCCGCTCCCAGTCGGCGTCGAACGGCCCCGGCCCATACGCCCTGGAAAAGACGAAGTCCAGCTCCCGCCGGAAGAACGGCATTCGCTCCAGCTCCATGGGCACGATGCCCAGCACCGTGACCCGGCCTTGAAGCCGCGCCATCTTCAGGGCGCTGTTGGCGATGGAGCGATCCTTTCCGGAAGCGCAGATCAGAACCCGGTCCGCGCCGTGGCCACCGGTGAGAGCCAGCACCCGGGCGACGGCATCCTCCATCGTCGGGTCCACCGTCTCCCGGATCCCCAGCTCCCGGGCAAGCTCGCGCCGCTCCTTCCGCGGCTCGATCCCGATGCAGCGCCCCCCGGCCGCCTGCGCGAGCTGGAACCCGAGCTGCCCCACCAGCCCCAGCCCGATGACAGCCACCCATTCGCCGATCTCCACCCCCGCCCGCCGGACCCCCTGGAGCGCGATAGCCCCGATGGTCCCGAACGCAGCGCTCCTGAGCGCCAGACCCTCCGGCAACCGCACGCACTGGTTCCGGCTCGGACAGACCAGGTCGGCATGCCCGTGGCCGCAAAACGCCACTTCGTCGCCCACGGCCATCCCCGTCACGCCCGACCCCGTCTCCAGGACGATCCCAGAACCGCTGTACCCCACCACCCGATACGCGATCAGCTCGTCATGCACCCGATCCGCCGTCCCCAGGACCCCGCCGCTGGCCAGCACGTTCTTCACGGCCTGCCGCATCCATGGGTCCGACAGGGTCTGCTTCGCGAGCTGGGGCAGCGTCTTGCCCAGCGTGCTCATCTCCGTGCCCGTGCTGATGGCCGAATACCGCACATCCACCAGCACTTCCAGTTCTCCCGGCCGAGGCGCCGGCAATTCCTCGATCTGGATGCTCCCCTTCCGGTCGATGACCCGCCGCACAACTTGTTTCATGCTCTCGTCTCTCGCTGGTTGATGATCACCATTCACAGTTTTCGATGGTGGAACGCCTGCAGGGCAAAGCTCCCAGCAATCCCCCGGTCTTCAACTCTGTTGAGTTCCACTCCCGTCAGCGGTCAGCCGACCGCTGCCATCCGCTTTTCATCGCCCTCCAGCCTGTCTCACGACCCAGTTTCCACGGTGGCCGCCACAGAATTCGGAGCATCCGCCTCCCCCCTTTCCTGCCCGCCGCCACTCGCCGCCTTCCGCGCCAGCAGGTAGACTCCGGCCCCCAACCTCCGCGGCCGAGCCCGGCGACCGCACCAACCCAACAGGTTCAGCAACGGAAAGGCCAGGGCGTAGATCTCCCGGTTCTGCTTCCGAGCCCGGGTGATCCCGTAACTCGCGTTGTTGGCCAGCGTCTCCAAGAACCCGTAAGTCTCTCCCGACGCCACGACCTCCAGCCCCGCCGCCCGCGCCTTCTCCACGATCTCCTCCACCCGGTACCCCGGGCGAACGTGGGTCGGAACATCGAAATTCACGCTCTTCTTGAAGACGGGATAACGCCGATAAAGCGCAGGAACGTGCAGCAACAGGAGCCCCCCGGGAGCCAGCGCCCCCGCGAGGTTTCCGAGCGCCCTCCCGTCCTCTTCGATATGCTCCAGGATATCGACGCAGACCACCAAATCGAACCGGTCCCGCCAGGGTAGCTCCAACAGGCTCGCAACGCAAAACTCCGCGTTCCGGATTCCCGCCCGTCCGGCAATGACGCGGCACGCCTCCACCGGCTCCCGGTCCAGGTCCGCCCCCACCACCGTCGCTGCGGGATAGCGCCGCGCAAGAAAGAACGTGATGACCCCAGGCCCGCAACCCGCGTCCAGGATCATCCCGGGCGATATCCCCCCGGGCAGCAGACTCTCCACGATCCGCGTCCGGATCCGCAGCCCCACCACCGGCACGCCGAAGAGCGAAATATACCACTTCTCCAGCCTGGAATAATCCGGATGGAACCTCTGTTCCCGGCCGATCACCGCGTGTTCTCCCGGGTCGTCGGCAAGCCGCCTTCAATCCATTCATCGACCATCGCCCCACCTCTTGGTTGGATTCCGCTCCCGTCGGCGGCCAGCCGGCCGTCCGCCGCTCGCACGTCAAGCCCCTCCACAAGGGCTCCTGTCCGCCGGTTCATCCGGCCCCCCGCACTTTCCCGCCGCTCACCCCTCGCCAGAAGGCGCTACTGTCCGGCTCCCCGAGTCCCGCCGCTCCCCCTCGCCAGAAGGCGCTACTGTCCGGATCCCCGAGTCCCGCCCCTCCCCCTCGCCAAACCGCGCCACCAGGTAGCTCCCCAGGGCATGGCAAAGCCACGCCTGGCACCAGCGCATCAACGTGAACTTCTTTGTCCCCCGCCGCCGCTTCTGGTAGTAGAAGCGCCCTTCCTTCCTGTCCCAGAGATCGGCCACGGCCGCCAAGGCCACCCGCTCCGCCAGGTCCAGGTCGCCCGCCAACGTGAAGGTCAAGATCCCCTGGCTGTAGCCGTGGGCGTCGTGGGGATAGACCTTGTCGTGCATCCACTTGGGCCGCGCATCCGCCGTGAAGAGCCGCTCCCGGTAAAACGCCAGCCCCCGCTCATACGCGCCCCGGAAACCCCTGTCTCCCGAATAGACCTCGTACTCCCGCAGCGCGTCCACGATCTCCCCCGTGTGGTAGTTGTCGTGGGTGATGTGGCTGTCGCCGGGGGGCTCCGTGTAAAACCAGGCGCCTTCCTCCGTCTGCTTGTCCACGACCCACCCCACCAGGCGCCGAGCCTCCTCCAAAAGCTCTTCCCGCCCCCGCAACCGCCCCACGGCGGCGCACAAAACCCCGCACAGCGCCGGAATGTCCATGATCGCCATGCTCATCCCCGAAACCGGCACGTAGCTCAAACACCTCCCCGACGCATCCTCCCGCACCACCTTCGGCTCGCCAAGAATGAACTCCACGGCCTGCTCCGCCGCCTCCAGGTAGCGCTTTTCCCCAAGCGCCTCGTAGCCATGGATCAGCGCTCGCCCCACGAAATAGGTCACGATCCGGTTCGGAAAACCCGGCGGCGCATAAAACCCCAGATCCTGCCACGGATAGCCGTAGCCCCAAGACAGGCCGCGAAAACCCGCCGCCCGATTCTCCAGCAGCCAGTCCAGCAGCCGCGACGCCTCCTCCCGGCACTCCGCATCCCCCGTCAACCGGTAG
>JAJRTK010000262.1 GCA_024278345.1 bacterium | reverse complement strand
TGGCAATGTTCCTGCAGCCAGCCGCAGGGAAATGGCTTGAAGATGTCAAGAAGACGGAACGCCGCAAAAGCCAGGAAAACCAAGCTCCAGTCCGATCTACCCATGAAGTGCAAGGGAAGAAGTGCCACCCACTGGCCAGCCACTTCATCGATCACGACTTCCGGCGGATCTTCACGCTCAAGCACCTCTTCCGCAATAGAGGAGCTCAGAATCCCCACACCGGTCGTGACCAGCACAAGGCACGGAAACAGAGCGCCTGGCAGATGCACGAGCACGAGAACGTAGAGAAGAACGGCTGCCAAAGAGCCCCATGTGCCCGGCGCTTTCGGAAGATAGCCCGCTCCGAAGAAAGTGGCGACTCGCAGGTGGATCCGCTGCCATCTGTTTGTTCGAAGTGGATCCAAGTTTTGGCCTTTCCCCTATCCGGGTACCGCAAGGCGATGCCGTCGGCTCGCGGCCTCTGTCAGGGCTCCAAGGGAAGGCAGAGGCCGACCGTTTGCGGCTTCTGTCAGGGCTCCAAGGGAACTCAGAGACCCACTGGGCGCCTAGTCGATGGAGCTGCCCGTTTTTCTTGAGATCGCCGCCACCATCCGGGACTTCAATCGTGCCGCCTTGTTTCGGTGAATCACCCTCTGGCTCACGGCGCGATCAAGGGTGATCTGACTTTCGCGGTACACGCTCTTGAGCTCTTCCAATGTTGGATTCTCAGCTTCGACAGCCGCCCGGAACTTTTTGATCTGGGTCCGGAGTGCAGACCTGCGCGACCGATTGATGGCCCGGCGTTTCTGATTTTGGCGCATTCTCTTTTCAGCGGACTTGTGATTGGGCAACTTCTTACTCCTATAAGAGCCTCCGCCAGCTTTCTGGGCCAAACGGCGGATGCAGCCTGCCGGCGAATAAAAAAAATGGGAGATCAGGGAAAACGAGCCTATCTTCTAACGCTTGTGGGCGATTGTGTCAAGTTCGGAATCCGTTGCCCAAAGCTTGGGCAACACGTAACTATGCATCTTGCCAGCCCAGCTCTTGCCTTCCTTGAGATTTGATGCGATCTCGTTGGTGAAGCCGCTGCCAGAACCTGGCTCAGAAATCCGCTAGATTCATTTGCGGGAAATCTCATGTTTTTGCCTCATGAAGGATGTGAGCCATGTTTTTTGGTGCTGGCATTTTTTCCCAGGGCATGCCAAGGGAGATTCCGTTGTTCAACAGAGACTGGTCCGGCCGGCTGGCCGCATTTTTTCTTGTTTGCTACGCTCTGCTGCCTGGTTGCGCTTCAGATCCCGAACTGTCGGAGCAGAACCTGTTACGGACTCTGCCAGCCGCGCGCATCGTGGAAGAGACCACCTGGGTTGATTTGGGAGAAGGCTGGGCGCGTCCTTTTCTCAAGCGCGGCTGGGCTGGGGATGAGACGGTGCCTCTGTCAGCCGCATTCGCCGGGGACCAGACTTTTGTCTGGACCGTGAACGGTCCCGCCGACATCCTTTTTTTCGTCGCCGACGTACGGCCACTCGATCTGGAGCTTGCCATTCGGGCGTTTGAATACCCCGGTGCCAGCGAAGGCGAAGTCGCCGTGGAGGTGAACGGCCAGCTTGCGGGGAAGATCTCGTTGGAAGGAGATCGCCTGTGGCGTTTATTGCTGTGGCCGGAGCTCTTGAAGATAGGGGAGAATCATCTACGGATCGTTCCTTCCCGTTCCGTCCTGGTCTCCGATGTGATTCCAGGCTCCAAGGACCCGCGGCGGCTCGGAGTCGCCTTGTTTCACGTGCGGTTCGGCGAGCCTGACGGGAACGGCTTTCCACGGTTTTCAGACCTCGTGGGGAAGGTGACTAGCCGAATCCCCTTGTTTCCGCACTGGGTTCCGGGGATTGACGAGGGAGCGCCCGGGCGGAGTGAACCGCCCCAAGGGGAGTTGGAGCTGGCGGCGCCAGCCAGTGCATCATGGGAATTGCCGCTCCTCCTAGGCGGCTCGCTGGAATATGAATTCTCCCTGGAATCGCCCACGGATGCGCTAGTCCAGTTGGAATGGCGGCTGTCTGGAGGAAAAATCGAGCCGGTGGCGGAGTTTGCCCTGGGCCATGGCTGGTTCAGCCATCTGTCGGCTTCCGGAAGGCTGGACCTGCCGCGAGGCCGTGGGGAGTTGATCTTGAGGGTTCGTTCTGGGGAGGCCAGGGTCCCGCGACCCAAGGTAAGGATCCGGCGGCTGGTCGTTCATACAGTGCCGCCGGCGGAGGCTCCCGACATCCTGTTCATCACCCTAGACACCTTCCGGGCCGATCACCTTGGGGCTTACGGTCATCCAGCGATTCGGACGCCCAACATGGATCGGCTCTTCCGGCTGGGAACTCTGTACAGCGATATTCACTCGCAGACCCCCATCACGGGTCCGTCCCACTCGGCCATCTTTACCGGCCGATACCCCTTGACGACGGGGGTTCGGAACAACGCGCAGCCTTTAGTGGCGCGGGAGGAGACTCTCGCGGAGATCCTTAGGGCGTGCGGTTGGCGGACCGCGGCGGTGGTTTCCCTGGCGGTTCTTCACTCCAGCTTGGGTTTCGCACAAGGCTTCGATCTCTACGATGATTGGTTTCGCGACCCGTGGTGGCGGATCGCCTCTGCCGTGACGCGGGGAGCCATGGAGCGGCTACATGCCTTCCCCGATGATTCTCCCTTTTTCCTTTGGGTCCACTATTCAGATCCTCATGAGCCGTACACCTCCCCGGGATCCGTGGGCGCTCCCGTGGAGCTCATTCTCAATGACAAGGTCGTGGCAACCTACAATCCAAGGAGTGGGCGATACCTGGAGATCCAGGTGGATGTACCATCCGGCGCAAGTCGTTTGGTCTTTCGTTCCGTTGTTTCCGGATCCAAGGAGGCGAAAAGCGTTCAGATTCGCAAACTGGCGCTGGCAAGCCCGGAAACAGGGATCAGTTATGGAGCTGGCTTTTCCGGACCCGGTAGGAATGGTTGCTATCGCTTCACTGGGCGTGGCGTGGTCGATATCCTGAACAAGGGGCATGCGAAAAGTGGATTAGTGTTGGGCTTCTGGGCGCTGGAGAGTATTGATCGTGCCCGGGCTTTGGAAGCCTATGCCCAAGAAGTGGAATTCGTTGATTCGGAGCTGGGGCTGCTATTGGAGGCGGTGGAAAAAAAGAGTCCCCGGCGGGAGACCCTGGTAGTGGTGACCAACGACCACGGGGAAGGACTTTGGAATCATGGATTTCCCGGGCACGTGGAGCAGCTTTACCAGGAATCTGTTCATTCGCCCTTCTTGCTCTATCTTCCAGGCCGGCTCGAAGCGGCGGTGGAGAATTTGCCCGGCCAGCACGTGGACGAGCGGCCCACTCTCCTTTCCTTACTCGGTTTGCCCGAACGGGGGGACGTCCAGGGTCGCGTCCTGCCTTTGCATTTCGTGGGAGGCCCAAACGCCGCACTGTCTTGGGCCGGAGGCAACAAGGAGATATTCCTTCAGTCTTTCATGCCTGAATCGACACAGGAACGCCGCGCACTGTTGAGAGAAGGTTGGAAACTGATTTGGAGTCAGGGCTGGGATCGACTCGAACTCTACAACGTCCCGAAAGACCCGGGAGAAGAACGGAATGTCGCCAACGACTGGCCTCGGCGAGTGGCGGAGTTGAAACTGAGACTGGAGCAGCTCGAAGAAGAGGCAAAGGGGCGGCTTCTTGGCACCGATGTGGACGAGGCCGAACTAGAGAAGCTTCGGGCCCTGGGCTACGTCCGCTAACAGGCCTACTTCCGGCTCTCTTTTCGCGGAGTTTTTGTGGCTATCTTTGGTTCGAGCCCGTCCAGACTTGCCCGATTCGGGGGCAAATGCTAGAAAACACTCGCCGTGAACCATTGACTCAGGAATCCTGGAGGAACCGACGATGACCACGCTGACTCCCATGCGCCAGATCCAGAAGATAACCGGCCAGGACGACCATCGCAAGGCAAAAAAGGCCTTTGCCAAGATGCTTTCTTCAAGGAAGATCGGGGACGCCAGCACACTGGCCAAGATTTCCAATCTCAAGATGCTCCGCCTGGCTCGCCGTCACGCACGGGATTTACTGGGGGAAGAGGGTTGAGTTCCGCTCCCATCAGGTGCGGGCGCGCACCTGCTGTCCGCCATTCGTCACCGCTCTTGTGGCCTTTCGCCAGGGAAGCTCGAAGTCATGCCGCGTCAAACGACCGTCGAAAAGATCGTCCAGCGGTTTGCCGTTGGCCTGGAACAGGGACAGACCGTGGGGATCGGCGATTTCGTCCGGATCCGGCCCCGCCACGTCATGACCCACGACAACACGGCTCCGGTTCTGACGAAGTTCCAGGGAATCGGTGCCTCCCGGGTCCTGGACCCCAGCCAGCCCGTCTTTTGCCTAGACCACGACGTGCAAAACCGTAGCACCGCGAACCTGGCGAAATACAGCCGGATCGAGGCCTTTGCTGCCAGCCAGGGGATCGCCTTCTTTCCCGCAGGTCGCGGCATCGGCCACCAGATCATGATGGAGGAGGGCTTTTGCCGTCCCGGGGCCCTGGTGGTGGGCTCGGATTCCCATTCCAACTTGTATGGGGCTCTGGGGGCCTTGGGCACGCCCGTGGTGCGGACGGATGCTGCCGCGCTTTGGGCCAGCGGTGAGACCTGGTGGCAGGTTCCGGTGGTTTCCAAGGTCGTCTTCGAAGGGGTTCTACGGCCAGGTGTGACAGCCAAGGATCTCATCTTGACCCTCATTGGGAAACTCTCGGGCGGTGAGTTCTTGAACCATGCAGTAGAGTTCCACGGGCCGGGCCTGGCGAATTTGGGCATGGAACCACGGATGACCATCGCGAACATGACCACCGAGTGGGGCGTCTTGGCGGGGGTCTTTCCCTACGACGAGGTGACCGCCGCCTATTTGCGGGAGCGAGCGCGATTCTTGGCGGAGCGCGGCGATCCGGTTCCGCGCCTGACCTTGGAAGATGTCGATTCGTTTCAAGGGCTCTGGGATGAGTTGAGACCCGATCCTGACGCGGTCTACGGAAATGTCGTGATGGTGGATCTCGGAAAGATTCGCCCTCACGTGGCCGGCCCAAACGCCGTGGATTGCCTGGTTCCCCTTGAGGCGATCCAGGCCAGGCGCGTACCCATCCACAAGGCCTACTTGTTGTCTTGTGTCAACGGGCGCCTTGAGGACATCGTGCAAGCGGCCGAGGTTTTGGAGGGAAAGCGCGTGGCACCGGGCGTGGAGTTCTACTTGGCCGCGGCCTCGTCGGAGATCGAAAAAGAGGCGGTCCGACTCGGGGCCTGGGAGAGGCTTTTGAAGGCTGGCGCCATCGTTCTGCCCGCGGGCTGCGGCCCCTGCATCGGCCTTGGCCGTGGAACGTTGGAGCCGGGGCAGGTAGGGATCTCCGCCACGAACCGGAACTTCAGGGGGCGCATGGGGTCCAGGGAGGCGGAATGCTACTTGGCCAGTCCTTTGGTGGTGGCGGCAAGCGCTGCCGCGGGTTTCATCTGTGGTCCAACGGACCCGGATCTTCCGGTAGACGTTGAGCCCGCCGTTCTCTTACCCGGAAGCACCGTTGGCCCCGCCAGCAGCGTGGAGAATGACCCTGTCCCCATTCTAGCCGGTTTCCCCACACGGGTGGTGGGCCGGATTCTCTATCTTCCCAAAGACAGCCTCGACACCGATGGGATCTATGGGAAGGACTGGACCTACAAAGAGCTGCCCCCCGAAGAGATGGGCGCCGTGGCCATGTTGAACTACGATCCCAAGTTCCAGGAGATCGCCAGGGAAGGGGATATTCTGGTCTCCGGCAGGAGCTTTGGCAGTGGTTCCTCCCGGGAACAGGCGGCCACGGCGCTGAAGTTTCGGGGAATCCGCCTGGTGGTGGCCCGATCCTTTTCACAAACCTATAAGCGGAACGCCTTCAATAACGGGTTTATCGTCCTGGAGTGTCCGGGCCTCGTGGATCGCCTGGAGCGGGAAGCCGCCACTCATGGCCTAACCGCATTGACCAACCCCATGCCAGGCCTGCTGGAGATCGATTTTGCCGCCTCCCGCTTGCGGTATTGTGGGAAGGAATGGCCATTCGCTCCCTTGGCCCCGGTGGCCCAAGAGCTGATCGTTGCGGGTGGCGTGGAAAACCTCATTCGGGAACGGCCGCGGAGTAGATCTTGACGTCCCCCTTCTCGAAGAGGAGGGGCAATTCGTTGAGCTTTGCCAATCCCGCCGCCGAGACTTCCTTGCGTTCTAGTTCTCCCACGATGATGTAGTCGATGGAATAGCGGCGGAGGAATTCCCGGAGCTTCGGTGACCAGCGGGGCGCTCGGTAGAACTCTTTCACCTCTTTCTCTCGGGCTTTGGGGATCACGTAGGTGTTGTCTCGCCAGAACGCCTCGTGCTGGACCCATCCAAGGACCGTGGGAATTCCCGTGTTGGCTGAAAACCTTCCATAGTACTGGTAGGGCGGGCCCGGGACCTCCAGGAGGCGGGAGCCCATGGGTGCATTTTCTTCCAGCCAGAGCATGGCCGCATGTTCGTCGGGATGGTATTTGATGAGATGGTCCCGGCCATAGAGAGTGCCCGCCGGTTCCTGGCGGAAGTAGCGCGCCCTGGTCCCCAGCACCGGGTAGACCAAGGCCGCCACCAACAGGATGGCGAAGAAAGCCTTCCAGGGGCCTGCGCCTCCTCGACCCTTTTCCCGTGCCGCCAGCCGGTACAGGCTCCAGGCCGTCACCGGTGCCAGAAGGAGCCACGCCTGGTAGTAGAGCTTAAAGACGGTGTTCAACCGGTGGAGGTTTCCGCCGTAAAAGTCCTTGATATAAAAAAGCTCGCAGCCAAGAAGGAGGCCCAGTATCGACAGGGTGAGGAGATCGACGAACACCTGTTCCGGCTGAGGCTCCCCGGCGGATCGCCACCATGATCCTGCCAGCAGTACCAGCATTCCCGCCAAGAGGACGACCAGGGAGCTGTCCAGCAGAAGTCCCATGGGGACGAAGACCAAGATGAGCAGCATGAGGGCTCTTTCTTTTCTGGGCCAGGGGAGTTTTGGATTGAGATAGCCCGCCCTGGAAAGGAGCTCGGTGACAAGAACGAAGAAAAAGAGCCCGTGGATGACGAAGAAGTTTCCGAGCCCCGTGCGGCGCCACGCCAAGCCAACTCCCTGGGCTTGCTGGGACTGGAACGACAGGTGAAAAGGCAAGTACAGAAGAAAGGAAAACAGGAAGGCCAAGGTTGCTCCAAGGAGTTTTCCGCCTCGGGAACCGGGCTCCTTGCTCGTATCGTCATCGGGGGCCTCGGTCCTCGGTGGTGCCATCGGCAGCTCTCGCTGTCGCTCGGATCCGACCACCCAGTGAATTTCGGCCCCAGCCCCCGGCGGAGGCTCCGCCTCCATATCTCCGCCAGGAGCGCTGCTCCTGGACCTCGCCAGGGAGCGCGCTCCCTGGACCCACATCTTTGCGTGCTGCGCGCTATTTGGGGGGTGGCCGGTGCCCACCGAAGGAAGAGTCGGCTCCGCCGACCACCGATGACCGATGCCGTCATCGGAGCTCGACTTGTGGGGGGAGAATTCGATGCTCTGTTGCCCGTGCTGCTGGGATCCTCCACCGTCGGCCCTCTTTTGGTCCGGGGTTTGCTCTGACCCGACCTCCTGGGATCTCCTT
>JAJRTK010000261.1 GCA_024278345.1 bacterium | reverse complement strand
CGGCGGTCAACCGGAGCCCGCTGGCCGTTTCCATGCCACGACTTCGAAACCGGGGCGTTTCCGACCTCCGGGCCGCGCCTCGCTCTGCTCGGCTCGCGTCTTCTTTTGTTCAGGTACGTGTCCCGGCTAAAGTTGATGCCCACAATTTGATAGGTCCCGTACTCGAATCCATTGAGGTCGTGGAACGGGGAATGACGAATGTCTCGGAAGGTCCGCCGTTGGACTGAGTGGCCGAAGGGATGGCCGAGGCCACTGCCACCCTTTTTTGTTGATGAAGGGGCTACCTCGTGGCCTAGTCTGGCAGACGATGTCTGAAAGCGTTAAGATTCGGTTTTGTGAATGTTGCATCTCTCTTTGTGGCCTTGGCATCAAGGACAATCATCCACGCACCAGCGTCCGGAGGAGCCGATATGACTTCCCACATCCCAGCCCACGATGGAGCGCCGGAATTCCCGGCAAGGAGCTACGAATTCACTCCCTACATCGACTGCAAGAATTGGATCGCCGGCCAGTGGCGGGACGCGGCCAGTGGCGGAGCCCTAGAGGTCATGAACCCGCGCCACGGAAAGAAGATGGGCAGCGTGGTCCTCTCCGGCATCGAAGACGTGAACGCCGCCGTCCAGGCGGCCAAGTCGGCCTTTCCCGGCTGGAAATCCACGCCGGTGAAGGAACGGGCGCAGGTGCTCTTCCGGCTCAAGCAGCTCATGGAGCGGGACCTGGAAGAGCTGGCATGGCTTCTTTCCCATGAAAACGGCAAGGTCTATGGCCAGGCCAAAGGGAGCGTGCTCAAGGGAATCGAGTGCGTGGAAATGGGGACGGCGCTCCAGAACATGATAGCTGGCGGCCGCCTCGAGGTGAGCCGCGGCGTCACCTGCCGCGTGGTCTACGAGCCTCTGGGGGTCTGCGCCGGGATCACTCCCTTCAATTTTCCCAGCATGGTTCCTCTCTGGATGCTTCCCCAGGCGCTCCTTGGCGGAAATACCTTCGTTCTGAAGCCATCGGAACAAGTGCCTTACAGCGCCATGAAGCTAGCGCTCCTGCTTCGGGAGGCTGGGCTTCCCGACGGCGTTTTGAACCTGGTGAACGGTGCCCGGCCGGCGGTGGAGGGGATCGTGGGACACCCGGAGATCGCGGCGGTGGGATTTGTGGGTTCCACGCGGGTTGCCCGGATCGTCTATGCCGAGGGCTCGAAGCAGGGGAAGCGGATGCTCTGTCTTGGCGGCGCCAAGAACCACCTGGTGGTGGTGCCGGACGCGGACCTCGAAATGTCGTCCCGGGATATCGTGGCCTCGGCCTTCGGCTGCTCTGGCCAGCGTTGCATGGCGGCGGCGGTCATGATTGCCGTAGGCGATGTCCAGCGGATCATCGACAAGATGGTGGAAGTGGCCAACGACATGGTCCTTGGGCAAGAGATGGGTTGCATCATCAACGCCGAGAGCGTGGAACGGATCACCCGATACATCGACGAGGCCGAAAAGATGGGGGCCAAAGTTATCGTCGATGGCCGAAATGCCAACGTGGAAGGCGCTGACGGTTTCTGGGTGGGTCCAACGATCATCGACCAGGTGACCCCCGACATGCCGGCGGCATGCGAAGAGATTTTTGGGCCGGTGCTCACTATCGTTCACGTAGACACCCTGGACGAGGCCATCGCTCTCGAAAACAAGAGCCCGTACGGGAACGCGGCGTCGATTTTCACCTCGTCGGGAGGAGTCGCCGAATATGCCACCTCGCGGTTCCAAGCGGGCATGACAGGCGTTAACATCGGCGTTCCGGTGCCTCGGGAGCCCTTCTCGTTCGCTGGCTGGAACGACAGCAAGTTCGGGCACGGGGACATGACCGGCATGGACGGCTTCCGTTTCTGGACCCGGCCCAAGAAGGTGACTGGCAAATGGGCTCCACAAACGGATCAGAACTGGATGAGCTGAAGGCAGGGAGCGAAGGGCGGATGGCGAAGG
Organism: bacterium; assembly: GCA_024278345.1. GTDB lineage: Bacteria > CSSED10-310 > JAJRTK01 > JAJRTK01 > JAJRTK01 > JAJRTK01. The sequence continues at coordinate 6,240 of JAJRTK010000261.1, read as the reverse complement.
GTGGGGTATCCACGCAAAGCGGGACAAGCAAGGAAACAAAGGGGAAGCCGCGCAGCTTACAAAAACGTGGGTCCAGGGAGCGAGCTCCCTGGTGGGTGCAGGGTGAAGCCCTGCCAGGGGACCGGGGACGGAGTCCCCGGACAACCGCCGAGTAACGCGAAGCGTTACCCGGCGAGCGGAGTGAGGCGCACCCTGCCGCTCGCGATTCCCAATTCCCGGAGTGTCCCGCTTTGCGTGGATACTCGAAGGGTGAGAAGCAGGCCGGAAAACCTGATTCCCACGCCCTGAACCCAGAACCGGACCCGGTCATCGGTGGTGCCTCCGCCACCCAGAACCTTGAGGGGTGGTATGAGGCATTGGGGTCGGGGGCCTGGGCAGGCGGCGAACGTGGCGGACAGCGGCGGACGGACTGCCGCCGCTGGGAGCGGAACACAACTTTGAAATGATGGCGAAACGAGATTTATGCCCTTGCGAAGCAGACCGCCATGGGGAAAACTGACGCACCTCGCGGGCTTTTTGGGAACCAAGGAGACGAGATGAACACGCAAGAGATGATCGGCCTTTGCAAGCAGTATACGATGTACACGTGGGCGAAGGGGGAAGCCGTGTCACCGCTCCCCATCGAGACTGCCGAAGGTGTCTACCTCTACACGCCCGATGGCGAGCGGATTCTGGATTTCAATAGTCAGCTCATGTCGGTGAATATCGGCCATGGTCATCCCCGGGTGATCGAGGCGATGAAGCGGCAGATCGACGAGCTCATCTATGTCTTTCCCGGGTCGGCGACGCCGGTGCGGGCGCGGGTAGGCAAGCTGCTTTCGGAGATTGTTCCCGACCCCATCAACCGATTTTTCTTCACCCTGGGCGGTGCGGAGGCAAACGAGAACGCGATTCGTGCGGCGCGGCTCTATACGGGACGTTCCAAGATTCTATCGCGGTATCGCTCCTATCACGGCGGGACGAACCTTTGCATGCAGCTCACGGGGGATCCCAGGCGGTGGGCCAACGAGCCGGGGACGCCGGGGATCATCCGGGTGCTGGATCCCAGGCCGTACGACTATTCGTTCGGGGAATCGGACGAAGAAAAAACGCGGAACAACCTGGTCTATCTGGAAGAGGTGATCCAGTACGAGGGGCCGGAGACCATCGCGGCGATGATCATCGAGACGGTGACGGGGACGAACGGGATTCTGGCGCCTCCCGAGGGGTATTTGCGGGGGCTGCGGGAGCTTCTGGACCGGCACGGCATTCTGCTCATCTGCGACGAGGTGATGTGCGGGTTCGGGAGGACGGGCAAGATGTTCGCCTTCGAGCATGGCGGCATCGTGCCGGACATCCTCACCATGGCCAAGGGGCTCACGAGCTCGTACATTCCGTTGGGCTGCATGGGGCTTTGCGACAAAATAGCAGCACATTTCGACTCCAACGTCTTTTGGGGCGGTTTGACCTACAACTCCCACGCGTTGGCGCTGGCGACGGCGGAGGCGGTCATCGAAGTTCTCCGAGAAGAGAAACTGGTAGAGAACGCGGCGCGGCTGGAAGAGGTGATGCGGCGGGAGATGGATCGCCTGACAGAGAAACATCCATCGGTGAAGGAGGGTCGCTGCATCGGTCTTTTCGGGATGATCGACATCCAGAAGAACAGTTCCGGCGAGGCGTCGGCTCCCTACAATGGGTCGAGCCCTGCCATGGCGGCTCTGGCCAAGGCATTCCGGGACAACCACTTGTTTACCTTTGTCCGGTGGTCGAGTTTCATGTGCAACCCACCGCTCTGCATTACCGAAGAAGAGCTCCTGGAAGGTTTCGCCATCATTGACCGCTGCCTGGACGTCACCGACCGTGCCTTCGAGGGCTAGAGACCGAGGAACCCCATGAGCCTGTTTGCCATAGAAATCGTCGTGGAGCTTTTGGTCATCGCCACCATCGTGGCCGTGCTGGCCAAGTCATTCCGGATTCCCTACACGGTCTGCCTCGTGGTGGTGGGCCTCATCATCAGCCTGCTGAAGAACTTGGACCTGGAGTTTTTGCAGCTTCTGCACGAAGCGGAGCTGTCCAAGGACTTGATTCTGCTGATCTTCTTGCCGCCGCTTCTCTTCGAGGGGACCATCAACATGGATCTCGAGATCCTGCGGCGGAACACGGCGCCGGTGGTGCTCTTCGCGACGGTGGGAACGATTCTGTCCACGGCAATCCTCGGTCTATCGTTCTATGCTGCCTTTGGATTCGCCGCGGCGGGTGCCCTTCTTTTGGGAGCGATTCTGGCGCCGACGGACCCGGTGAGTGTCATCGCCCTTTTTAAGGAAGAAGGCGTGGACAAGAACCTCTCCACCATCGTGGAGGGCGAATCGGTCTTCAACGACGGGATCGGCGTGGTCTTTTTCCTGATTTTCCTGGAAGCGGTGGAATCGAAGCATGCGGTGACCTTGGGGGCGGCGCTCTACGAGCTCGTGCGGGAAATCGCCATCGGCGGCGGCGTTGGCATCCTCATCGGGTACGGCGCACACCGCATCCTGGGGCGGATCGACGACCGGTTCACGGAAGTGATGATCTCCGTGGCGTTGGCTTACGGGGTTTACATCGTGGCCGAGCATCTCCACGCGTCAGGGGTGATCGCGGTGGTGGCGGCGGGTCTCATCATCGGGAACTACGGAAAAATCCTCTCCATGTCGCCCACGACGCGCCTTGCCTTGACGAACTTCTGGGAAGTGGCGGCCTTCATGGTGAACTCGATCCTCTTCCTGCTCATGGGGATGGGCTCGGAGATGGAACGGATTTTCCACTTCTGGCAGTACATCCTTGTGGCCTATCTGGCGGTGGTTCTGGGCCGCTCGGCCATCGTTTACGGGCTCACGTCACTGCTCAACCTCTACCGGCGGCCCATTTCCAGGGCCTGGCAGCACATCATGAACTGGGGCGGCCTACGGGGCTCGATTCCCGTGGCTCTGGCTTTGGGACTACCGGCGGGGATCGCCATCGAAACGGCGGGCCAGACCTTCCACCGGTCGGACATCACGCAGATCATCTTCGGCGTGGTCCTTCTTTCTCTCCTCTTGCAGGGGCTAAGCATCGGCTGGCTTCTCCGTCGGCTCGGATTTGGCAAGGTCCCACACCACGAGCGAGAATACGATTTGCTCCGCGGGCGCACCATCAGCCTCAAGGCGGCTCGGGAAGCGCTGGCCCGCCTCAATGACCGAGGGGAAGTTTCGGAGAATGTCTACCAGGGTATCGTCAACGAGATCGATCGAGAGCTGGCGGACCTCTCCGCATCCCGGAACAAGTTGGTGGCCGCTCACTACGAGCTCAATGACACCGAGTTCAAAAAGGTTTCCAACTCGCTTCTTCTTTCGGAGCGCGCCGCACTGGAGGACGCATTCCGCAAGGGGCTCCTGGCGGAGGAGGCCATGGATCTCCTCACGGCGGATATCGACACGAAAATCGCCCACGAGGGCGTTCCCTTCTATTCTCCCGAAGAAAGGGACGACGTCCCGGATCTGCCCGTGGAATGACGGAGGCAAGGCGTTCGCTCCCGGAGAAGCTGGAGCTCCCCAAGGAGTGTTTGGACAGACCTGTTCCCGTGATCAATGGAACCTTGCCAAGAAGGATCACGAAGATCGCGTTCCGCTCCCGTCGGCCGCCATCCGGCCGCCGCCGTCCGCACATCGACACCGCCGGTGGCAGCGGAAAGCCCAAAACACGGGCCGGCCGCTGTACCGCGGAAAACGACTCCAGAGTTCCCGTGCCCTTATAGGGAAAGCTTGCCACCCATGATCTAGGTCGAAGATGGAGCGAAACCAGGATCCCGGAAGCAGCGGATCTGGGCCTGGCACTCCGCCGCCAGCGCCTTCTCCAACTCCCACTGCTCCTCTTGCCGGAGAAGCCGCTTGATCCCGGAGAGCGCGTGGGGCGGGAGCGCCGCCAGATCCCAGACCCGCCGGGCCAGCTCCCGGGGAAACTGATCGTGCTCGACGACCTCTTGGACCAGGCCGAGGCGAAACGCCTCCTTGGCATCGATCTTCCGGCCGGTGAGGGAGAGTTCCAGGGCGGCGGCGGGACCGACAACGCGGGGCAGCAAATAGCTGCTTCCCCAATCGGGGACCAGTCCGATCCGGACAAAGGCCATGGTGAAGGCCGCCCGGGTCGAGGCCAGTCTAAGATCACAGGCCAGGGCCATGGAGAGCCCGGCACCGGCCGCGGCGCCGTCCAGTGCGCAAACCACCGGTTTCGGGCACCGTGCGATGGCCAGGAGCGCCTGACCGCCCGCCTGAAGCAGTTTTCGGAATCCCGCAAGATCCCCGGATCGGCGCAGGCGGGCCATGACCTCGCGATCTCCCCCGGCGCAGAAGCCTCGGCCACGGCCGGCAAGAACCACCACCGAGACGTCTGGATCGGAGGCGACCGCGGTGAAAGCGGCGGCCAGATCCTGGCGCATCGTCCCGGCCAAGGCGTTGAGCTTTTCCGGTCGGTTGAGCCAGACCGTCGTGACGGGCGGCTCTCTGACTACTTCGATGAGCGACATACGTTTTTCTCCAGCCTTGACAAGGCGCATCTCCACACCTCCACCTCGCCGCCCATGCTATCCCTCCGCCGTCGGATTTTGCAAACTTCATGGTTTGTATTATGCTGAAGCCGCCAAGTCCCGGATTTCTCATCAAATCCCGTCGCGAGGCGGCGCGGGCGGGCAGCCGGCGAGTCCGACGATAGGCAGGCACCGGAGGCGTGGTAGAACTACGTTGAGGATGCCTGACCGAGGAGGGCGCTGGTGGCTGCGATGATTGCGTTGACGCAGCAGGGATTTGATGAAATTTCCGGCCAAGTGTGGCACCCACCAGAGCCCGTTTCCGGAGACTGAAGATGTCCAATAAGCTAGTTGATTACAAAGTCGCGAACGGTGTCGCCCTCCTCTCTCTGGACGATCCCCCGGCCAATACCTATACCCACGAAATGATGGTGGATCTCGACGAGGCGATCCTGAAGGCCCGATTCGACGACGACGTCCACGTGATCGTTTTGACGGGCGCGGGAGAGAAGTTCTTCTCCGCCGGTGCGAACATCCGGATGCTGGCAAGCGTGACGCCGGGGTTCAAATACTATTTCTGTCTCCACGCCAACGAGACCCTCAACCGGCTGGAGCAGACGCCCAAGCTGGTCATCGCGGCGCTCAACGGCCACACGGTGGGCGGGGGCCTGGAAATCGCGCTGGCCTGCGATCTCCGCATCGCGAAGCGTGGAGGCGGGAAGATGGGACTTCCGGAGATCGCCCTGGGGGTGCTGCCCGGGACCGGCGGGAGCCAGAGGATAGCCAGGGTCGTGGGCAAGTCCAGGGCCATCGAGCTCATGGTGACGGGGGACCTTTTCGACTTCGAACAGGGCCAGGAGTGGGGTTTGGTGGACCGGATTTTTGAGGCCGGGGACTTCATGAAGAAGGTGATGGAGTACGCCACGCAGTTCACGCCGCCGAATAAGGCATCCAGGGCCGTGGGCCGGATCAAGCGTTCAGTGCAAAGCGGTATGGAGATCCCGTTCGAGTCCGCCCTGGCGCTGGAGCGAGAATTGCAGCAACAGCTCTTCCAGAGCGAAGACGCCCGGGAAGGCCTCGCAGCGTACGTGGAGAAGCGGGAAGCGAAATTCCAGGGGATCTAGCCGCCACGGCGAAAGCGGTTTTTTCTGGGCGCCGCGTCACCGGAGAGGTCGATGCGGGTCTTTGGCTTTCCCTGAACCGTGATGACGGCGATCCCCTCGGCGTCTCCAATATTTGCCGTCACTACGGCCTGTCCGGGGCCCACGCCTCGGACAGTGACCTGCGGGCTCTCCTTGGAGACAATGACAAGAACGCGCCCCTGGCTGTCTTCCTGGAACTCGAACCGCGTCTCCTTGGGTTTTCCCAGAAGCACCGAAGCCTCCAGAACGACCTCCTCCCCGACGCTCAGGGTCTTGAAATGCGGATCAAGGCCGATGAGAACAGGATCGTTGTCCTTGACTGGGTCGAACACCCTGTCCAGGAAGCCGCAACCTGAGAAGAGGCCAAGAGAAACCAGGAGACAAAGGAGGAAGCCGAGACACCGGGCCCGCGGCAAACGGGGATCTTGGGAAAGGTCCTGGTGGGACCTATCAAATTGTCGTGTTTTTGCTTTACAATTTTCTTCGCCGAAACGGTGGCACCGGCATCTTGCCGGTGTAGCGCCCTCCGGGCTGCACGGAGCCGGGAAGGAGGCCTGCCCCAGCGGTGATGTTGTCAACCGG
>JAJRTK010000260.1 GCA_024278345.1 bacterium | reverse complement strand
TCGGCAACTCCGCCCTAAAAGAAGAGCACGACCGGAATTACGCCCGTGTGGCTTGAAGTTGTCTGGCGGCAAACTTTTCTTCCAGGGCGGTCACTTTGCCCAGTCTGCGGACATGCCGCTCAGCGCCGGAGAACGTCGCGCTAAGAAACTCCAAGATGATCTCTCGGAGCAGGGCGGGACCGATGATACGGCCCCCCAGGCAAAGGACGTTGAGAGCGTCGTGCTCCACGCCTTGCCGGGCGGAATAGGTGTCGTGGCAGACGCACGCACGAATGCCGGGGAGCTTGTTCGCGGCGATGGCGGCGCCGATTCCGCTCCCGCAGACAAGGATTCCTCGTTCGGCCCGGCCGGCGAGGATCGCTTGTCCCACGCGCTCGGCGTAGTCTGGGTAGTCCACGGGCGAGGTACTGTCGGTTCCGCAGTCCAAGATCTGGAAGCCTGCTTCTCCAACGAGCTTCATGGCGTGGCGTTTCATCTCATAACCGGCGTGATCACAGCCGATGGCGATCTGCACGCTTTTTCTCCTCATCGCTCAAAAGTCAACTTCGGAGAGCTTCCCTCCGTTGTCACCGGTGCCCGCGGTGACCGTCCCTCGCCGGTTTCGCAGGTCGTGAAGGCCCTTTATACCAGAAGCGTCCGGGACCGACAAACGAGCGTCCCGGCGGGCCAGAACCGGGTCTCTCCCCCGCGCCCCTCGTAGGGTGGTGTCGAGATCTGGTGTGGCGAACCCGGGGAACTCGTGCCGCGGGCGCGGGTTGGTGCCGACGCGATGCGGAGTACAACCCTCATGAAAACAAAGCGTTGGAGAAGATCCTTGTGCAGGAAAGCTTTCTTCTCAGGGGAACCGCTACCCTTGGGAGAGCCCGATCGTATTTGAGGAAAACCTTCTTTGTTTGGTTATGCTAGAAGAGGGTCTTGAGGGAACCGGAGTATCGCATCGAGGGTGGCCATCGGCACGATCCCTTGTTCCACTTTCTTAGGAGTCGAGTCAACATGCGCTTGTCCAACAGAGCCTTGGGTATAGGTGAATCCCAGACATTGGCCATCACGGCGCGGGCCAAGGAAATGCTTTCCAGCGGGGTTGATGTGATCTCATTTGCGGCTGGCGAACCGGATTTCAATACCCCTGAACTGATTCGAGAGGCCGCGAAGGAGGCTCTGGATGCCGGGTATACGAGATACACGGCGGCCGCGGGCCTTCCCGAGTTGAAGAGGGCCCTCGCCGAAAACTTGAACAGCCAGTTGGAGCTTGAGCTCACCTCCTCCCAAGTCGTTGTGTCGGTGGGAGCAAAGCATGCTCTCCACTTAGCTTTCCAGACCATATTGGAACCTGGGGATGAGGTTCTCATCCCCGCCCCTTATTGGGTGAGCTTTCCGGAACAGGTCAGACTTTCCGGCGGCATTCCTATCGTCGTGCCGACCTCTGCTGCTGGCCGTTTCGAGCCGAGGCCGGAGGATCTGGAAAGGCTCTCGACGAAGCGGACGAAAGCCATTGTCATCAATACGCCCAACAACCCCACAGGTGCGGTTTATTCGCAAGACTGCTTGGAGGCCATCTCCCGGCTGGCCAAAAAACAAGATTGGTGGATCGTGTCGGATGAGACCTATTCGGAGCTTGTGTACGGAGAGGCCAGGCATGTGTCGGCTGCTTCGATTTCTCCGCCTGCACTGGAGCGCACCATCATCGTGGGGTCTTTCTCCAAGACCTACGCGATGACTGGATGGAGAGTCGGCTATTTGGCCGGGCCCCTAGATGTGTGCGCCGCCGCTGGCAGGATCATGAGCCACACGACGTCCAATGTCTCAACTTTTTCCCAAAAGGCCGCCGTTGTTGCCCTTGCCCACAGGAGAAGCTCCGTGGAAGAGATGAGACGTGAATTTGAGTTCCGGCGCGGGCTCTTGTTCGAGGGGCTGGAGAAAATCGCCGGCCTTTCTTGTGTGTGGCCCCAGGGAGCATTTTATGTGTTTCCAGATATTTCAGCCTACTTGGGGCGCAAGGTGAATGGCGCACTTATCGGTGGTTCCCTGGAGCTCAGCAGATATCTTTTGGAAACAGCACTGGTTGCGGTGGTTCCCGGGGCGGCTTTCGGGGTCGAGGGGCATGTGCGCATCTCTTATGCCACGGGGCGCCAGCGACTGATCGATGGTGTGAGCCGCTTGGCCCGGGCTCTGAGTGCGTTGGCGTGATGAGTTCGCATCGGCTCCAGGAACTTGCGTGAGCTATTCTTGGTGCTTTGGAGGGGACGTTGGAGTGGCCCATGGAAAGGCTCGTAGTGGCGCCGGCGTGAGCTGGCCCAACACAATGAAAGGAAAGTGTTTTAAACGATTTATACCCGGAAGGTGGGACCACGCTCAAACTCGATTGATTGGCACTTTCTTTCGAGTTTCATTATGCTGTGACCATAGCTTGTTCTGGTAGATGCCGCTGCTGTAGCGAGTCCCGTGAGGTCGCACTTGAGAGTTTTGGGCGGGGGCGAGGCTGTTATCTACCGCAGTTTGAGGGCCGATGAGAGGCCAGAGCCCACTTCGTGGTCGCTGAGTGACGGATGAAAACGACTCGGTGCCCTGTTTCGACTGGATATCACTTACCTTGCGAGGAATGGACAGATGTTACGATTTGCCTCGGCTATTTCTCAGGCTTCCTGGTTTCGCTTTGGAGCGGTTCTCTTGGGCATTCTCTGGTTGAATGGCGAAGTGGCTCTGGGGCAGTCCTCATCTGGAGACAGTTTTGTTTTCAAGAAGATTGTCACCGACGAGGCCAAGGATGTTTACGATTTCGATGAAGGCCTTGTGGAACCGGAAACAGTTTCCGATGGAATGTCTGCCGATGATGACGAAATGGACTTGCTGGCTTCCATTGCCAGCGAAGACGGCGGAACGGGAGAAGAAGTTGCCGGTGCTTCATCTGATCTGGCGAGCGATGGCATTGCCGACGGCGAAGGCGACTCTGGCGTCGATGACGCGGTGCCTGATGAACCCGATCCAGAGGGAGCGTTCGATGCGGATTCCGATGAATCAGTGGGCTCCGATGAGCAGGGGGAGGAGAAGACGGGCGCAAAGGAGGAAGACGGTCCTGCTGGCGAGAAAGGCTCAGGAGAGGGATCCCGGGAGACGACATCCAAGGACCCTGATGCAGAAGATGGTGCTGAAGAGGGCGAGGAGGAGGCTGTGGCCGGCGGCTCCGAAAACTTTGACTTTGGCGGACAAGCTGAGGGCGAGCAGGCTGAGGGCGAGCCTGACGAGGAGGATTACTCCGGGAAAATCGAAGTCAGTGATCCCGCCTTCGGTGGGGAATACGTTACCGGTGAAGAGGAAGAAGAGGAGTCGGGAGCCGCCGGCGATGAAGACCAGGATTCCGATGCCAGCCCGGATGAGTCCGAGAATCCTGGTGAAGGAATGGGGGGGGCGGCGGCGGATGGCGAGGGCTCTGGAAAGGGCAAGCCGGAGCCTGATGAATCGACGGAATATGACCCATTTGGTGATCTTTCCGAAGAGGAGGAGGAGGATAGCCTCGATCCTTTCGGTGATCTTGATGATGCGGATGAGGATGATGATACGGACCCGTTTTCGGATCTCGACAGTGAAGAGAACGAGGATAGTGGCGCCGATGCGCCCGCGGACGGGTCAGATTCGGGTGGTGACAGGGGCGATGCCGGCACCGCTGATGATCCAGGCTTCGACGCAGGAGAAGGGTCCGGCTCGCAAGCTTCTTCGGAAGGGAGCTATTTCGATGAGGACAGTGGAGTCTTGACGGGATCCATCGTTGCTGGTGTGGTCCAGATCACAGGTGTGGGTACCGAGGGCAATGAGCTCGCCGGGGCGGCGCAAGAGCTGGCGAATGGCGGTGGAGTCGATGACATGCAGGATGAGTTTGTCCCTGATTATGCGAGTGCGGATGTCATCATTGACTGAGCCTTAGTGTGCGGGTGAGTTTGTGGTGAGAGTAGCGCCGAAAAATGGCAATAATGTGACGTTTTTTGTCAGATCGAGAGAGGTGCTGAGGGAGGAAGCTGGACAATTATTGGTGGGGCACTTTTTTTCGGTTTGGTTTTCACCTTGTGTGGCATGGTGGAGGAGAACTGGGTTGAGGTTCCGCTGGCGTGGCAGGTTGCTGGTGTGGTATTGATTGCGCCGATTGGTTCTTGTGAGATTCGGGTTCATTGTTCGTTCCGAGCTCTAGGGAAATGACCCGTGAGAAGTGGGAGTTGGAATGAGTTTTGCTCCCAGTATGAGCGCATCCGTATATGGATGGGAGATGCATCCCCTAGGAATTTAAGGAGAAGCGTATGTTGTCAATTTTGCGGACTCGTCGTGATCGTGGTTTCACGCTCATCGAGCTCCTCATCGTGATCGCAATTATTGGTATTATTGCAGCCATTGCCATTCCGAGCCTTCTCAGGTCGCGAATGTCGGCAAATGAGGCCTCGGCTTCTGGCGCGTTGAAGACGATTGCCGCGGCGCAGACGGATTACAACAACAACTCGTCGCCCCACTCGTACTCAAACACGCTGGAAGGGCTTCGGTCCGGTCAGGGTGCTGGTGGCGTTCGCTACATTTCCGATGATTTGGGGGCAGGCCTCAAATCTGGATATAACTTCAGTTTGCTGGCAGGGAATTTAACGCCCGTGGGTTCGGCGGGAGTTGCCTATTACTCATGGTCCGCTGAGGCGCATCCCATCGTCCATCAGAGGACCGGGATTCGCTCGTTCTACGTAGACGAGACCGGCATTCTGCTCGGAAGTGATATCGGCGGCGGGGCCGGTGTGTCCACGCTGCCTGAGATCTAGGCATTGCGGGTTGTTTGATGCTTTTTTGGGAGGTGCCCGAGGGTGCCTCCCTTTGTCTGTACTGAAGTCGGAATCGCGCTATTCAGCGACCGATAGCGGGTTGGTCCGCTCCCTGAGATCTTTGACAAAACCCTTGTACTTCCGGTAGCTTCTATGAGTGGGGGTTGAGTCGCTCTCCTAATACTGACGAGGTCGCTTAGGGATGGCACCAAAGGCGAACAATGCGGGGATTCTGGTCGTAGACCATGACGTGCGAAGTCTTGAGGACGCCAGGTTGATCTTGGAGGGACGGGGCTTTGAAGTCTACACGGCCCTGGATGGTGTCGCGGCGTTGGAAACATTTCGTCGGGAGCAGCCGGGCATGGTGATCTTGGCTGCGATGCTTCCAAAGCTGCACGGATTTGAAGTTTGCAAATCGATAAAATCGAGCGACGGCGGCGCGGGGATTCCCGTGGTCATCACGACCAAGCTCTATAAGAACGAAAAATACAAGCGTCAGGCCATGCGCAAGTTCAAGGCCGATGACTTCTTAGTCAAGCCCTTGAACGAGGAGAAACTCATCTCTTTACTGCAGAAGCATTTTTCTGTCAGCCTCGAGGTCGGGGGCCGCTTGTCTCCGCCGGTGAATGCCGGTGCTCCTCGCTATGCCAGGACCAAGCGATCCTCTGACAGCCAAGATCACCTGGAACAGATACTGGAGGAAACTCTGGCCGGGCTGATGCGGAGTGAACTCACGGTTCCAGGAAAACCCGGGTCCAGCGCAAATGGAGGAATGGGAAGTCGATCGGCTTTAGCAGGTCACAACGGCATCGGAGCATCCGCTGCTGGTCGCAATCGCGGGCAAGCGTCGGTAGGCGGGGACGAGGCCGTTATTCCTGGAGCTATCGCTGGCTTGTCTGATGTTGCCGAAGAAGACATTGACAGGATTGTGGATAATTTGGACTTCCTGTCAGATGTAATGGACGCGCCGGAAGAAGAAGAACAGGGTCGTCCGCCGATTGCTTCGGAGGTTGCCGGAGTAAGTTTCGGTGCAGACGTCCGCCCGCGGCGGGAACCGAAACGAAAGAACCAAGGCAGCCATCGGCCCACGGTCGCGGTCACTCCAGTGGAGATGATCCGGCGTCAGGTTCCTCCCGATCCCTCGGCGACCAGATCTCCCGCTCCTCCAGCCGTAAGGAGAGAAGGTCAGGTCTTCGGGAAGTTTCAACTGCTCAAGAAGATTGCCACGGGAGGGATGGCCGAGGTTTTTCGCGCCAAGCAGATTGGTGTGGAAGGCTTTGAAAAGCTTGTGGCTCTCAAGCGGATTCTGCCTCATCTGACAGACAATGAAGAGTTCATCAAGATGTTCATTGACGAGGGCAAGCTGGCGGCCCAATTGACCCACACGAACATCGTTCAGATCTATGAACTGGGGGAGGTAGACAATTCGTTTTACATCGCCATGGAGTACGTCCATGGCAAGAACCTCAAGCAGATCTTGCACAGGGCTCGGCAAATGGGACTGCCGATGACCATTGAGAAGGCGGTAACCATCGCCGCGAAGATCTGCAAGGCTTTGGATTACGCACACCGGAAGTGCGATATGTCCGGTAACCCACTGAAGCTTGTCCATCGCGATGTCAGTCCTCAGAATATTCTGATTTCCTACGAAGGCGAGGTGAAGCTCGTCGATTTTGGTATCGCGAAAGCTGCCCGCCAAGCTTCCATTACTCGTGCGGGGGCTCTCAAGGGGAAGATCCTTTACATGTCCCCTGAGCAAGCTTGGGGAAAACCGATCGATCACCGGTCGGATATTTATAGTGTCGGCAATATTCTTTACGAGATGCTCACGGACAGGAAGTTGTTTGCCGGAAAGAGTGAGATTGACATCCTAAAGAAAGTTCGTGATCCGAATATCGTGGAGCCGTCCCAGTATGCGAAGGATATGCCCCATGAGCTGGAGCGTATTATCCTAAAAGCGCTTGCCGTGGATCCCGCGGATCGGTACCAAGATGCGGGATTGATGAAGCGGGCTCTCGACAAATTCGTTTTTAAAAGAAAAGTTGCCCTGGGAGCCCTCAACCTTGGGAGCTACATCCAGAATCTGTTCCAGGACGAGTTTCACCAGGATACGGCTGAATCGATTGCCCAAGTGGATCTTCCAAGCCGCGTCTTTGGGGATAGTAGTGCCGGAGCCATTGAACCCGCGCCACGCGTAAAGAGCGAGCGGAGACCCGAGCCTCGTCGCCGTCCCGCCGCTCGACCTTCTCGCCAGCCGCCGTCCAGGATTCGCGAGGATTCCGTGGAGCTGCCCACGGGTGTCGAGCGCACGCAACTATCGCAGCAAGGAGCTCCCACCTGGCTCTATGCACTCATTCTGATCATGGTCGTTTGCGTGGTCGGTCTCACCCTTTACATGGTAATTTTCTACCAAGGTCATGGGGCTTCGGATGTCCCGGCCGAGGAAGGGACTCTGGTGCAAGACGAGTTTGAGCTGCCTCAGAACGAGCCGCCAAATACGGAGGATCTTTCCTCTCGCCTGAGGCAGCCTCCCGATTTAGAGGTGGAGTCCACGGATTCTTGGGCGGGTTCTTCTTCCGCTCATGAAACCAGCTTACCTGCGGAAGACGAACAGAGCTCACGGCGCCTCTTGACCCCGGACGGATCTTATGGAGCGGCGGCTTCTCTTGAAGCGGAAGGTTCCCGCGAACCCGTGCCAGCCGCCGTACCAGTTGTGGAACCTACATCCCCTCCAACACCCACTATTCGACCGCGCACCAAACCAACTCGCAAGACTGCGAAGAAGCCGCGGCGGATCGAGCGACAGCCTGCTGTTTCCAGGACTGTCCCGGGAGCATCTCGTTCCGGGTCACGTCCGAGGGTCGTCTACGGTGACACGCCTTCTTCGTCTCGCAGCCAGCGAGATCGCGATGCCGTGATCATCGTCAAGCGTGCGGGAAGAACTCCAACTCCGGCGCATCGTCGCCAACCTGCCTTCGAAGGAGGGGAGACGGAGGTTGCATCCGGTTTGCCTCGAGATGCGGTGGCGCCAGCCGTGGCCGGGATGGAGAGAGGATCTTCCTATCAGCCCGGTCAAGGAACCGCCCCAACACCGACCCGTCGGCCAGTTCGAGAAAATGATCTAGTGCAGTTTCCCGACAACCCACTGGAAGATATCCGCTTGGGAAAAGTATCCCTCAGCAAGAAACTCCGCCGAAAGATCAAGCGAGCACTAGGGAAGCACGAGTCGCTTTCGGTGCGGTTTTTTGCGCGGGCTGAGATTTCCATGGAGGGTGAGGTGACGGGAATCCTGCAGGTTCTAGGTGGAGCAGAGAGGAATGCCCAACTGGCGAAAATTCTGAGCGAGCAGGAGCTCAAAGACTTCAACAATGCCTTCATCGCGGCGGCCAAGGCGTCTCGCTATAAGCCGCTCACGAAGGATGGAGTACGGGTGCGCAGCCACCAGACCGTTTTTTTTCAGGTCCGCGTGCCCTGAGTGATGGCGAAAAGATTGACAAGCGCATCTTGGCCGAGTTCTTCCTCCGTCGTTGTTTACGGAATACTCGTGTTGGCTGGCGCCTTTGCCCTTGGCCTGACTCCCCTGGCAAGTTACGACGTCTGGTGGCATTTGGCCACGGGCGACTATCTGTTGGGGCACTGGGCCTTTCCTTCCGTGGATCCATTTTCTTACCCTTTGCCCGGCACTGCCGTGGTTTTTTCCGCTTGGTTGTTTGATGTCGCAATCGCCCTGGCGCAGCGGGTTTTTGGGCTTCATGGCCTTTCTTGGGTTCAGGCGGGTCTTGTTGCGTGGGTTTTTGGCGTCATTTATGCCCAGGGGCTTGTGGCGGACCTGAAACCGGCATTTTGTGCTGCCGGACTTCTGGTCGTTGCTCCTCTGCTGAGATTCCATTTCCTCTTGCGGCCCCATTTGGTGAGCTACGGCCTTCTAGGGCTTCTGCTGTTGTTCCTCCGTCTTGGGAAGCGCACGGGGCTGCGCAGGTATTTGGTGGCGGCCGGCCTGACCCTCTGGTGTTGGCGGCAGATCCACGGCAGTTATCCATTTGGTATTCTGGTGCTAAGCCTTTTTTTGGCGCTTGTTCCCGCCTATCGCTCAAGCGGTTCGCGGTTCGTCCTTTCCATGGTGGAGCGCCTCTTGTTCGCCTCGTTTGGTGCCTTGGCTTTGGTTTTGCCCCCGCTGGGTTTCTCGGGGATTCAGTGGATTGTCGGCACACTCCGTTTGACAGTGGTGACAAGGGGGGTCGAGATTACGGAGTGGCTCTCCCCTTGGCGATTGGAGGGATTCGGCTGGCTATGGATTTACGCACTTGTGGCCGGCGTGGGGATTGCCCTTTCCAGACGTTCGAGAAATCTGTTTTCGGGGGCGCTGTTCGCCCTTGGCGGCGCCATGGCCTTCCAGTCGGTCCGGCACATCGCTTTTTTTGTGATCTTGACCATCATCCCCGCCACCGTGGGTTGGCTGGACATCTCTTCCCAACTTGCAAGACGGCTTCCCCGGAAAAAGTGCATGGGTCGCTGGATTCCGTTGTTGCTCGTGCTTGCATCAGCTTGTTTCCTGGTAGTGAAGGGACTCGTTGCCGGTCATCCTCCCATGGGAACTGGAGTGGTGCAGAACGTCTTTCCCTCGAGGGCCGCGGATTTCGTGGAGAGTCGGGACTTGCGCGGGAATCTGTTCAACAATCAGCGCATTGGCGGCTATCTGATCTGGAGGTTGGGGCCGACAGGTCGCAAGGTCTTTTGGGATTCGAGATTTCTGGTTCATCTTCCCCGGATGATCGAGGTCTGGAAGGCTGAGCAATCGCCCTCTTCGTCGCAAGCGGTGGCCGACCTCATCCGGAAGTTCGATTTTTCGTATGCCATTGTCGATTATCGGATCTCCGATCCCATCACGAAGAGGCTTCTAGCCGATCCCAAGTGGGGGCTCGTCTATTGGGATGACAACGCCATGGTCCTGGCCCAAATGTCCCGGGCCGAACCTCGCTTGCACGCGCGACGTTACCGTGTCGTCCGGCCATGGGATCGTGGGCTGAAGTTTCTTGAGGAACCGAGGCCTCGCCTCTTGAGGGCCAGGGAGGAACTGAGGCGGAAACTCTTGGAGGATCCCGGTTGTTCCAAAGCGGCGGCGCTTGAGGGTTTGTTGCTCCTGCGACTCAGGCGTTTCGAAGAGGCCATTGTGTGCCTGCGGCGATTCTTGGTTCGAGAGAGGGAGAGTCTGTGGGTGCGATTGGTTCTGGTGCAGGCTCTGTTGGTGGGAGATCGGCCTGGGGAGGCTTTGGCCGCTCTGGAGCCTCTCCGGGGCCATGGCTCTCCACGGGCGGAAGAGTTGGAACGTGAGGCCGAAAGATCCCTTGCGGCGATTCCGTAGAAGAGCGGTGGGTGGAACGATGAAGGGAAAGCGAGTCGTTTTGGGGATGAGTGGAGGCGTCGATAGCTCCGTGGCTGCTGCCTTGCTCCTAGAAGATGGTTACGACGTGGTGGGCGTGACCATGAAGGTCTTCGCTGGTGCTGGACCCATGGCATCCGGGCGGTGCTGTTCTTTGGAGGATGTGAACGACGCCAGGGCTGTGGCCGAGCTCTTCGGGATCGCGTACTATGTCTTCGATCTCATCGGGCCGTTCCGCCAGCGTGTCATTGGCAACTTTATTGATGAATACGCTGCTGGACGAACCCCAATTCCCTGCATCCACTGCAACCGCGAGATCAAGTTTGGCGTGTTGATGGAAAAAGCGGAGCGGCTGGGAGCGGAGCTCGTGGCCACTGGGCACTATGCAATCAAAGGAGAGGTCGCGGGCCAGCCTCGGCTGTACCGTGGCCTGGATCGGGCCAAGGACCAATCCTATTTTCTCTTCAGCTTGACGCGCCAGCAGCTTTCCAGAGTCTTGTTTCCTTTGGGGGCTTTGACCAAGGGCCAAGTCCGGCGCAAAGCCGACGAGCTGGGGTTAGCCCTGGCGAACAAGCCGGAGAGTCAGGAAATTTGTTTCGTTCCCGATGGCGATTACGGGCGCTTCTTGACGGATCAGCGGCCTGGGATTTGCCGCGAGGGGCCCATTGTAAATCGGCGGGGAGAGGAGTTGGGCCGGCACCGTGGGATCGTTCACTACACCGTGGGGCAAAGACGGGGATTGGGGATCAGTGCCCCCAACCCGCTCTACGTACTGAAAGTGGACGCCAGTGCGCACCTCCTGGTTGTGGGAGAAGTCCATGAGCTTTGGGCGCGAGGCCTCCTGGCTGCGTCCGTGAACTGGATTTCGGAGCCGCCGCCCACCCATGGCCTGCGGATCGAATGTAAGGTTCGTTCGACTCACCAAGGTTCACCAGCGGTGGTCCATGGGCTTCCAGGATCTCGAGCCAGGGTTGTCTTCGATTCTACAGAGCGTGCCGTGACGCCTGGGCAGGCCGCGGTTTTCTATCGAGGGGATGAACTTGTAGGCGGCGGCTGGATCGAGAGCTCCCTTCCAGCAGATTAAGGAATGTTCGGCTTTTTGACCTGCTCAAGGAAATCGGGATCTCTACCAGTGGCATGGTCGATTTCCGCCAGAGCCAGATGCATCCTTTGGATGGCCACCAGGGAGTCTTTCTTCGCCTCCGCATAGGCGGCAAGGGACTCGAGAAGATCTTTGGTGGAGCCTGTCCCCACCTCGTAGAGTTGGTTCTCCGACACCATCCAGCCTCGGGCCGCCTTGAGCCCCTTTCGGGTAGATTTCATTTTCCCCCGAGCCTCACGGGCCTTCCAGAAGGCCTTTTCGATTTCCAGCTCGATGCCAACCCTAGCCAGCCGATAGCGGCATTGGAGCTTTTCCAGCTCCAACTCGGCGATCCGGAGTCGGGCCAGTTGCTTTTTTAACGGCAACTTCAGCCGAAGCCCAAAGGCCGCTCCATAGTTGAAAAAATTGAAATCGTCCTTCACGAATGGGTTGCTCTGGTCCTCGCGGTTCGGCGCCACTCCATACCGAAGCTTGACGCCGACGAAGAGATCGGGAAAAAAGAGCCGTTTTTGAACTGTCACAAGAGCCTCTCTGGCCTTGATCCCAGCCAGCAGAGCCTGGAGCTCCGGCCTGTTGTCCAGAGCCGCGCGGGTGTAGGTTTCCAGGTCCAGAAGGTTGCCCCGCGGCCGTCGCAGCCGCCGCTCGGCCAGCGTGAGAGAATCGACATCTTCCAAGCCAACAGCGATGGTCAGGGCTGTGCGGGAAAGCCGAACAGCGGTCTCCGCCTCCAGGGTCTGGGCTTCGACTTTTGCCGCGAAGAGCTTGAGCTTTGCCAAATCCTGCTGGCTCACTTCCGGGTTCTCGGCATCGAAAAGATTTTGTGCCTTCCTTAGAGCCTTGTTGAGCTTGCCACCCGCGTCTTCGGTGAGCCGCTTCAGGCTCGAAGCCAGAAGAACTAAACCATAGAGTTTCCGGATCTCGTAGACGAGTTTCGCCCTGTCAATGCGCCCCTGTTCTTGGGCGGCCGCCAAACCCTTTCGCCCGGCCTTGAGTCCCGCTTTCCCCTTTCCGAACGTGTAGAGTGGTTGCACCAGGCTAAGCTCACCCCGAAAGAAGGGACCCAGGCTTGAGAGACTGCCTGTATCCGAGTCCGGAGAGAAGATGGCGTTTCCACGAGCCTCGGGCACCACACCAAAATCGGCGCTGAAGGCAATCAAGGGGAAGAGGAGCCCCCGAGCCTCGGCCAATTTAGCTTCCGCCATTTCGATGCGAAGACGGGGCTCCTCCATGGTCGGGCTGTTTTCCAGGGCGAGACGGACGCAATCGGCAACGGAGAGAGGGCGGGATTCCTCGGTGCCGGCAGTGGTCACCACCGGCAGAAGAAACAGAGACAGAAAAAAAAACAATGGGAGACACGGGGTCATCTTGCTAGGGCATGAGGTGGGCAAACCACGGATTTTACCTTTGATTGGCTTCCGCTCCCATCGCTCACATCCGTTGCGCGCTCCTCGCCTTTTGTCAGTCCTCTGAGAAGGGAGTTTTCTACCCAAGGTGTTCCTCCTAAGAGGCGGCGGAAGTCAAACCAATTCTTGCTGTCGGTGATTATTTGCCGGCCCCGGATCGGTTTTGCGGTGAATCGAGGGATTTGTCCCGCATTGTTTTCAGGAGCTTGGCGAATCCCTCTTCGGCGATGATCTTGTTGAACTGATCTTTATAATTCCGGATCGTGCTGACATCGTCGATGACGACATCGTAAATCATCCAGGTGTCGCCCTTAGGATAGAGTTTAAAATCAACAAAAAACTCGTCGTCCTTGACTTCGAGGACCGTTTTTACCAGCGCTTTGGAATCCTGAAGCTTATCGACTCCCTCGTATTCCACGTGAAAATCTTCTGAAGTACCGCGGATGTTTTTAAGAGAACGATCTTCGATGAGTGTGTGGAGGAGCTGGAGGAATTCAGCTTGCTGCTCCTCATTGAGGCTTGTCCAGTGCTTTTCTAGAGAAAGGCGACCGATTTCATCAATGTCAAGCTTTTGGAGGAGCGCCTTTCGAATCGTGTCGTTCTGGATCTTCTCTTCATTGCTGAGCTCATGGTCGGGAGCAGCCTTCATCGTGCGGTACTGCTCCAGGAGTTGTTCGATAAAGGGCTGTGGCCCTAGAGCGGCTCGTGCGGTAACGCTTGAGAGAAGCAGTGGGGCTGAGAAGAGGAACAATCGCTTCATGGTGCTTAGTTTCCGCCGTGAAGGGGAGGTTTCGCGAGTCGGATTCGTCCTTGGGCGTGCCGGGAAGTCGTGTAGCAAACTGTTTTTTCCGCGTCAAGGTTCCCGACGGTGAGAGGCTCGTCGATATCTGAGTCGTGCGGCCCGCTTGTTGAGTGGCAAGGAGCGCTTTGCTATAAGTTTTTCAAGGTGTTGTTGGGTTGGTGTCCAGATATCGGAGTGAAGGGATCTATGCATGAGTTGACCATTACGGGTCCGCGGCCTCCGAGGCGAATGGAGCTTGATGACGGAAGCTACGTGATTGGTCGGCTTCCGACGAACGCGATTTGCCTTGACGGCGACGGGATTAGCCGCGAGCACGCCAGGCTCGAAGTGTCCGGAGGAAGCGCCGTAGTACTCGATCTCGGGAGCATGAATGGCACACGGGTCGATGGTGTGCCGGTGGAAAGGAAACGACTCGAAGATGGAGATATCGTGTCGGTAGGAGACTATCAGCTTCTCTATCGTCTTTCCTCTGATCCAAGTGATTTGACGGTCGTATCGGAGATCGACCATGAGGCGTCGAGTCGCCGAAATCTTCCCATGGTGGTTGGTGCTGCCGGTCCGATGCATGCCGGAGCAGGGGACGAAGAACTCAAAATTAGTGCCGGGGATCGCGGTAATGGGCGTGGAAGCACTGGCTCCAGTCTTTGGCAACGAGAGGAGCGAATCCGGAGAAAGTCGTCACAAAGGCTGTCGGAGATACCCAAACCTGGGCGTGCATCGGAACGTAAGGTCCGGCCAAGGCGCGGGGAGCCGACGGAGGAAATGTCTCGAGATTCGTTAGTGCGCCGCAAGGATCGCCTGGCAACACCTGGAATGGTGGAGGAGAGAGTGCCGCCAGTGAGAAGGGTCTCCCCAGTTGCGCCGGCAAAGCGCCAGCGATTGGTCTCAGAGGAGGATTCTACGCCTTCCGGGGAGGATTGGGGGTTTGACGATCAGGAAGAAGAAACCGGTGGAACACCTGCCCATCGGGTTGCGCGTGACCGCCGTTCCGGGAAACCGCGGCGGCGAGTGAAAGTCAATTTTCGGATGGCTTTTTCGATTTGGCTTCTTCTTCTGGTCGTGGGAGTAACTCTTTTCATCGGCGTCGGCTTGATCGGATTGGCCGAAGACATGATGGGCGTCGAGGCCAAATCTCGGGCAAGGACCCTGGCTTACTTGGTGGCGGAAATGAATTTGCCCAAGCTTCGGGCGGGGGACGTGGGATTGATCACTGAGCCGATATCTAGGGAGCGAGGCGTCAATGAGGTCTTGATCTTGGGGCTTGGTGGTGAGGTGGTTGCTCCTGAGGAGAGGCGTGGAGTTCGTTCACAACTCTTGAAACGAGCGGCGGATGCCCAGAAGTTCCTGATGCAGTTGACCCCGTCCGGTGGAGTCTTTTCCGTTCCCATCGCTTTTGGGCGCCAGCGCTATGGGACCGCGGTCGTTGATTTCGGAGTGAGCTATCTTCGAGAGAAGAAAAGGCACATGGCAACGCTGGTGGTGATGTTCGGGCTCTTTTTTGGGGCCTTGGCACTGGTCGTGGCGATTTTTCTGGAAAAACAGTGCCATCGTCCTTTTCGGCAGATGGCGCAAGAACTGAACTTGGCGCTGAAGCAGGATTTGGAGCTGGAGGTTCCGCCCACAACGGATCGCCGGGTCAATGAATTAGTCGATGCCGTCAATCGGGTCCTCGATAGGGCGGCTCAGCCGAGCCAAGCGGCTAGTGGGCGAATGGATGGGCCGTCTGGTGGACTGGAGGTTGTCCGTCGGACGGCGGATTTGCTGGGAGAGGGCTTGGTGATTGCCGATGGCGGAGGATTGGTGGACGTGTGCAACTCGGCGGCGATGGAGCTGTTGGGATGTCGGGGGGGGGGGGCATCCGGACAACATTTATTGGATCTGTTCGCTTCCGCCTCTTGTTTGGCGGAGATCATGGAGCTCTTGCGGGAATCGAGGTTGGCTCCCAGGGAGATCTGTGTTCAAAGATTGCGTGTAGGACACGCGCTGGAGGCTCGGGCGGTGAGCTTTTCCCAGGGTGCTCGGTTGGTGACGGTGCTCGTAATTGAGCAAATGGGGTGAAGATATGAAGAGGTTCTCGGAGAGATTTGATGTCAATCTTGTTGGGTATAAAGGTCCCTTGCAGGATCTCGTTTTCAAGATTTTGGTGGAGGCCGTGACTTTGGGCCGGCATTCTTCCAATGATATCGTTATCGACGATCCGACGGTTTCGGGGCACCATGCTCGGATCATCTATGATGGGATTGGTTTTGACATCGAGGATCTGGGATCGAAGACGGGAATTCGAGTGAACGGGAGAGTCATCGAGCGGGCGGAGATCCGAGACGGGGACCAGATTCGCGTCGGCAAGTCGATCTTGGTGTTCTCCGCAAAACCCCAGGGCAAGCAGGCTCAGCAAATTGGAGACCAGGCCGATCTCTTGAGTAGAAGCACCCAACTCGATAGTGGTGCGCGTGTGCGTATGGGCATTTATGGGATCGTGATTTTTCTCTTGCTTTTGGTGATCATTTTGTTGGGATTGCAGACACCAGGCGGCGGCGATGGGGATAAAGTGCGGATAGACGGTCAGATCGTAGAGATCGGGACACTGGCCGTTGAGAGCTTTGATCCGGGAACTCAAGTGCCCACCGACGATCAGATCCGGCAGGCGTCGCTTCATCTTCAACGAGGAATCAATGCTTTCGATGCGGGGAACCTCCTAGAGGCCATCGAAGAGTTCAAGACGTCGCTTCGCGACAATCCCGGCTGTTCTGCTTGCGAGTCCCAATTGGAGTGGGCAATCAAGCAACTCAAGAAAAAGATCGCATACCACTATCAGGTGGCGAGGGAAGAATACTCGAACCTTCGCTATGCTCAGGCGGTTCGGGAGCTCGACCTCATCCTGAAACTTGCTGGGCCAGAGGATGCGATTGGCCAGAAAGCGCAAATATTGATGGAGTCCGCCCGGGAAAAACAGGCTGCACTCGACCGACGAGCCGTCGGTCTTCAATAGGCGTTGCCGGGGAAGCTCAATCATGGCGAAGGACTGGAAACTGAGGATCTCCCACAGGGGAAAGATGGTTCGGGATGTGGCGTTGGTGGATGCTTGCGTCGTGGTGGGCAGGGCCCTTGATTGTGACATCGTATTGGATGACGAGAGGGTTTCCAAGCGTCACTTCGAGATTCTGGCCGATGGCTCGGATCTCCTTCTCACCGACTTGGGAAGCCGCAACGGCACGCGAGTCAACGGGCGGATCCAGTCCGATGTCCAGCTACGGGACGGAGATGTGATCGAGCTTGGGCGCTCGCGGCTTGAGGTCATGAGGGAGAGTCTCCGATCTGGCCGTCGTGATCCGGAAAGATACGAAATTGTCGAAGAAGACGAAGACGATGGAGGAAATGCCCTAGGGCGGCCTTTGCCGGGGAGGCGGTCGCTCCAGGGATCCTCTGTCGGGCAGCGAGTGGAGGTCATTTCCAAATCATCGGCCGGAGAAATTGCTCTCGTGGGTCAGCCAGATTCCGGAAAACGCCTGAAGCTCATGTTGGGTGGTTTGGGGGTGTTGGTGTTGCTGTTGCTCTTGACCATCTCTTTTTCCGATTCCAGCCGTAGAATTCATGAGATGGACAACCCTCTCGACGGAGTTCATGAGCAAGACGATGCCGGGCAGGCGGACCTCTTTACGGAGACTCGTGCCGAAGAGGCTGGCCAGCTCCGGGCCAGGATCCTTTCGGAAGTGCAGGGATTGATGGTGAAATACGGTTCCGCGGAGTTAGCGGTACTTCCAGAGGAGGCGTTGGAACCCGCGAGAGCGGCTCTGAAAAAAATGATTGCCCGGATCAGGCGTTCGATGCCTTCGACCGGTGGAGATCCAGAGCTCCTAGCTTTGGTCGATCGGTTGAAAAGCGCACTGGGCAAGGTTGATTCACGAGCCGACCAGTTGAAACAGCAGCATGCGTTCCGAGTCAAGAGGGGGCTTGCCCGGGCTCAGAGCTTGGTGGATGCGCGGCGCTACGAGGAAGCGGGGAAGGAGCTCCAAAAGGTGTTGCAAATGGAGCCCGGAGATGCGACGGCGACCAAGTTGCTGAGAGACGTGGAAAGACGTCGTGCCGGAGATCGTTTGCGCTCGCGGAGGCAAAAGAAGATTCGGGAGCTTTCGCGGGGAATCGAGGTCGCCTATCGGACAGGTCTCGAGGCCCAGGAGCTTGGGAACAGTTCGCGGGCAATGCGCGAATGGGGCCAGGCTGAAGAGTTCTTGCAGCGGTTGCGGACCACGCCGGGAGCAAGAGGAAGCACTGCTCTTGCCCGCGCTGAAGAGCTGGGCAAGGAGATACGCCGGCGGAGGTCTTCGGTGAAGCCCAAACAGAGCGTCGAAGAGGAAAACGCGAAACGACTTTTGGGAAAAGCCCGGTTTTACGAGGATTTAGGAAAGCTGGACAAAGCCCGGAATTACTGGAAACGAGTCATGGAAATGATTCCCAACCCCGCCCACCGCTACCACAAAATTGCGGCGGAGAAACTCAAAAAAACGGAATGAAAAAAGTGGGCCTCCTTGGCCCGGTGTTGGAGGCCGAAGCTATGTTGAAGGTGGAGAATCTTAGCCGAAATACGGTTTTGGCGACCCGAGCAAAGGTGGCCTCTACGTTTTTTGCGCGAGGCTTTGGATTGTTGTCCTATTCGGGCCTCGAGGAGGGGGAAGGGCTCTGGATTGTGCCCGGCAAACAAATCCACATGTGTGGAATGAGTTTTTCCATCGATGCCATTTTCCTCTCAAGAAACTATGAGGTGACGTGCGTTTTTCCGGGGCTGGCACCGCAGCCGTGGTGGGCGATTTGGCGGAGCTGGTCCGGAGGGCGTGGAGCTCATTCGGTTTTGGAGCTTCCCGTTGGAATCGTGGAGCTCAGTGGTACACAACCAGGCGATAAGCTACAGTTGGAGCAAACTTGATGCGGGCTAACGGCAGCGAACAGGGACCTTTGTTGGGCTTGTTGGTGACTTGTCTCCTCATGGTGTCGTTTGGCTCGGGATGTGCCGCGAAACGGATTCGGTTGAATCCCGCCGAGCTCGCCGCGGTCTATCGAGGAGGCCTCGATCAGTTGCGGGAAGGAGACTACGCGGGGGCGCTCAGGCGGTTCAAGCTGATCCGTCAGGAAAAGCCAGATTTTCCGGGCCTACAGCACAAGCTTGGCCTTTGTTACGCGAAACTGGGGCTTCCTGGGTTGGCGGTGGAGGCATTGGAATCAGCCCGAAGGCAGGAGCCGGGAGACCGGGATGTCGATCTCGACTTGGCGGTTGCTTTGGAATTGGCTAGAAGACCGCGGGAGGCCCAACGGGTCTACGAAAAACTAATTGACTCGGATCCCGATGATTCCAGAGCAGTCTTGAATCTTGGCCTTCTGTACGTTCGCAGATTAGACCAACTGGAGCAGGGGAGGCGCTTGCTGGAGCGCTATATCGTGTTGGAACCCGGCAGCCCCGATGCCGACCGCGTTCGCCGGTGGCTCCGGGAACTAGGAGATGGGGAAGTGCCCCGACCCGAAGGAAACTCCAGCACGGGATCGACCGACAGTCCGAAGGGAAAGGATGTGGCTGGTTCCAAAACTGGCCCTGAGGAGGAGACCCGCGCTGGAAAGTCGGGATCAAAGGTCAGGGCTTGGGCTGGTTCGGTGGCTGGGACAGCAGAGAAGATCAGCGTCGAATCGACGGCGGGTCCACGGACCAAAACCAAGAGTGGATCGGCAGGCGGCTCCTAGGTGATGACCCCGTCTCCGCCACAGACGGAACACATGGCTGTTCCCTGGCAGCCGTGGCAAAAAAGCTTGCCCGGTTCCCTGCCAGTACCGAAGCAGAGAGGGCAGATCCCTTGCCCTGCACAGCCGTGGCAGGTAGCTTTTCCGCCAGTTCCTAAACGCTCCGTTAGCAGGGGAGGTGCCGGAGCTGGTTTTCGTATGGGCATCCACCCGCCGCGGCTGGTGCCCGCCGGAGCGGAGGAAGGCTTTTCCTCTTTGAGCGTCTCGGGTCGCGACGAGTAGGAAAACCTGGGATCACCTTTGGTCTTTTTTCGAGAATTTGCCGTCGTCCCCGTGGCTGACTGTTCCATCAGAGGTGCCGGAGTTCTGTCTGCCGCGGAGGGCTGCGTTTTTTGCGGAGCTTTTTCTCGGAAAGGACTGGTGGGCTTGGGATGTCTGGGCGGCTGTGGTGGCGTCAAACGACTGGCTGGCCCGCTCTTGGGAGCGGCGAAGCCATGGGAGGTTTTCTTTGGGAAAACGGGGATCGATGGGGGATTTGCCCCGGATGCTGTGGTGGAGCGAGAGTCAGTGGATGCGCCCTCGAAAGAGACTGGAACTGGCCGAGGCCCCATGGGGGAAGTTCTGGGTGCTTGTGGTCCGACCGTGGACGAGGTGGCTTCGGGTGGACTAGACCCGGTTGGTTGGCGTACTCTCGGGCTTTTCTTAGCTATCTTGTGGCGGGGCGTTGGTCTCCTCGCTGCCTGGTCAGGCCGAGATGAAGATCCGGTTCTCGGGCTTTTGCCAGTGGCCTTGTAGTGTTGCGGGGAACGGGGATTTAGAAGGCTTGGATCAGGTGTTCCCTGGAGGGGGGAGTCCAGATCTGGCGGTTGACTTTTTGAAGCGAATAGACTTCGATCCGGTGCCTCTTGGAGCGTGGATTCTTCGCTTTCTAGTTGGGGCTTTCGGGTAAAGAGCCTTGGATCGGCTGCTTGCTGGAGAGTGGAATCCATGGCGTCGGTCTTGGGCGCCCGGGAGATACGTCGCTGGTGCCCCGGGGGGCGGCTGTCTGTTGCGGGGACTCTTCGCCTACGTGATGCACCGGTCGTTTTCTTGGACCGCCGGGTAGTCGGTCGTCTTTTTTCAGGATCAGAGGCCGGGGTTGCCGCCCGCCTTCGAGCTGTGGGTGTTTGTTTGGATCCAGGGCTTCGAGGAGCCTTGTTTTCAGAGGCAGGCCGTTGGCGGTTGCCGCTGTTTCGCGAGGTTGTGGGCCTCTGTCGCGTTGCCGGCCGCCGACGACGCGGTCGGGCTGCTCCCTTCTCGGCGGGTGAGCCCGAAGAGGGCTCGGGTTGATTCTTCAGCAGCCTGGATTCTCTGCTGCGATCCTGGGCTGGCTGGTGCTGGGCGTCATTTTGGGTCACCTGAGTTTCTCCCGATCTGTCTGGATCTGGTCTCGTCGAATCTGATTGTGCTGGTGGGGACCTATCAAATTGTCGTGTTTTTGCTTTACAATTTTCTTCGCCGAAACGGTGGCACCGGCATCTTGCCGGTGGCGGGTTGGATGGGATTCACGAAATTGAACGGTGGGTTCCTTTCGTGCGTGGACTTGTCAACCGGATCTGATAGGTCCCTGCTGGTGAAACGCGGCCACGT
>JAJRTK010000259.1 GCA_024278345.1 bacterium | reverse complement strand
TCGACGATTCCAGGTTCAGCATCCATTAATGACGGCCCGCCAAGCACCTTGAAATCGATATTCATCAATCCTTGACATGCTGATTGCGATGTACTGAGTCTATTCTTCCTGCCGAGTTGTTCCACTTCGCCGCCCGGCGGCGGAGTGCCCCAACCAGGTGAAGTGGAAAAGGTGCTTTTCCCCGGTGAGGTGGAGTTGGAGCTGGTGTGGATCCCGGGCGGGACGTTCCAGATGGGCTGCTCGCCGGGAGACAGTGAATGTGACAGCGATGAGAGCCCTCGGCACCAAGTGACGGTGGACGGCTTTTGGATCGGCAAATACGAAGTGACGCAGCGTCAGTGGAAGACGGTGACGATGGGTTCGAATCCCAGCAAGTACAAAGGTGACCAGCAGCCGGTGGAGAATGTGTCCTGGAATGACGCACGGGAATTCCTCAGGCGCATTGACAAAGTGCTGAGGCTGCCCACGGAGGCAGAGTTGGAAATTGCGGCGCTGAGGCTGCCGACGGAGGTTGAGTGGGAGTTTGCAGCGCGAGGTGGGACGAAAGGACCCTACTACGGAAAACTGGAAGAGATCGCGTGGTATGTCGAGGGCTTGGAGAGCCGGCATCATCAGGTAGGTCAGAAGAAGCCCAACGACTATGGGCTGTACGACATGCTGGGCAACGTCTGGGAGTGGACGGCGGATAGGTATGGGGACTATAGGACCGGTTCGCAGCGCAACCCCACTGGCTCAAGTGACAGTTCGAAGCGCGTGAATCGGGGTGGTGCCTGGGGCAGTTCGGGCAAACGCTACCGCGTCTCCGGTCGCCGAGGGGTCAAACCTGACCTCCGCCGCTCGTCCCTTGGCTTTCGACTTGCAAGGTCTGCCCTGTAGGGTGAAGTCCCTTTTGCCATCACAAGGACCTCAAGCGTCAAGGCTACGGGTATTGGGGTATCTACAAAGCCAAGGAGCGGGTCCATTTCAAAGTGCCCGCTTGTCGGTTCGTTCCATCGCTCTCCAGTGGCACTTCCATCCCTATGGTTCCCGTCTACTTTCCGACGATCCGCGGAGGCGCTCACCTTTCCATGATCTCAACGGATCCGAGGTCCACCCCAAACTGGCTTCACAATCTTCTCATCGCCGATTTCATGGGAGGGCGTAGGCCATGAAGTCACAAACCCCCAAAATCCGGTAGTATCAGCAATGTGAACTTCAGCCATGGGGTGGATGTGTCGAAGAATCGGTCAAGAAAGGTCCGCTTGGAGAGTTCGATTGTCCCGGAAGGTTTCCAGGATGTGGTAGGATGGGGCTCTTGAGGATGTCGTGATGGCCTGGTTTTCTTTGGAGAGCCGGGCGTGGTCCCCCGGAGGAGCTGCCATGACCCGTTTCTTCAATGTCGCCGGTCCCTGTGATCCCTGGGATCACTACATGCTGCCGCCGGAGCGCCGGTTGCCCGGTATCCGGGAGCTGATCGAGCAGAAGCTCTACTTCGTGATCCACGCGCCGCAACAAGTGGGTAAGACGACCTGTTTCCGGACGTTGGCGAAGCGATTGACGGCGGAGGGGAAGTATGCGGCGCTGCACATGAGTTGCGAGGCGGCGGAGGCAGCCGGAGGGGACGTGGAGCCGGCGGTGCAGGCGGTGCTTCGTTCCATGGAGCTTACGGCGGAAAGGCTTCCCAAGGCGCTTCGTCCCCCGGAGGCCGAGAGTATGAAGTCGATTGAATGGACGACACGTCTCCAGGTGTGCTTGACGCGCTGGAGTGAGGGCTGTCCGCGTCCGGTGGTGCTGTTTTTGGACGAGATCGACCCGCTGCGTGACGAGAGTTTGCTATCGGTGTTGCGTCAGCTTCGGGCGGGGTATGTGGAGCGTCCGGAGCATTTTCCTCACTCCATGGCACTGATTGGGCTTCGGGACGTGCGGGACTACAAGGTGCGGACCCGTCCGGATCGGGCGAGCCTTGGAACGTCGTCGCCGTTCAACATCAAGGTAGAGTCTCTGAGGATCCGGAATTTCACGAGAGGAGAGATCGGCGAACTTTACGGTCAGCACACGGAGGAGACGGGCCAGGGGTTCGAGGAAGAGGCGCTGGAGCTGGCGTGGGAACTGACCGCAGGGTCAGCCGTGGCTGGTGAACGCCCTGGCCCGGCAGGTAGTGGAGAAGGATGTGCGTGATCGGAGTGTCGTGGTGACGGCTGGGCACATGTTGTGGGCGAAGGAGGCGCTCATTGAGCGCCGTGACACGCACCTGGACTCTTTGGTGGAGAAGCTTCGCGAGCCCCGGGTCCGTCGAGTGCTGGAGCCGATTCTTGCGGGTGATCTTCTTTTGGGAGACCGGATCCACGACGACGCTGCTTATGTGGAGGATCTTGGTCTGGTTTCCAGGCGCCGTGGCGGGCACCTGGAGATTGCGAACCCGATCTACCGGGAAGTGATCCCTCGGTCTCTGGCGTATGGCGCCCAGTTGACGATTCCCTATGAGACGGCGTGGTATGTGTGTGAGGATGGTCGTCTGGATGTGGAGTCGCTTTTGGAGGCGTTTGTTGGTTTCTGGAAGCAGCACGGCGAGGCGCTGATGGGTGTGCAGCCGTACCATGAAGTGGCGCCGCACCTGGTGCTCAAGGCGTTTTTGCAGCGGATCGTGAACGGGGGTGGTCGTCTCGACCGTGAGTATGCCGTGGGCCGTGGTCGGATGGATCTCTGTATTCGTTGGCCCCACGAGGGATGTGAGCAGCTCGCGGCGCTGGAGCTGAAGGTGTGGCGTCCCGGTCGTCCTGATCCGTTGAGGGAGGGTTTGGAGCAACTGGCTGGCTACCTGGAGAAGCTGGGGTTGGAGGAAGGTGTTTTGGTGATCTTCGACCGTCGCCCGGAGGCGGGTTCCGCGGAGGAGCGGAGCGGGATGGAGAAGCTCTTGCACGAAGGCCGGAGGATCACCCTTCTTCGCCTGTAGGGTTTGCCGGCGCAGTCCGCCGCAGTCCGCCGTTTTTCCTGGAAGGTTTCCAGGATGTGGCTGGTGGGAGTTCCGACAACAAGATTA
Organism: bacterium; assembly: GCA_024278345.1. GTDB lineage: Bacteria > CSSED10-310 > JAJRTK01 > JAJRTK01 > JAJRTK01 > JAJRTK01. Next base: position 13,932 of record JAJRTK010000259.1, on the reverse strand, counting down.
TCGGGAACGACGTCACGGGTTTTCAGCAGATCGGTATCGAGGTTGGGACGGGTTCGATGGGCAATCTCTCTCAGTTTTTTTCACGGACGGAGGCGGAGAGCGTTGAAGGTCACCAAAAGGCCGCTGGTCACCATGGCTCCCGCCGCGAAGACCGGGGTCAGAAGTCCAGAAATGGCGGCGGGGATTGCCACGGCGTTGTAGAGCGCCGCCCAGATCAGATTCTGCCGGATGATGGAGCGCATCATCCCAGCCGTTCGGATGAGTGGGACGATCTCTTGCAGTCCCTTTTCCGCGAAAAGGATGTCCGCGGTTTCCCTGGCGAAGTCGGCGCCGCTGGCTACGGCGATCCCCACCGAAGCCGCCAGAGCCGGGGCGTCGTTGATTCCGTCTCCCACGAAGATCGGCGTCCGGCCGCTCTCCGATTCTTGAGTTTCGAGCCACTGGGCCTTTTCCTCTGGAAGGTGGTCTCCCAGGGCGAAGTCGGCGCCGACGCTTCTGCCGCATGCTTCGGTGGCTTCCCGGGAGTCTCCGGATATGATGGCGGTCCGCAATCCGGCACTCCGGAGTGCATCGACGGTGGCCCGGGCTTCGGGTCGAATGGAATCCCCGAATGCTAAGAGGCCCCACGTTCCATCTCCCGTGGCGAAGAGGATGGCGGTCCTGCCGCGGCTTCGCTCTTCTGAGAGATCTTGTTCCAGGTTGCCGGGGATCGGGCCCATGAGGTCTTCAACCCATTGTGGCCGGCCCAGGAGTGCCCGGTGGCCATGGACGAAACCGGTGACTCCACGGCTGCCCAGGACTTTTCCGGGCACTGAAGTGTGCGGTGAGAGGTGGCCATTATGAGAAGAGAGGTCCTTTTCCTCCGCCCGCCGGAGGGCCATGGCGATGGGATGCCCCGATGCCGTTTCCAGGACGGATGCCCAATGGAGAACCTCTTGCTTTGTTGCGCCCTGAACCTCGATTCTTTGGAGGTCGAGGCGCCCTTCGGTGAGAGTTCCCGTCTTGTCGAACGCCACCCATTCAGCGGTTGCCAGGTCTTCGAGGGCATCCTCCCGCCGGACGATGACGCCGCGCCTGGCCAGGGCTCCCGCGGCTATCACTCGGGCCAGAGGAGCAGCGATTCCCAGAGCGCACGGGCAGGAGACCACAAGCACGCTCAGGGCCCTCTCGAATGCAGCGGCCAAACTCGAGCCCGAGCCGAGCATCGCTGCTCCCGTGACCGCTGAAAGGACCAGAACCAGCGGCAGAAAGAGGCGAGCCAGGGCGTCGGCCAGATCGACGCCTTCCCGGGGCTTGCCCGAAGCCCGGGCCACGTGTTCCGCGATCTTCGCGAGCATAGATTTGTCCGCGCAAGCCAGGACTTCCATCTCCAGCCGCGTCTCGCCGCAGACCGATCCGCCCTGAACCCGGGCCCCGGCCTGAACTAGCCGAGGCCGCGGTTCGCCGTCGATGACGGCGGTGGAGATCCGGCCGGTCTCGCTGAGCACTCGGGCGTCCACGGGGATCCGTTCCCCAGGGGCGACCTGGATTCTGTCTCCCGGTTTCAACTGTGACGTGGAGACCCAGACGGTCTGGGAATCCACCAGTTTTCGGGCCTTGCGGGGAAGGAGCCGCCGAACCGCTTGGCCGACGCACGTGGCTCGGGCGAAAGCCGATTGTTCCAGGACGCGTCCAAGAAGCCAGAAAGTGATGAGCGCACAGGCTCCGTCAAAGTAGACATCCTGATTCCCGCGGAGCACCGCCGCTGTGCTGAAAAGGAAGGCCGAGACTGAACCCAGTGCGATGAGTGTATCCATGGTCACCGCTCGGGCTCTGAGGGCCAGCCAGGCACGCCGGAGGATGGGGTAACCGCACCCGAAGACCACTGGCGCTGAAAGGGCCGCGAGAATCCACGGAAGCAGTGCCTCCAGGGCTTGGGGGGCAGCATCCCAGCGAACGGCGTAGAAGGAATAAGAGAGCATCATGACGTTCGCCGTGAAAAAGGCGGCGATGCCAAAGCGCAGGAGAGGGCCTCGGACAGGGCTCTTCTCTTGCCCGTGGACTACGCGGTAGCCGAGTTGCTCGATCTGGCGGACCAGGTCGTTTCGCCCGATGGCGCTGGGATCGAAAAGGACGTGGAGCGATTCCGTCAGGAAGCTCGATCTGGCCCGGGCTACGCCGGGGAGGCGCACCAGGGTTGCCTCGATGAGCCAGGCACAGGATGGGCACCAGAGGCCTTCCAGATCGAAGGAGACTTCCTGTTTTTGACGCTGAATGGGCCGAAGTGGCGGCGTTGGCCCGCTCTCAACACCGAAATCTGGTTTCCGCCGAGGGTGGGAAGCTTGATTCACCCTCTTTTTTTCTTGCGTTGAGGTCCGCTTCCATCGGTAGGTGGTAGGGTCCGCGCTTCCCGGCTCTGTCGAGGCGCCCAGCTTCATGCCGGGATCCGCTCTTCTGGGGACCAATCCCGCCAGGGCTGCCTGTTTCCAGATTCCGCTATGCTTCGCTTCGCCGGTGTAGCCCGATGCGGCCAGGATCTCCGCCACTCGCATGCAGCCGTCGCAGCAATATCGTGGTCTGGAGCTCGGCCGCGCCCCGCCGCACAGCTCACAGAGCTTCCCGTTGGGCGCGGGGGGGGCCAGATCGGGTTCAGCCGCCATGATGGCAGGATTGGACGGCGGGAGACGACAAGACCAGGTGGAGGCCGCGCCAGATAGCCAGAGCTCCCATGAGGATGACTCCACCGGCTGCCAGCTTGTCCTGGGTATCCACGCAAGGCGGGACATTCCCAGGACTGTGGAATCGCAAGCGTCCGGGCAACGCCTCGCTATCGCTCGGCGGGTCACGCCGCGCGTTACCCGTAGGTGGTCCGGGGATTCCATCCCCCGTCCCCTGGCAGGGCTTCGCCCTGCACCCACCAGGGAGCGCGCTCCCTGGACCCACGTTTTTGTACGCTGCGCGTCTTTTTTTTGGTTTTGTTGCGTGTCCCGGCTTAGGTGGATACCCCTTGTCCCCAAGTGCGCGGGCGCGGTTGCTCATGAAGCGGCTGGACCACCCTACCGCCCAGAGGGCCGGAGCTGTTCCCAGCCCGAAGGCCGCCATGACAAGGAGGGCTGGCAGAGGGGAACCGGCGGAGGCAGCTTGTGCCACCATGGCATAGACCAGGCCGCAGGGCAGGAGGCCGGTCAAAATGCCAGCCGCGTATGGCTTGAACCGGCTTCGGGAACGGAGGGCAGCGCCCATGAGGATTGAGATGGCTCCCTTTCTCCGGCCAGGTTGTCCGGGTCCTGCAGGTCGTGCTCCACCGGTTGAGGTTGGATGGTTCGGGGAGCGTCTTGCGGCGGGCCAGAGCTTCCAGCCGTGGATCAGTCCAAGCACGATCATCGCGATGCCGGTAAGGATTGCCAGCCCGGCGATCCCCGTTTTGCCCAGTGCGGGATTGCCGAAGGCGCTGCCCACGACCCCCGCAGCCAGCCCGAGAACCATGTAGGTGGTGCCTTTTCCAACTAGATAGAGCCACAGCCCACTGGCCCGATTCCGCCCGCCCGCGCCGATGGCGATAGCCAGCGGGCCACACATGCCGATGCAGTGGACGGAGCCCAGGAGACCTACGAGGAATGCCGATCCAATAATGGCTGTCATTTGGTTCCTTCTAGGCGGTTGTTACCGGTAGTGGCACTCTTTCTTGCTCTTCTGTCAGGAAGTTTTTGAGGGTGGAGAGAGGCGAGTAGCGGGTGTCGGACGGCGCCCGATGGGAGCGGAGTACAACCCAAAGAGAGGAAAGCATTTGAACCAGATTCAGTCCCAAGAGAGTTTTTTGGGGCGGTTTTGGGAGGAGGGAGCGGCATGGACATTTCTCCTTCCGGCACCACGATCATTTTCGGGTCCGCGTGGATCGAGGCGATCCAGACGACGATCATGAGGCCAAAGAAAAAGAGCATGACACCGATCAACAGGCCGCGCATAACGTTTACCTCTTGGTGGGGACGAAGAAGCGGGTGAAGCGGACGAGGGAGAGGCCCCGCTCGTCTTGTCCCTTGACACGGATGGCGTGGGCTCCGGCTTTGATGCCTTGAGCGGGAGAGCTCAAGATCAGGTCGATTCGGGTTTCCGTCAGGGGAGAGAGGAGCAGCGGAGTGCTGGGATCGTCGAGCTCGAGCCCGATAAACCCTTCTACCGCCAGCGCTAGCCGGAGTGGTTCGGTGCGACGGTTGGCCAGAAGCAGCGAATAGTGGTTCACAACCGAGCCGTTTTCCAGGGCTTCCAGCTCGTCGAACCGGGGCGCAAGCTGAAAGTCGAACTCTTGCCGCTGGCCGAGTTGCAGCGTCAGGAATCCCGCCAGCACCAGGATCACCGTTGTCCCGCCAAGGCGCTTGAAGTCGGAGAGCCCTAGTCGTTGCAGCCAGTAAGGCATCTTCGATTCACCGGCCCCGAAGCGGAATCCAAGGATCGGCGGGAGTCCACGCCGGCCCTCCAAAGAGCGGGAAGCGTCGATGCAATCCCCGCAGTTGAAGCAAAGGGTGTCAAAGGGGTGCCGGCGGATGTCGATGCCCAGAAAACAGCATTGCGAGCAGCCCTTGCACCCGGAAAAACAGCCGATTTCCCTCCCATCGATGGGGGTGACGCCCATAGTGTGGTCATCCTGAAAGAGACTCTGTAGAATCCCGTAGGGGCAGAGACCGGGACAGAAGTGATGGCGCACCCAAAGAAGGTTTGCCGCCACCATTGCCCAGAGAATCGTGAATGAGACCCAGATGACTACTGTTGGAGCCAGGAAGTCGGCGGGCTTGACGAAGTAGCTCACCATACTGGCGGCAAGGAGGGCGCTGAGAAGGAGAATCGTAGCCCGGGCCGCCCATCGCCGCCACGGTCTGGCGTGGTGCCGCCGGATAATTTGGCGCTCAAGCTCCGCCGCCAGCTCTGAAAGGGAGGTCTGAGGACAGACCCAGCCACACCAGAGCCGCCCGTACAGAATCGCTGCCGCTATCAGCAGAAACATCCCCAAGAGCAGCAGCCCGTAGACCACTCCCAATTCACCCATGGAAAAGCGCGTTCCCACAAGGACCAGTTGTTCGCTGGCGAGGTCGAAACGCAGGATTTCCAGAAAAGGGGCGAGGAGGAGTAGAAGCAGCACCGCGCTTTGAGTGATGCGGCGCCACCGATGAAAGAGGCCGTCCTTGGGCGGCCTCACCGAGAGGGCGTCAGGGATGCCCATAGCCTGTCAACTGGTTGAATTGCTCTACCAGGGCTGAACCGTCTCCAGCCATGTAGAGGACGAAGTAAATGATCCCAAAGAGAACAAATCCGACATAGGTGAGCTTGAGAAAGATCGGCAAGCTCCCGCCAGGGTTCTCCAGAAGGCCGCCCGGGTACTCGGCGACTTCGTCGTGTTTCTTGTCATCAGTCATCAGAATCCTCCCGTGCTTCTCTGGGCTCTTCGAACATCGCGGTTGCCGCGCTATCGAGGTCCTTGAGGAGTCCCCTCCGCCAGGCCCAAACCAAGCAGGCCGCAACGCCCAGAACGTTAAGAATCATCAGCCCGTAGAGCACCATTTCGCTCTTCCAGATCATCTTATTCCTCGTAATCGTCGTCAGGCCGCCAATCGCGGGTGCGGCCCAAGGTCTGGATATAGGCGATGAGGTTTTTGAGGTCCTGGCCTCCATTGTCGGTGACGATCCAGGGGAAAGGAGGCATGACCGATCCTGGTACCAGGTCCCGCGGGTTGTTGAAATGGGTCTTGTGCCAGCTCTTGTCATATTTTCCACCGACGCGGGCCAGGTCGGGTCCGGCCCGCCGCGTCCCCAGCACGTGGGGGGCGTCCCTCACATATTCGCCGGGAAGGCTGATGGGTGCATCGACGCCGCGCCAGCCGTACCGTTTCGTGTCTGCTTCCAGCGTCCGGATCTGTTGGGTGTGGCAGTACCAGCAGCCTTCGCGCTGATAGATGGCCTTTCCCCGGAGCTCCTGCTCGGAATAGGCTCTAGAGCCTTCAAGCGGAGTTGTCCAAGAGGCTTCACTCATTTGCGGTAGGATCGTGGTCAGTGTGGCTCCCACCAGGAAGAAAAGCAGGGCGCCGACAGCCACCCAACCCGCATTGAAATCGAGTTTGTGGAACATGATGCTCTCTCTCCTTTTCTAGGCGGTGGCCGGAACCGGTGTTCCAACCGCCGTGGTGGTTTCACCTCCCGCGGTGCCGCCGAAGGTTCGAATCAAATTGTAGAAAAACAGGATGGTCCCCGCCAGGATCAGGACACCGGAGAAGGCCCGGGCGATCCAGAACGGCCTCATGAAACGGACCGTGTCGATAAAGGGGATCGACGGGTCATTCCATTGAAGACCCTGCATGAAACCACCGATCCAGAGGCTCACGAAATAGATGAGGCCACCCACCATCATGAGCCAGAAGGTGTTGTCCGCAAGCTTCACGGAATGGAGCTTCCGACCGCTGAGGAGCGGCACCACGTAAAGGCAACCGGCGATGGCGAAAAAACTGAATGCTCCGAAGACCGCCATGTGTGCGTGACCCACGACCCAGTCCGTCTTGCTGACGATGGCATTCACTGTCCGCAACGAGTGCATCGGTCCCTGGAGGCAAGTCAACAGGTAGAAGGTCGTTCCCGCCATGAGAAACTTCAGGATAGGATCTTGCCGCACCCGGTCCCAGCGGCCATGCACCGTGCCGAAGAAGTTCACGATCACCGTCCAGACCGGGATGATCAACATGACGCTGAAAAGGATCGCCACCGTTTGAAGCCACTGGCTGATGGGGCCGTGGATCATGTGGTGCGCTCCGGTCCAAACGTAGATGAATGAGATCGACCAGAACCCGATCATGGAGAGCTTATGGCTGTACAGTGGCTCCCGAACAGCAAGGGGAATGAAGTAGTATGCGATGGCCAGCCCCAGAGGCGTGAAAATCAGGCCCACCGCATTGTGGACGTAGAACCAGTTGAGGTTTGCCTGGTTCACGCCCGTGGCAAACATCACAAGGAAGTTCCCCGTGATGTAGACTGCCGCGGTCCAGATGACTGCCCCCATGGTGTACCACAGAGAGACATAGATCTTCTTGTGCTTTCGGGTCAGGATTGTGCCGAAAATATTGACCCCGAAAAAGACCCAGGCAAGTGTCACACCGACGTCGAGAACCAGAGGCAATTCGGCGTATTCCAGGCCCTGGGTCTGGCCCGAGAGAGTCGTGTAGACTGCCCCCAGGATGACCAGGTCAAAGAGCCCCACCGTCATGAGACCAAGTTTCTCGCTCCAGAGCTTGTTCCCACAAAGGCGGGGAACTAGGTAGAAGAGCAGTCCCATATCGGCGGCAAGCAGCCAGCCGAATAGGATGCCGTTGACGTGCAGCGGGCGAAGCCGCCCAAAGGTCAACCATTTGGCCGTTCCCATGAACTCGGGCCAGACGAACTTCAGCGATAGCAGAAGCCCAACCGTGGCCGTGATCACAAAGAACACGATGGAGCTTAGAATGAACCAGCGCACCGAAGGCTGGCCTCTCAAGCTCGTTTCTTCTTGATGGCTCATCGATTTATTTCCCGTTGCTAGGCGCCGCAGGGCCAGTCTTCGAAAGGCTTCGTACGAAGTTCACCAAATCCCAGCGCTGCGTTTTGGGTAGATAGTCCCATGCCGGCATCCCCGTGCCGACGATTCCATAGGTGATCGATTCGAAGAGGCGCTGGTCGGTCACCGCGCCCATGAATGCCGTACTCATCAGGTTTCGAGGCCGCGGAAGCATGTCCACGGCGTTGGGTCCGTTCCCGTCCCCGATCCGCCCATGACAGCCGTAACAGCGCAACTGGAACGCGTCGTGTCCTCGCTTGATACTTTCCGGCGAATAGGCCACCGGATTGGCGCCGGTTTTCGGCCGTGGCCGTTTCCACTTTTTCCGATCACTCTTGAGGAACTCGCTCCGGACCCAGGAAAAGAGCTCCTGGACCTGAGATTCGCTCAAGATCTTCTTGAAAGGAGGCATCGCCGTTCCTGGAACGCCGTTGGCGATGTCGTTCCAAGCGCGATCCTCCGGAAGCCAGTTGAAGAACTTGGCATTGGTAAACTGACGGGGCCTGGGAAGCAGGTTTTCGGCGATAAGACCGTCGCCGGCGCCCTCCTCTCCGTGGCACCGGGAACAGAGCAGGGCGTACTGCTCCTTGGGGGCTGCGGGAAGATCGAACGCCGTCAACGACGTCAAATAGATGGCGATGGCCTTCTTTTCGCTTTCCGACATGAAGAACGTCGGCATGTTGGAGCCGTAGGTGTGGCGTCTGGGGTCGCTCAGGTGGGCTACTATGTACTCCTTCTCCCGGAGCAGCCCTTGGAAGGAGAGATCCGGAGCCAGCTTCCCATCTTCTTGGCCAAGTTTGTGGCAGGAGGCACAGAATCGTTCGTCAAACGCCATTTGGCCCGCGTCGGGGGTTTCCGAGAGCTCCCGTGCGGCTTCCTGTTCCCACTCTTTCGTCTTGATCCGGAGTGTCACGGGATCCTCGAACATCTGGCGACCCCTGCGGCTTTTGAGGAAGACCGTCAGAGCTTGCACGTCCTTTTGTGCCATGACAAACTTCGGCATGATCGAGGTGATGGCGTTGGCTTTCGGATCGACGATGGATTCCGTGAGATAATCGATCTTAAAGTTGGTTCCCACGTCCGTGAGGTCGGGCCCCAGTTTTCCCCGTGAGACACCGCGGATCGTATGGCACCCCACGCAGGCGTATTTCTCGAAAAGCTTGCGACCCCGCCGCAGATGGGGCGTCTCGTCCAGGTAGGGCTCCGGGTGGCACCGTGCGCAGGACGATTCGATATAGGGAGCCGCCAGGAGGGGCTCCGGCCAGAAATGGTCATCCCCGTGGGCGTCGTAGGTGGTGAGCCCTCGACCGTTACCCGCGTGGCAAACCGTGCAGCCAAACTCGCTGAAGGAGTGGCCGGCCATCTTCGGGTGGGTCTTCAAGGGGTGCTGACCATTTTCAAACTGTGGGTCGTCAATGGCCATGTGGCAGGTGCGGCACCGATCAATTCGAGTGGTATCCTCAAACCCCGCCAGAGTGTCTTGTTGGATCTCGAGGCCGCTGGCTGCCAGGGCTTGGCGCACCGTGTCACTGGAGGCCCGGCCCATCGCCTGGTCCAGGTACTCGAGCTGATAGTCTCGCCACTCCTCGTCGGTGGATTGCGCGATCACCACGACCACCACCACGATGAGAGCCAGACTTGAAAGGAGCAATGCAAAGCTAATTCTCATGCTCTTTCTCCTACCAGGGTACCACGAAAGCCCAGTTTTCACCGCGGAAGAAGGTCCCGATGGCCGTCAAGACAAGGAGTGTCCCCACGATGCCAAGGAAAACCCAGTTTGCCGCCGACCGCGAGGAATGGAACCAGACGCCTTCGCCTCCTGGTTTTCGCTCCAGGTAGGGTGCCGCCAAGGCCAGGAGCACCAAGAGCCCCGGAATCCCGATCCCCCCCCAAAATGCCGAATAGGCCACCATCTCCTGGAGCCCCAGGAAATACCATGGAGCCTTGGCCGGGTTGGGTGGATGGAGTCTGCTGGCCGGTTCCTCCAGAGGTGCGTTGAAGAGAAGCGCCACCACGCTTAGGATCACCAGGGTCAACACGAAGAGAGCCAGCTCACGGGTGAGCGCCGCCGGCCATGCATGGACCTGTTTCTCCGTTTCGATTTTCGTGGCTTCAGTGGCCGTGGGGACCACGCACATCAAGCCGTACGTCTTGCCCGGCCGGATGGGAAACCGTTCGTAGGTTGGTTTGTCTTCGAGCATCGTTCGTCCCCTACTTCTCTCTGGGCTTTGCGAGCCCGCCATCCTTGCGGATTCTCCAAAAATGGAGCCCGATGAGAGTCGTCAGTACCACTGGAAGCACCGCCACGTGCAAAACGTAGAACCTCAAGAGCGCTTCGGCTCCCACGGAATCGCCGCCCAGTAAGACGTACCTGAGCTCGTCGCCCACCACTGGAGCGTAACTGGCAATGGAGGTTCCCACGACGATTGCCCAGAAGGCCAACTGGTCCCAAGGAAGCAAATAGCCCGTGAACGACAGGAGCAGTGTGAGCAAGAAGAGTACGATCCCCACCATCCAGTTGAACTCCCTGGGGGCCTTGTGGGCGCCGGTGAGGAACACGCGCATCAAGTGCAAAAAGACCAGCCCCACCATGGCGTGAGCCGACCAACGGTGCAGGTTCCGAAGGAAAGTGCCGAAAAAGACCGCCCCCCGCAGATCCAGCATCCGGTCGTAGGCCTCCACCGGCGTCGGCACGTAGTAGAACATCAAGAGAATACCGGTAACCACCAGGATGACGAAGGTGTAAAGCGACAAGAGGCCCAGCCCCAAAGTCGTCTTGAATCGCAGTGTCCGCTCCTGGACCTTGGCCGAATGAAGATGGAAGAAGAAATTCGCCGCCACCGCCTGAGATCGCTCCAAGTCGTTCGCGGGGATCGGGCGGCTGCGGAAAACCGAGTGGTAAACCCGGCGGGGCAACGAATGTAACGCTCCCCAAAAACCAGGTTTCCCATCCGAATCAGTCCATGGGATTTGCACCTTGTCCATGCTCACGCCTTCACCTCCAGGTAGGTGCCGGAATCCACCTCTTTCCGCTTGTCCACTTCGAGCTCGCCGTTGGGCGCCTGTGCTATCCGGTACCAGGAAAGCCGCTTCGGCGCCGGCCCCGCCACTACATTCCCGGCACTGTCATACTTGCTGCCGTGGCAGGGACAGTCGAAACCGCTGTCCGTCGGGTTCACAACGCAACCAAGGTGGGTGCAGACAAGGCTAATCGCAGCAAACTCGTCTCCTCGCCGACGAACGACCACGCGAGCCGCCGGAAATACAACTTCTGCTCCTGATGAATACCCATCGGGCTTTCCCACACGGAACTTGCTGGGAGGCCCATAGGTCACGCGAGGCCGCAGGAAGATGAGGTTGAAAATCCCCATCAAGCCCGCCGACAGAACCAGAGCTCCAGCCGTGATCCATGAGATGAAGGTTCGTCGCCCCTCAACCGCTTCCGTGGCCCGCTCAGGATTCAGGTTCGCCGTGGTCATCGAGTCTCCTCCCGAAACATTTGAAACTTTACCTCTTCCAGGTCGTCGAATTGGCCCTGTCGAGCTGCGTAGGCGAAGACGCCCAAAGCCACAACCGCAAGAACCAGGCCGGCCACAAGCAGCATCAAAGTCATTTCAGTCATTTTCCTCTCTCCGCCCTCAAGTGGCAGCCGGCAGCTCCGCCCACGGCTCGAAGCCGCACAGGCGCTCCATGGTGATGGCGTCCGTGGGGCAGCGCTCCGCGCAGAGCGCGCACCGGATGCAGCGATCTTCGTCCTTAATGATGGCGCTCCACCCCTGCCCCTGAACATCGGGCAGATCCAGCTCTTCGCAGCTCACGAGACGCAGGCAGAACGTGGGACAGACGTCAGCGCAACCCCCACACAAAATACAGAGCCGACCATCGAAGATCGTCTCCACCTCGCAGCGCAGGCACCTGGCTCCCTGGAGCCGCGCCGTGGGGTCATCGTACACCCGCTCCACAAGCAGGTTTCGATCCGACAGCCGCCTTTCCGGCTCCTCCGCCGGCGGAAACAAACGAGGCAATCGCATGTACTCGTGGTGGAGGCCCTCACGAATCTCTTCCCCCACATAGGCCCGTGACTCGGGCTTCCCGTAGTCCAACGCCGCCTGTTCCACACCAGCCAGATACTGGTGAATCGAGCGCGCCGCCTTCTGAGCGTGGGCAATGGCATCGATGAAGAGACCCGGGCCCAAAGCCACATCCCCGGCGGCGAATAGCCACGGAATGGATGTCTTGCCAGTCTCCCGCTCCGCCACCACAGAGCCGCCGCGGCCCAATTCCAATTCCGACAGCCCCGTCACGAAGCCCGTATCCCCCATCTGGCCAACCGAAAGCAAAACCGTGTCGCATTCCACCACCTGCTCCGTGCCAGGCACCATCTCGGGCGAAAATCGGCCATCCTCGTCGAATACCCGCGACACCTCCAGGAACTCCACTCCACCCACGCGGCCGCCCTCCTCCACGAATCGGACCGGCCCCCGGCGGTTCATCCGGGCAATCCCTTCTTCATCCCCTTCCACGATTTCGATCTCATCTGCCGGCATCTCTTCCAAAGACTCCAGGCAAACCAGCGTCACCTTCGAGGTCCCGGGCATCCGAACCGCGCACCGGGCGCAATCGTAGGCCACGTTCCCGCCGCCAATGACCACCACGCGGCCCATCTCCGGCCACTCCTCCCCCGTGTTGAAGGCACGGAGGAGACCCAGACCGCCCTTGACACCGGGCAAGCTGCTCCCGGGCAGGTCCAGCATCCGGGCCTTCTGAAGCCCGACTCCCAGAAAAACCGCCTCGAACCCTTCTTCACGCAGCTCGGGGATCGTCCGATCCGCTCCGATCTTCACGCCGCAACGGATCTCCACTCCAAGCCGCTCGATGGCCTCGATCTCGCTCCTCCAAACCTTCCGGGGCAGCCGGTAAACGGGCACGCCCACCCGAAGCATCCCACCGGGCTCGTCGTCCGCTTCGAAAACCGTCACACCATACCCCAGCCGCGCAAGGTCGTGAGCACAAGTCATTCCCGCCACTCCAGAGCCGATAACAGCTACCTTTTGGGGCCGTTGACGAGGCTCCGGGGACCCAGGCGCCGTGGACATCCACAGTGTCGAGGCCGCCTCTTCCACAGCCTCCACTCCATGGCGCTCCGTCGTCGTCCGCTTGATGGCGCGGATGGAGACCGCCCGGTCGATGATCTTCCGGCGACAAGCCGCCTCACAAGGCGCACCACAAACCCGGCCGCAGATCGATGCAAACGGGTTCGGTCCCCTGGCAATCCGATAAGCCAGCGCATAATCGCCAGCCGCCACCGCCTGAACGTAGCCTCGCGCGTCCGTGCTCACCGGACAACCCTCGCGACAACTGATCAGACGCTCAAAATAACCCCAGTCCGGTACTTCCACGGGCCACATCAAAAGATTCCTCACAAAGATTTTTTCTCCAGGATAAAGCACAAACCATGCCACGCCACCATGGAATCGGAAAAAGTCGGAAAATCTCTTCAGTGTCGCGTTCCGCTCCGGCCGCTCGCAGCCGCTCTCGTCCGTCGCCACACACGCCAGCGGTCCTGGGCCACGACCCCCGCGCGCCCGGATCCCCAGCCGTAAGGCGAACCGCCAGGCCAGGAATGGACCATGAAGACCCCTGTCCGGCGGGAGGTCTTCGCCCAGGACAAGGCAGGTGACCCATCAGACCCGAATAGGACATGAAGGGAAAGCCCAGGGATCAAGGTGGGAAGATCTCGCCCACCCCGATCCAGGATGGGAAAACTTTGCCCACTGCCATTGAGATCATTTTGCCCACTGCCATTCCCCCTAGCCTGCGAGCTCGATGTCGCTCTTGTCGCTGATCTTGGCCCTCCATGTCCGGCCCCAGGTTGATGCACTTGAAGGCGATTATTATCTCTCGGAGACCATGGTGCGGGAGGCGATCCAGCGCCGCTCCTCGTTCAACCCAAGGAACGGAAGATCGATGGGGAGGCGTTTGGGCGAGCCTCTTTGCAGCGACTGGAATCAGTGGAAGAGGCGCGTTCGTTTCCCGTGGCTTCGCCAGAGAATACCATGATCAGCAAGCTGGAGTGGTCTCGTCCGGGCAACGAAGTTTCCGGGCGCCAATGGAAGGATGCCCTGGGCATCGTGAAGGTCCAGGCCGGTGAACTGGACCTGCAGTGGCTGGAGACTCAGGCATCCGAGCTGGATCTGGGGGACCTCTTGGAGCGGCTGATGCGCGAGTCTGTGTTCCGCGCCGAATTCATCTACTCTAGCCGTCCAAGCCGTTCTTTCTCCGGCCTTTCGCATGGAGGCCTTCCGGCCTCCATGCTCTCCGTTGGGCGCTCCCGGTTGCCCGGCAAGAAGCGGGCGCAGGCCGGAAGGCCTGCACCCAAAATC
>JAJRTK010000258.1 GCA_024278345.1 bacterium | reverse complement strand
CTCTTCTTTTAGGGCGGGGTTGTCGGCAAACCCTTTGTTTTCTACGTGTTGCGTTCCGCTCACATCGGCGGCAGTCCGTCCGCCGCTGTTCGCCATCATCGCCGCTCTCACTCTCCACTGCCCTAAGGCCGAAGCACCACCCACATTCTGGTGTGCCGTGCGGTTTTTCCCTTGTTTTCTTGTCGGGCGTGCTCCGTGAGATCTCCGGGGCAGCAAGCGGTAGTGGGGTCCCCGGTGGGACCTTGGGTGGTGCTTGGAAGGTTGTGAGCAAAGCTCGCCTTTCCGCCGTTGTCGTGGGGGCACGAGATTGGTTTGGGCATTTGCGGGATTAGTAGACCGCACGGGTCCAGAACCGCTCTTCGTCATTTTCCGTCTTGCCGGTCTTCGGCATTGGAAGATCCTGTGCGTCGGAGGTTAGGCGCTCACCCATGCCATGACCGAAGTCAAGTCCACTATTTTTCAGCGCCGGAAAAACGTATGCCGGATAGAGGCCGGCTTCGGCGACTGTTTCCCCGGAGCCACTTTTCAAAACGGGTTGTGTGGCGGCTCGACCGTTTTCCACGTCATGGGAAGATCGGGAGCCACCTGCGAATAGAATCAGCAACTGGATCCCAGCAAGCAGGATCAGTCCCAGAATCCCGGCTGCAAAAAAACCGCGGCGAAGCAGGACATGGCGGCGGCAGGATTCCAGGAGTTGCTCTTTTTCAAGGCTGCGAAGGCGTGACTGGAGGCATTGAGTAAAATCCTCCGGAGCCGTCACCGGCTGCTGTTGCCCCAAGCATGCCTTGATGTGGGCCAGTCTGTCACGTTGGGCCTGGCAACAGGCACATCGCCTGAGGTGGATCTCCACCATCCATTGCGTCTTTGCGTCGAGTTCTCCATCTAACAAAAGAGAAACGCAGCTCTCGACCGTCCGACAATCCATCATGCTGGCAACCGGCTGGTGGGGTGAGCTCGAAGACAACATCGGGCTCGCCCCGGGTGAAGGAATAAAATAGGTTCACCGCCCCATGCCGCGTCCCCACTTCCAAAGTCTGGCTGTGCGTTTCGCGGATGCTCCCCCATCAGGCAAGAACCAGGGAGACCGACCATTGACGGAATCGAGCGTCGCCGTCCCGTCCGGTCTCAGCCCGGATCTCATCGGTGTTCCCAGGGAGGATCCCACTGCCTTCATGGCGGGTGGCTCCTTCCAGTGCCTTGCACCACAAATCACACAAACGGTTCCAATTTCGCCCTCATCATGCGTCGGCCACGATTGATACGCGACTTGACCGTCCCTTTTGGACAGCGGAGAATCCCCGCGATCTGCTCGTAACTGAATCCCTCAATGTCCCGAAGCACGATGGGGACCCTGTACTTGTGGGGAATCGTTCTCAATGCCGAGAAGATGAGCTTGCCCAGCTCGCTGTTTTCAAGTTCTTCGTCGGGCTTGCGCTTTCCGTCTTCCAGATCCAAGGTGAAGCCCGGCGAGTCAGGAAAGATGGGGTCGTTGATGGACGTCTTTTGATACCGCTTTCGCTTTTTGAGAGCGTTGTACGCAAGGTTTTTCGCGATCTGGTACAGCCAAGTGGAAAAACTGGCGATGGGCCTGTAGCGGTGAGCATTCAAATAGGCTCGAATAAAGGCTTCTTGAGCGATGTCCTTCGCTGTCCCATAGTCATCCACCAGGTGATAAACGAAGTTGACCAGCGGATCTTTGTAGCGCAGGACGATTTCGTTGAAGGCCCCCTTGTCCCCCTCGCAACAAAGCTCCATCAACCGGTGGTCCGTCACTCCGTCATAGGTGCGGCGGGCGACCTCTTGGAGAGGCACGATGTCGGTGCGGGGGCGGTTCTTTCGCAGTGCGCTCATGTTGCCTCCTCGGCAGGCCTGGGGTAGCAGCAATCCAGAACTCCCCAACCTCAGATGATCCCATATACTATGGCACCTACCTATACACCGGCCACGAAGGAAAAGTTCCCCTTTTTTGTTAAAAATCGTAAGAAAAAGATCGGCACCCCCATGGCCGCTCCCGTGGTCCAGTGGATTTCCGAATGGCATTGGATTCGTCGCCGAATCCTGTTATTGGATGGATTGGCGGAATGCTGGCAAACGGTTGTTGCCAAGGAGAGCGGACCCGATCCCGCAGACCTGTCCGCCACGTTTTCCGACGATATTGATTCACTTCGCGGGGAAGAGCGGATCTTGGCGCCTGTGGGGCTTCTTGCCAAACCGCATTGCCACAACGGACGGAGAGAGGAATCCGATGATGACACGAAACTGGAGTCACGTTCTGACGGCACTCTTGTGTGGGCTTGTCCTGACGACGGCTGATTTGGCCCTAGCCGACTCGTTCAGCTACGATCTTGGTCGTCAGCTTGGCAGTAGAACGACGGAATCGGCTTGGATGAGTATTAGCCGAGGCCGCGGTTGTGACGCGGCCGACGACCTAGTGGCCGTGATCAGCCGGTCCGCCAGACGGATTGCGCGGACGGCCCGCCGCTACGGGAAACGGGATATGGTCGATTACGCCGAAGGATATCTCCACGGGCTTCGGTCGGCCCTTCGAAAGGTCGCCTTCAAGTGTACCGACAAGTGCGCGGCCATCGGCGAAGCCGCCGGCACGGCAAGTGCAATCGTTTACTGCGAAATCGCCGATCTGCTCGGCGAGATCCCAGTGTTTATCCGCATGCAGGACATGCCAAACATCACCTGCGGGGAACCCTACCGGATCCAGTGTGAGATTTCGTTCGAGAACATCACAATGAACGAGTGCATGAACTTTACAGGGCAGACGCCCATCGAGCGGAGCCATTACGAGGGCTACTACCTGTCGGATCGAGGCGGCGCTTGCTCTTACAACCCGCCGCGCCATTGATCGCCAGTGTGGCCCAATTCCGTTTGTCAAGGAGGTCGTGATGTCGAACAAGAAAAGAATGCCGCTGGTCTTGGCGCTGCTTGTGGGGAGCATCCTGGTGATGCAGCCCGGCGGCGCGGAAGCCCAGAAGGGCGATGCTGTCCGCGCCGCCGATTTTGCGGCAAGGACCGCAGTCCAGACTATTTACCACAACCTGGTGACCCAAGGTTACGAGTGGCGCTGGATTCGGGACGAAAAGATGCCCGATATACTCCTCCGCGCCGTTCGAGCCATTGACCAACATTCCAAGACCATGGACAAGAGGCTCCTCCTCAGGACATTTATCCCCACCTATGTCAGTGCCTATTACGATGAAATCGCGAAGATTAACAAAGAGCACCGACAGGATTGCCTCGATGTCGTTTTCGTGGTTCGCACCATGATCCCATTCCTCGATGCTTGCCAGCGGAAGCTTGCCCACGTAGGCACCTTGGTGGAAATTGCCGAACCCATTCTCAAGGCCCAGTTCGCCTTCAAGGTTTGCCAAACTCTGTCTGCTTGTCAGCAACAGCTTGGAGACCGATATTTTGTGGTGTTCGGCCAGCGCATGCCCGCTGACAACTTCTATTCAGTCTGTGTCGGAGATGCTTACTGACGGCCCCTTGGGCAAGTGTCCAGCCCCATGCGGTGCGGGGCCTTGGGGGCACTTGCGTTTGCCGGGGCACAACTCAAGGGAAAGTCGGTCTTTTCTCTGGGTTGTGTCCGCTCCCGTCGCCCGCCGTCCGGCGGGCGACGGGAGCCTTTTCAAAAGGAATTGACATGAGCCACTTAGCAAACCGCTTTCGCTTTTGCCTTAGAGTTGCCCTTCTGCCGCTATTGGGCCTGGGTAACGTGTCCACGGCTCATGCCGGGCGGTATTTGAAGCCCGTGAAGGGGCCGGAGATCCGCCAGATCGGGAAGGTCATTCCCCTGGAGATCTCCGACGATGTCAACCCGCTCTACATGCGGATTTATTTCACGGCTGGCGAGCTCAGGAATGTGTCGGCAATCCGGATCCTGGATCGCACGGGGCATCGGGAGGCTTACCGCTTTTCCCGGGAGGCCTTTGCCAGCAAGATCCAGGGGGTGTCGCCGTCCACATCGGTGGTTTTCGGGAAGAACTTCACCGTGGCAAACCCACGCAAGCAAGGGCGGCGGGTCCTGGCCATCGTGGCGGTGAACAAAAAGGGACGCCCCATGCGTTCCACGGTCTACAAGGTCGTGGTCAAGCCACATCCCAGTGAGTTGTTGACCCGGGAAGCCAGTTTTGACCTCTTCCGCGACATCGCCATGATCGACCATGAAAATGTTTGCCGCCAGGAACGGAAGGCCATTGCCTTCAGCATGGGCGAGATTTTTATCGGCGAGGAGGAACAGGAGTTTCCCTCCCTGGAACATTTGACCAAAATCCAAGTCCGCTCGTCGCTGAACGGGTACTTCAAAGGCTGCATGACGGCCTACCGAAAATGCCTTGGCGGCTTGGCGGGCAGTCAAAAAATGCGGATGACCGGCTTCTGTACGGAGGAACGGCGGAAGCTCTGCGAGGAAGTGTTTGATGGAGAGTGTGACGGTCGCGGGAACCGAGGTGGCCGGAAAGGCGGAATCCCCAAAGTGAATCCCTATCCGGACCATTAGGAGCGGCGCACGGGTCGCTTCCGGAGCCGGAAAGACGGTGGTTTCGCCGGTAGAGGCTACGTTCCGGCCCGCGGGGATTCTCGGTCGGGCACCACGGTGGGTTTCCAGGTTCAATCAGATTTGGGGAGGGACGGATGATGGTTTTCGAAAAACAAGGCTGGCACCTCCTGGGATTGGCGGTTCTACTGGCCGGTATCGTCGCGGTCGCCAGCGAGAGCCTCCTTACCGGGCGGTTTCTTGGCATCCCCACCAGGAGCTGGTTCATTTTTTCCCTTGCCGTTCCCATCTGCCACCAGGTCTATGTATGGCTGATCTGGAGAACGGAGCTGCACCGCAACTCGATTAGCCGAAGGTTTGGCGCCCGTGGATTCGGTTACTATGCCATCGGTTTTTCGCTCCTTTTCGCCTTCCGGCTGATCTCGATCATCCTTCTGGCCGCCGCCAACAGGGGCACGCTCGCCCTCCCTCCCGCCATCGCCCTTCCGGTTGCCGGCGTTTTCCTGGGGCTGGCAGCTTATTTGTTCTATTCCGTCCAAAAGTATTTCGGATTCGAGCGAGCCTATGGAATCGATCATTTCGATGAGGACTACCGGGGTAAACCCTTTGTGAAGAAAGGTATCTTTAGGTTCACGGACAACGGAATGTACGTTTTCGGGTTTTTGATCCTGTGGGTGCCCGGATTGCTGTTACTCTCCAAGGCGGCGTTGGTGGTGGCCTTGTTCAACCACCTTTACATCTGGGTTCACTACTATTGCACCGAATTGCCGGACATTCGGCGGATTTATGGAAAACCGGCCAATGGTGCCTCGGCCACTTGACCCACGAAACGGGGCGGAGCGGTGGAGGAAGCGATGTATCGAGTGCTCATACGGGTGTTCTATCCCGTGAAATCCGGAACCATCGTGCTTCGGACGGAGCAGGGCTGGGATTTGGATCTGGAGCCAACCCGAGTTTCCCGGGATCGCTCCAAGTTTGAGTTTGAGGTGACTCACGTCCGGCCATACCTGGATTTCAAGCCCTATCTACGGGATGAAAGCGGTGGCCGCTGGGCCGAGGGGACCAACGAGATCGCCCTCATGACGAAGTCGCTTCCCCACGACGTCTACCCCTGTTTCCTTTCCGGGCTCCGAGGCCGGATTACCGACGTGATGAAGGTGCCGTCGAAGATTCTTGGGCGGAAGCAGCTCATGCGCCTCTATCTGCCGGCGGGTTACACGGAGAATCCTCTCAAACGCTACCCCGTTCTTTATATGCACGATGGGAAGAACCTTTTTTTCCCAGAAGAGGCGTTTTTGGGGCAGGAGTGGGAGATCGACGAAAATCTCGACCGCCTCGATGCCATGAACGTCATTGACGAGGTGATTGTCGTCGGCCTGTTTGCCGGGGATCGGGAGATGGACTATACGCAGCCGGGCTATGAACCCTATGGCCGCAGCCTGGTGCGAGAGATCAAACCCTGGCTCGAAGGGAACTACCGGACCTTGGGCGGACCCAGGAATACGGGTGTGATGGGCTCTTCAAGAGGCGGTGTCGTCTCCTTTTTTCTTGGCTGGCAGTGGCCCGAGGTCTTTGGCAACGTGGCGGCCTTGTCCAGCACTTTTTCCAACAAGGACGACCTCATCGAGCGCGTGCGCCGCGAGCCGGTGGGGAAGAGGCGTGGACTCAAGATTTACCTCGACAGCGGGTGGCCCGGCGATAACTACGAAGTGACGCTCAGCATGGCTGCCGCGCTGTTGGAGCGGGGCTTCATCTTCGGTCGGGATCTCCTGCACCTGGCCTTTCCTCTGGCCGCCCACACCGAGGCCGCATGGGCGGCCAGAGTCCACCTGCCGCTCCAGCTCTTCAGCGGCAAGCTTCGCCGGGCCGCCGAGCTTCGCCATCGACTTCAGGAGCTGGAGAAGGCCGGAGCGCCTTCGGTGCCGAGGGCGGACGGCCCCCGATCCCGGAAGCCCCCGGCGGAAGGGTCGTAGCTTCCCTCCGACCGTGGAATGGAGGGGGGGCGGGATGGCTGTGGCGGGCCGGTCGGGAGGCAGGCGAGGACGGCAGGCGGGCGGCGGCAGGTCGAATACGAGGTCACCCCAACGGTGGAGTGGCAGCCGGATCGTAACCGTTCACGTGGTATCGGACCCCCCGATCCCATCGGCGTTTTGAATACCAGTTGGCAGCGTCAATTGACATACGTACATGCGAGACCATTGAAGGAGACCTTCCTCGGGGGATCCACGTAAGACGGGACAAAACAGGAAAAGAAGAGGGAAAACGCGGGGCCGAGCGAAGCGAGACGCCGAGCATAAGCGAGGCCCACCGTACAAGAATGTGGGTCCAGGGAGCTCGCTCCCTGGTGGGTGCAGGGTGAAGCCCTGCCAGGG
>JAJRTK010000257.1 GCA_024278345.1 bacterium | reverse complement strand
TGGAACCCGGCGGAGGCTCTGCCTCCGGACCTCCGCTGGGAGCGCCGCTCCCAGACCCACGCCAGGGAGCCAGCTCCCTGGACCCACATCTTTGTGCGCTGCGCGCTTTTTTCGGGTGGCCGGTACCATGACCGAGGCCGGTGGATACCCTACGGGAGTGCATGAGAGAACTTTGTGTCGATTCGGGATCAGGATTCAAGAATCTTCGCCGGCGGGTTCCCTGGTTTCGCGGCGGATACGGGTAATCTCGTCAACTTCGTCGAAGATCTTGTCCATGACGGCAGAGCTCAAGCTGATGGACTCGTCTTCAAAGGTCCGGTTCCAGGTGAAGGATCTGTCCGCGGATTCCCATGCTTTGGTGATTTTAGGCGGGAGTGACGGTTCCGGGCCCCTTCCCGTGGCAGGCGCTTCGGACCGCTCGGAAGCCTTGACCGTTTCCGCTGTCGGCTCCGGGCTCACGGATTCCCGAAGAACCGCCTTCTCCAAACGATCGACGTCATCCAGAAGGTCATAATAAGAGCTTCCCTCAAAATCCATGGTATCCGGTTCCGGTTCCGTCGAATCGCCAGGGGACTTCGTGCCACCGCCACCGGATGGCTGTTCGATTCTCGCCTCCGTCGTGGCCGACGCCAGAAAACGATCAATGATCTTCCCGTGCCTCTGGGCGACTGAAGACTCCGCGGCCACGGCTTCGAGACCCCCCTTCTGAGCTCTGTTGACAGCCATCGACTGTAAATCGGAGCCGATTTCGTCCAACAAATCCAGGATCTGGCTCACGGGGACGCGTCCCGAAGGCGGGGCTTCTGGCAAAAGAACCTCCGAACCAGACGGGTCTGCCGAAGGAGGCTCACCAATCCGTTCCCAACGAGCAATGGCCTCCGGTCCCGCCTTGCCATCATCCGTTGAAGCCACGCGCCCTGAAGAAACTTCCGTCGGCGCACTGCCCCTCTCGGAATGGTCGCCACCGGTAAGAAGAAGGGTCTTTTCATCACTCAGGTTTGTGGGTGTCAACCCGAGCCCTCCCAATGAAGCGGCCATCTTGGCCAGCTCAAGAGCGGCGGGAAGCCCAAGAGGGCGGCAAGCCTCCCGCACGGTATGAGGATCGGAGTCCCCAGGAAGCAAACGCCTCCATTCCGCGGCCAACTCCGCGGCATCACGAAAACCGTGGTCTGGCCCCCTGGAAAAACACCGAACCAGTAA
This sequence comes from bacterium, assembly GCA_024278345.1. Classification (GTDB taxonomy): domain Bacteria; phylum CSSED10-310; class JAJRTK01; order JAJRTK01; family JAJRTK01; genus JAJRTK01. The sequence goes on along the minus strand of JAJRTK010000257.1, from coordinate 4,142 downwards.
TTGCCCCACCTCTGGCGGCGAGCCATCCCGAATTCCACGGATCTCGGCTCCAGTCTGGAGCCTCCCGGAAACCAAGGCAGTCTCTGTCCCCCCATCGAATCCCGAGCCAGCCAACAGGCGGTAGCTCAAAAGCCCCCATCCCGAGAGATCAGCGCGAAGCGAGGTTGGGTCTCCCACAGCGAGTTCCAGGCCTTTCCAGGCCTGTGCCGCGCCGCTCACCACATCCAGCGTGCCTCCACGAATCTCCGTCCACGAACAACCGCCCCCCCCAAGGAGGAGTCGGCCTTCGAGATCCAACAAGATTTTCCGCGGCTTGGGCGATCCGAGAAGACACCCATTCCGGTGGAGCTCAGCAAGAAGAGCAGCCAACTGCCCGGATATCGAAAGGGCAACCGCAATGGGAAGCTCTTTGGCCGAAGCCAGCAATTCCGCCAAAGACCAGCCGATGACGAGGTCTGATACGACAACGGCAACATTTCCCTCCACGAGGAAACTCCGCAAAGCGCAGCACCGGGGAACAGAGAAATCCCGCCGCGACTCGAGGCGGCGCCGAAAGAGCATTTTCTCGATTTGTGTGGCATCTTCCCAATCCGCCAACACTTTGAGGGCGCAGGGGACTCCATGGGTCCGGTCCCAGCCGAAGAAGATGGAGCTGGAGATCCCGCACGCCAACTTCGGACCGACTTCATACCGGTCCGCCAACAAAGCTCCTTCGATGGTGGCATTCATTTCTACCTCGAGCAACTTGGCCTTTCAGATACTACGGGGCAGCTTCTGGTTGTTCAGCATTTTTCCCAAATCAAGCCCCATGGCAGAATATCAGCCCACGCCAGGAATTGCCACGGGAGACCCTCTGGACACTGAGCCCTTCACGACGCCGCAACGAAAGGCAACCCATGAAGATCCGAACAATCCTGACCGCCGAGGCCCCGGCAGCCATCGGCCCGTACTCCCAAGCTGTTGTTGCCGGTCCATTCGTTTTTTGCTCAGGGCAGATTGCTCTTGCCCCGGGGGAGACGAAAATCACCGGTTCCGCTGGAGCTCAAACACGACAAATCCTAAAAAACCTCAAAGCCGTCTTGGAAGCCGCTGGCTCCAGCTTGGAGCAGGTGGTGAAAACGACTGTCTATCTCACGGACATCGCGGATTTTCCGGAAGTCAACGCTGTCTACGCCGAGCTCTTCGGAGACTCGAGGCCTGCCCGTGCCACCGTGGAAGTGGCCTCCCTTCCCAAAGAGGCCGTTGTGGAAATCGATGCCGTGGCCATCCTGGCCGGGTAACCTTCCGTGGGAAAAGCTCATGATTCGGTTGGGCCGCTAAACAACTCGAATCCCTTGGTGGCCACGACGGCGTCGTCGAGATAGATCACCAATTTCCAGCGGCCAGGCTTCAGCATGGCACGTTCACCTCGGACAACAACGGGATGGGATGCCGTAAAGGTTTTATGGTATTTTCCGGTTGGCTTGACGACCAGGTCCGAGCTCTCTGTGTACAGCTTTCCATCGGGATCATACCACCTCCAGCGGAGCTTATGAGCTCGGAGGATGTGTTGAAAGCGGATGTACCCGTGGAGGCGCTGGATATCCGTGGGAAACTTCTCCGCCACGGCCACGGGACGAAGCATCCCTCCAATCTCCTCGATTTTCTCGCAGACCACTGCCTCCACGACAGTCATGGGAAGAACCGTTTTCGAGTTTTTGCGCTTCTTTTTCGCAAACGCCGCGCCCCCGAAACCCAAGGAGGCAATGAGCAGCGCGACCCAGATCCGTTTTTTGAAGTTCATTCCGATTCTCTCCTTACTCGTACTGGCACGCCTGCTGAAGCTCTTGCCATCGGCGATCCGAACCATGCCCCCTCTTCCATGGTCTCACGCCTTCGGGAGACGAATCTGCTTCGGGGCTCATGGAAAGGCGAGTGGCGGCGGACGGATTGCCGCCGCCGCGAGCGGAAGGCAACCCAAAGAAAAGAAGGCGAGTTGATCGAATTATGCTCAGCAGGAGTCCCATGACCTCTTTTTCGCCGGGGTAGGGTAGATCATTGGACAAATGTTGATGGTCAGAGTTTATGCCGATTCACCCTCCTTTGCCAAAGAGGTCGAGGGCGGCAAGAAGATCCTGGCTACAACAAAGACGCCCACGACGAAAAGAAGCTCCGTGGCCTCTTCCCAGAAGTCCGCCCACCCCAGTCGGGGCGTGAATCCTCTGTAAAGCAACAGCCGGAAAAGCGAGAAATAAAGTGCTCCGGTTCCCATGGCAAAAAGAGGTTTGACTCTGCTGAACGCCTTCGGCCCGCCCCACCGAGTCGCAAGCCAAGACCAGAACAAGAGTCCGCTGGCCAAGGCTGGGCAGAAGCGAAGCTCCAGTAGTTGGCTTGGAACCGTGTGAATCTCAAAATAGGGCTCCCCCAAGAGTGTCGTCCAAGAGAAGAGGGGCTCGATGGGAATCCCGACAACGATGAGTGCTAGCGCCAAATGTGCAACGGCGGCGACTTCGAACAACCGCACGGCCGGGCAAGAAGTCTTGGTGAACTTTGCACAGGAGCAGCAAATCGGGCCGAGGCGGCACTTCTCCTTGGGCGCTGAAAATCGGCCCACGACTTCGTCCAGCGCCTCTAACACGCCATAGACCACGAGTCCGAAGCAAAGGACCATGAAACTGCTGTGAACAAACTCCAAGAACTCCGAACCCATGGCGAAAAGCAGAAAGTTCACCGTGCAGACATTCTCGCCGACGAAAAAGCAGAGTAATCCCCATGCCACAATCAGAGATAGGGTCGATCCCTGGCGAAAAAACCAGATCGCCAAAACGAGTGCCAAAGCAATGTAAAGTGGCTTCAACGCGAAGGCCGCCACCAACAAAGCCCCCTGCTCGACACGGGGCATCCGCCGCCAGGGGAGCTCGACCCGCCCATGGTCGGACTCCAGGGATAGTCTCCCCGCCTTTTTCCCAAAATTCGTTCCCACCCACCTCGGGAAGCCGCCTTCCACAAGGCGAACGTCACGAAGGCCCCAGCCCAGGAGTTTTCTGGCTATTTTGCCACTATTCAGGCCGCCATCTCCTAGGATTAGCAGAGTACGGTGGCGAAGTTTTCGGAGCCATTTTTCGCGGAGTTGCCCTGGTTTCTCATGGGCTAGAGCTTGCCCAGAAAACCACAAAGCCCCTGACGGACGACGCTCTAAGAACGCCGTCCGGCTCCGCACGTCCAGCAGAAGTGCCTTTTCCGAGCCCAGTGAAAGCAACTCAGCGGCGCGGACTGGCGAAATCGCCGGAATCCGGCCCACCTGCCACCACCACCAACCCAAGGGGGCTAGTTCAAGGAGAAGGGCAACCCCTAAGAGCCGAACCCATTTGCCAGCCATGGCGTACTCCTCCACGTCAGCGGCCCGAAACAGGGCCATTGCCTAGCCAGTGGCCAATGCTTGAAGCACCACCCGATTTTCCCTCATCGTCGGTTTGCCGGGAATAGATTAAGATACGCCGGAGTTTGGAAAGGAAACAAGCCCAATGCAATGGGCCAGCGCGGATTCTTGCAGCGAGCAATCAGACCAAACCTTCCTCACGGAGGCCCTCTAGATGAATCTCAATCGTTCAACTGTTCTCGCCACCTTCGCCGCCAGTCTCATGGTTTTGGGAGCCGCCTCTCCTGCCCAAGCGGGGAAAACGACTTACCATTTTGGGATCAGCCAGCAACGCTCCAACATCACTTTCGAATCGGACACCGATTTTGAGGTGATCCTTGGTTCGACCCATGCCCTCCGGGGAAAGGCCACTGTCGATGTCAGAAAAGGGAAAGGAGGAAGCGTCGAGCTGGAGATCCCAGTGGAATCGCTCCGTACTGGTATCGATCTCCGGGACGAGCATCTCCGCTCGCCGATGTGGCTCAACGCGGCCAAGTACCCCGCGATTTCCTTCCGGGCCACGACCCTCAAGAAAGGCTCCAGGAACCGGTGGAAGCTAAAAGGGACCTTCACGATGCACGGGGTCACCAAGAAACTCAATGTAACCGCCGAGGTCCGTTCGATTCCCGCGGCAACAGCGAAGCGCGCCGGGCTCGAGAATGGTGAATGGATCCGTGTTCGAACGGAGTTCTCCGTCAAGCTCTCCGACTTCGGAGTCAAGATCCCGAAGATGGCCGCTGCCAAG
>JAJRTK010000256.1 GCA_024278345.1 bacterium | reverse complement strand
GGAAGGTCATTGAGACAGGCGATGGGATCGCTCGCATTTATGGCCTTGACAAGTGTATGGCAGGCGAGCTTTTGGAGTTTCCTGGAGAAATCGCCGGTATGGCCTTGAACTTGGAAGAGGACAACGTCGGGACGGTCATCTTCGGTGATTTTACGAAGATCCGTGAAGGCGACATCGTCAAGCGGACTGGTAAGATTATGCAGGTTCCCGTGGGCGAAGCGCTCGTGGGCCGCGTGGTCAATGCTCTGGGCCAGCCTCTTGACGGGAAGGGGCCTATCGAGGCGGAGATCTACTCTGAGGTCGAGAAGATTGCCCCGGGCGTCATCGAGCGGAAGTCGGTCCACGAACCATTGCAGACCGGCCTAAAGGCGATTGACTCGATCATTCCCATCGGTCGCGGCCAACGGGAGCTGATCATCGGTGATCGGCAAACCGGGAAGACGGCGGTTGCCATCGATACGATCATCAACCAGAAGGGCGGCGACGTGAAATGCTTTTACGTTGCCATCGGACAAAAGCAATCGACGATTGCTCAGGTGGTCAAGACGCTGGAAGAACACGGAGCCATGGAATACACGACGGTGATTGCCGCGCCAGCGGCAACGGCAGCGCCGCTCCAGTATTTGGCGCCGTATGCCGGTTGTGCCATGGGCGAATATTTTCGAGACAAGGGCGAGCACTCGCTACTGATCTACGACGACCTTTCCAAGCATGCTGTTGCCTACCGTCAGATGTCGCTCCTTCTACGCCGGCCTCCGGGTCGCGAAGCCTATCCCGGCGACGTTTTCTATCTCCATTCCCGGCTTTTGGAACGGGGAGCGAAGCTCAGTGATGACCTGGGTGGTGGCTCTCTTACGGCTTTGCCCATTATCGAAACCCAAGCTGGCGACGTGTCAGCCTATATTCCGACAAACGTGATTTCTATTACGGATGGCCAGATTTACCTTGAGTCGGATCTTTTCTATTCAGGGATTCGGCCGGCGGTGAACGTGGGTCTTTCGGTGTCCCGCGTGGGCGGTGCCGCTCAGATCAAGGCGATGAAGCAGGTGGCTGGCACGCTCCGCCTAGAATTGGCACAGTACCGTGAGATGGCGGCGTTTGCACAGTTTGGAAGTGATTTGGATAAGGCGACCCAGCGGCAGCTTGCCCGTGGTGAGCGTTTGACTGAAATCCTCAAACAAAACCAGTACAAGCCGCTTTCGGCTTCCAGTCAGGTGCTCATCATTTTCGCGGCAACCAACGGTTACCTCGATGATTACCCGGTTTCCGCAGGTAGAGATTTCGAAGAGAAACTCTATGCCTTCATCGATTCGAGATATTCGGAGTTGCCGGGGAAGATCACCAAAGCCGGGAAGTTGACAGAGGAGATCGAAGAAGAGCTGAGGAAGGCACTGGACGAGTTCAAAGAGGGCTACCAAGTTTCTTGATTTCTCCCCCCTTGTTGAGTGATCTGCCGTCATCCACAGCGCCTTAATAGGCGCGTCCCTTCGAACCGCACGCAATTGGACCGAACTCATGCCAGAGAACCTGAGGGATATCAAACGGCGCATCAAGAGCGTTAAGAACACCCAACAGATCACCCGTGCGATGAAGCTCGTTTCCGGCGCCAAGCTGCGTAGGGCACAAATGGCGGTGGAAGCTGCCCGTCCCTTCGCTGGGCGCCTTCGAGAGCTCGTGGCGAATATCGCAACCCACGCCGGTGACAAACATCCGCTCCTGGCGGAGGTACAAGGCGAGCAGAAAGTAGAGCTCCTTGTCCTTTGCGCCGACCGAGGGCTTTGCGGGAGCTTCAATTCGAACATCTTGAAAGGTGCCCACCGGTTCGTAGAGTCTAGGGACAAGGCGGGAGAAGAATCCCACTTGAACCTCTTTGGCCGGAAGGCCGCAGACTATTTTCGCCGTCGGGAGGTGCCAACCTTGAGGCAGCGGACCGATCAAACCGGCAAGATTGGTGTCGAATTGGCCCGATCTTTGGCCGACGAACTCATGGACGACTTCCTGCAAAAGAAAGTCGATGCTGTTCACGTGATCTACACGGAATTCCGGTCGGCAATGTCTCAAACGGTTCGCATAGAACGTCTTCTTCCCATACCTCGTCCCACAGGCGAGTCGGAGATCGATTATCGCTTCGCTCCATCTCCCGATGCCATTTTGGGAGAGCTTCTTCCCCGTTTCGTGCGAAACCAGGTTTTTCAAATGTTGCTCGAGTCGATAGCCAGTGAGCACGGGGCAAGAATGACGGCGATGGAAAGCGCCACTCGCAACGCTTCGGAGATGATCGATCACCTGACGTTGCGCTACAACCGAGCGCGGCAGGCCTCCATTACCAGCGAGATTCTTGAGATTGTTTCCGGCGCGGAAGCCCTGACTTCTTAGAAGAAACAAGGCGCTAGAACCATCAGAAAGCTTGATTATCCATCGGAGTTTTGAATATGGCAGAGGAACAGAACGGCCAAATCATTCAGGTCATTGGCCCCGTTGTGGACGTCCGATTCAAGGGTGGCCGCTTGCCCGGAATCTACCATGCTCTCCGCATCCCACAGGAGTCTGGCGAGGAGATCATCGTTGAAGTAGCGCAGCATCTTGGTGAGGGGATGGTCAAGTGCGTCTCCATGAAGCCAACGGATGGCCTGGTTCGCGGCATGGAGGTGATTGACACGGGAAGTGCCATCACGGTTCCTGTGGGAGCGCCGGTCCTTGGTCGCATCCTCAATGTCCTGGGGCATCCCGTGGACGGTAAAGGGCCCGTAGATGCGGAAACTTACTATCCGATCCACCGGGATCCGCCCAGCTTCCAGAACCAGGACACGTCCATCGAGATGTTCGAAACCGGCATCAAGGTTATCGATCTTCTGGAACCCTACATGCGCGGTGGGAAGACTGGTCTGTTCGGTGGAGCCGGCGTCGGCAAAACCGTCATCATCATGGAGCTCATCCACAACCTGGCGAAGCATCATGGCGGATACTCGGTCTTTTCCGGCGTGGGCGAGCGGACCCGCGAGGGCAACGACCTTTACCACGAAATGTTGGAATCAGGTGTACTGGATAAGACTGCCCTGATCTACGGGCAGATGACCGAGTCGCCCGGTGCCCGGCTTAGGGTTGGACTTACAGGTCTTACCGTGGCCGAGTACTTCCGGGAGGAAGAAGGCCGCGAAGTCCTGCTCTTCATCGACAACATTTTTCGATTCACGCAAGCTGGTTCGGAGGTTTCCGCGCTTCTGGGACGGATGCCATCGGCGGTAGGTTACCAGCCCACCTTGGCCACGGAGATGGGGCAGCTTCAGGAGAGGATCACCTCGACGAGGAAGGGCTCCATCACATCGGTGCAGGCCGTTTACGTTCCGGCCGACGACCTCACCGATCCGGCGCCGGCCACGACCTTTGCGCACCTGGATGCCACCACCATTCTTTCCCGGCAGATCGCCGAGCTCGGCATCTACCCTGCAGTGGATCCCCTGGGCTCCACTTCACGCATTCTCGACCCCAACATCTTGGGTGAGGAGCATTACGACACGGCGCGGGCGGTACAGGAAATCCTTCAACGATACAAAGATTTGCAGGATATCATCGCCATTCTTGGGATGGAAGAGCTCTCTGAAGAAGACATGCAGACGGTCACCAGGGCGCGGAAAATCCAGCGCTTTTTGTCGCAGCCCTTCCACGTCGCCGAGGTCTTCACAGGGACTCCCGGTGTCTACGTCAGCAAGGAAGACTCCATCCGCGGTTTCCGGGAGATCATTGACGGCAAGCACGACCACCTTCCAGAACAGGCCTTTTACATGGTGGGCACCATTGAAGAAGCGGTTCAGAAGGCCGAGAAACTGGCCGGCTAGAAAAATGCGGGAGCCCGCAGGCACACCACGCCTGGGACTCCTGGCGATTCCAAAGCTGTGGAACCAACATGGCGTGTGGCTGGTTGCGACAAAACCGGCCCACCGCCGCCTGAAAGGGAACTCCGATGGCGAGTCATCTGAAACTCGAAATCGTAACTCCGGAACAGCTCCTGGTGGAGACCGAAGTCGAAGAGGTCATCGTTCCAGCCTATGACGGGCTGCGTGGTCTGCTCCCGGATCACGAGCCGCTGGTGACCAATCTTCGGGTGGGCTTACTCAGCTATGTCGCGGAGGGGCAAACCTACAAGTTGGTCGTGGGCAAGGGAATCTTGGAGATCCACGAGAACCAAGTGAGCGTTCTTGTGGAAGAGGGCTCGCTCCCTGAATCCATCGATTTCGTCAAGCACAAGAAGCTTCGTCAGGCGGCTATCGAGCAGCTCGAGAGCCCGGACGATTCCACCGATTTCCTCCAAGCCCAGCGACAGCTCGAAGAAGCAGAGGTCTTCCTCGATCTCAGTTTCACTAAATAGCCCGCGCATTCTAGTGGAGGAGACCGGTGCGGCTTTTTTGTTTGCGCAGCCGTTTTTTCTTACCGTCCATCCTGGTCTTCTTCGGGAGCATCCTGTTCTTTCCGGACTTGTTTCGGTTGCGCAAGCGGGAGATGCAGAGGCGCTTTCCAGCGATAAACGTACGCTGGAGAACCCGGAGTATCTCATGTGGCATGCCCTCGGGAAGATCGACGGTGCTGTGGTGGTCGTAGATGTCGATCCGGCCGATGTAGCGGCTGTCGAGCTCGGCCTCGTTGGCGATGGCACCGACGATGTTAGCTGGTCGCACACCGTCTTGGTGGCCGACCTCCATGCGGAAGCTCTCCCAGCCTAATGGCGGTTTTTTCGCCCCCCTTGCCTCTTTGGGCATCCGTCTTTGGCGCGTCGCTGGCGGGGCGGCGCAGATTGTCTTTCGTTCGGGCTCCGGAGGAAGTAGCAGCGGAGTGTCACCTTGGGCGATCTTGGCCAGTGCCGCCGCGATCTCCAACGAGGGTACATCGTGATCCTGCTGGTACTGGTGGATGATCTTCGTGTATAGCTCCAGACCCTCCAGAGCCATTGTATCGGTGATTCGCTGGCGAAACCTCGCGATCCGCTTGTCATTGACGTCTTCCGTGGACGGAAGGCGCATCAGTTGGATCTTCTGCTTCGTCGCCCGCTCGATGGAACGAAGCATGCGGCGCTCGCGGGGGGTGACGAACAGGATGGCCTCTCCGCGCCTTCCCATCCGTCCCGTTCGACCGATCCGATGCACATAGGTCTCTGTGTCGTAGGGGATGTCAAAGTTAATGACGTGACTGATTCGATGGACGTCTAGTCCACGGGCCGCGACATCGGTTGCCACGACGATGTTCAGCCCGCCCGACTTGAGGCGTCCGACAATCTGCTCTCTCTGCCGCTGGGGAACGTCGCCGTTGAGGGCCTCGGACGCGTATCCTCGGGCCTTCAGATTCTCTGATATCTCGACCGCCGCCACCTTGGTCCGGACGAAAATCAACACCGCGTCGAACGTCTCAGCCTCGAGAATTCGCGTCAGCGCATCCAGCTTGTGAAACCCGCTGACCATCCAATAGCGCTGGTTTGTCGATTCAACCGTCGCAGTGCGTGACTTGATGACAATCTGTTCGGGTTCCCGCAGGTGCTTCTTGGCGATTCGGCGGATCGGGGTGGGCAACGTCGCCGAAAAGAGGGCGATCTGCCGCCCAGCCGGAGTTCTTTCCAGGATCCACTCGACGTCATCGACAAATCCCATACGCAGCATTTCATCGCCCTCATCCAGGACCAGAAGCCGCAGTTCCTCAAGATTCAACGTGCCTCGGCGAAGATGATCCATCACTCGGCCAGGCGTCCCGACGACCACGTGAACACCGCGCATCAATCGACGAAGCTGGGTGGAATAGCCCTGCCCCCCGTAAATGGGCAAAACGTGGAATCCACGAAGTTGGGATGCGTAGCGCTGGAATGCCTCGGCTACTTGCAGGGCGAGCTCGCGGGTGGGAGTCAGTACCAGTGCCTGTGGTTGGGTTTTCTTGAGGTCGATGATGGAAAGGCAGGGCAAGGCAAATGCCGCGGTCTTGCCCGTGCCCGTCTGTGCTTGCCCAAAAAGATCCTTCCCAGCCAGAAGGTGGGGGATGGCGGCGGATTGGATTGGGGTCGGGGTCTCGTAGCCCACGTTTTCCAGGGCTTTCAACACCGGCTCGGAAAGCCCTAATTCGCGAAATCCAGACTCTGTGGTGGGGGTGTCGTCCATTCGGTTGCCTCCAGAAACAAGAGGCAGGTCGCATGCCCCTCCGGTTCGAAGTCGGTTGTTTGAGCGGGATATCCTCTTTAGCATGGATTCCAGCGATCTGTAAAAATGGTCACCGGAAACTGGCGATTTGTTGAGGTTGCATGTCACACGGGTTGCGTTCCCTCCGCGCTGCTCGTTGTCCAGCTCCCATCGCTTCGTACATAGGGGCTCCCCGGGCGCTGGTGGCTGCCCGCCAGTCCTGGAGTTAATGAGTCTCAGCTCAACCCGGATATCTCATCACCGACCTGCTGCGGCGTCCCATCCATCGTCTCCACCGGCGTTATCCTCCGACGGATCCTCAACGTAGTGCAGTTAGGCTTCCGGTGTCCGCCTCTTCTCGTCCTTGCCAGAGACGCACCTCTGCCTGCGTCGGGGCATCCACGCAAAGCGGGACAGTTGGACACTCCTTTGCGCCTCGCGACCCTCGGCGGTTGTCCGGGGAGTCTGTCCCCCGTCCCCTGGCAGGGTTTTGCCCTGCACCCACCAGGTAGGGTCACGGCATGCCGTGACCCTACCTGGACCCACACTCTTGTGCGCTGCGCGGTTTCTCTTTTGTTTTCTGGAGTGTCCCGCCTTACGTGGATACCCCCCGCGTCTCTACGATCCGTGATGAGATATCTGGGTCAAGACCCATGGGTCGGACTCAGTGAGGCAAGTGTGTCCGCCTGTCATGAGATTTATCACCCCTTGACCGGTGCGTAGATGGCAGGATACTCTAAAAAAGATTGCATCATCTATCGAAAAGAAGGAGGAGCCGATTCATGAATAACAAAGGAATGCTGATTGTAGCGTTGGTCATGGCGACGATACTCCCGCCAATTGCTGAAGCGGACCCTTACCGTGTCACGATATACACAGCGGACACGAGTCATGCGGGAACTGATGCGAATGTATTCATCCAGCTATTTGGGGCAAAGGGCACGACTCGTAAAGTTGTGCTTGATCCCGTGGGCGATAGCTTTGAACGTGGACACTGGGACACCGACGTTCTGAGCATCCGCCGCCTGGGGGCTCTGCGTGCCATCAAGCTGGGGCATGACAATGCGGGCTCCAACGCAGGTTGGTTGCCCAAGACGGTCTACATTACGAATCTTAAGACGGGGTTCCGCGTTGACTTTGGAGCGGGACAGTGGATAGGCGGCAAATCCGGCCCGAGGGAGCGCAGGTTTACACCAACAAATCGCGTGACTTACAGCAAGAAGCAACTGAAGCGGGAAGTTTTGTCCACTCGAAAGGCAATGGAAAGGCAATCTTCTCGTCATAAGAAAAAAGGCTGGACGTTTGATGAGGCGATGAAATACATAGAAAAGGGAGCGAAGGTCGTGAAAGTGATCAGCGCTGCGGCCCAGTAAGCACGCCTCCGCAGTCGATCCGCCCCCGGTTTCAATCTGCTGGCTGGTTCTTGACTCTGGTGCGGAAAGATGCAGTTTCGTCCAAAATTCTGCTAGAGTACTCCAACGAAAGAGGGGGAAGCCCACTGCGCCATTGACAGGATGGGCATGGACCAGACGGTCAAGCGGGATCGATTTGCCGCCCCAGAGCCGCCCGCCGGGTTCGCCAGGTTGGGCGTGGAGCGACGTTCCAAAGCTCGCAGACCAATCTGGAGGGGACCTATCAGATCCGGTTGACAACATCACCGCTGGGGCGGGCCTCCTTCCCGGCTCCGTGCAGCCCGGAGGGCGCTACACCGGCAAGATGCCGGTGCCACCGTTTCGGCGAAGAAAATTGTAAGGCAAAAACACGACAATTTGATAGGTCCCATCTGGAGTGCCATTTCCCTGTCTGATAGTTTAGCCCGGATATCTCATCAAAAATCTGCTGCGGCGTCTGATCCATCGTCTCCCCCGGCGTCTTCGTCGGTCGGACATCCTCGACGTAGTGCAAGACTACGCCTCCGGTGTCCGCCTCTCCCTCCTTGGTGGAAACGCGCCTCAGACTGCTTCGCGACGATCCTTGATGAGATATCCGGGTTTAGACTCCCGAGGGCTTCAGCAAGATCGTTTCCTACAAATAAAGGGGTTTGTCGATGGATGCTCGTGGATTATTCAACCAGTTGTTTCAGACCGGCAAAGGCCTGGCCAAGCAGGGGCAGAGCTGGGGCGAGAAGGCGGTGGGGGTGCCTAAAAGCGGTCCGGAGCGGGAGACCATGCTTGCCGGAATGGGCAAGGGCGCGCTGGCGGCCGGTGCGCTGGCAATGTTGTTCGGCACTCGCACCGGACGCCGGGCCACACGCAGTGCGGTTCAGATCGGGAGCCTGGCTGCTTTGGGCGGCCTGGCGTACACGGCCTACCAGAGCTGGCAAAGCAAAAATGCCAGCGCACCACCTCCTGGCAGGCCCATGAGCGATTTGAGCGACGAGGAAGCGCAGAAACGAAGCCTCGGACTGCTGAAAGCCATGATCGCCGCGGCAAAAGCAGATGGTCACATCGATGCCTTCGAGCGACAGAGGATCGATCAGGCCATAGGGAAGATGGGTTTGGGATCTGAGGCCGCCGCCCTCTTCCAGGAGGAGCTCAGAAAGCCGCTCAATCCCGCGGAGATTGCCTCCGCCGCCGAGTCTCCCGAAGCGGCGGCTGAAATCTACCTCATGTCGCGAATGGTCGTCGATCTGGACCATCCCCAAGAGCGAAGCTATCTGGAGCAATTGGCAACGGCCCTGGATCTGGATGATGACCTCGTCCAGCATTTGGATCAGCAAGCGGAGCAAATCCGCAGGGACTGATGGGAGTGGTGAGCGGCGGGTGGCAAGCGGGTAAGCTGCTGGCGTGGTGAATCTTCATGTCATGCAGTGAGTATGGATGGGGTATCGACTGATGGCGGGACAATTCGATGCTCTGTTGCGTCTTGCCTGCGTCTCGCGTTGTTCGGCGGTTGTCCGGGGATTTCGTGCTGCGGGCTTGGGCCGCGTCTCTCAACCTTAGAGGGACCTATCAGATCCGGTTGACAACATCACCGCTGGGGCGGGCCTCCTTTCCGGCTCCGTGCAGCCCGGAGGGCGCTACACTGGCAAGATGCCGGTGCCACCATTTCGGCGAAGAAAATTGTAAAACAAAAACACGACAATTTGATAGGTCCCACCTCAGACACAGGGAAGGCTTATGAAGCCCCGAGAAATTATCGCGTTTTCCAAAATTCTCTGGAACCGTCTCCGGATTAGAACGTTGGGGAGGGGGTTGCGGACTCAATACGGAATCGTATTCCCTGATTTCTGTTTGCGGGCTGCCTTGAGTTGCAGAAAATTCCAGAAGTTTAGAAGCAGTCCCGTGTACCAGCGCGTTCTTGAGCACGTGACCAAGGAACATGGAGAAGAGTATCTAAAGGAAATTGCCAAGAATTCAGAGCTTCTTGGGCAAATGGAGGCTTTTAAGCGGAACGACCTGTATGGAGGTCCGCCTCTTAGCTATTACAGTGGCATTGGATGGGTGTCGCCAACGACCCTCAGATATGTCAAAGTGCTCGCGGATCTGACCAATTTTTTCGGAACTCTCGACGGGCTGAAGATCTGCGAGATCGGTGTTGGTTACGGTGGCCAGTGTCGAGTGATCAACGCTCGCTTCAATCCAAGCTCCTATTTGCTCATTGATCTGAAGCCGGTTCTTATGTTGGCACAAAGATATCTTGATTCCTATGTTCTTTCATCGACCACGCGGTACAGGACAATGAACGAGCTGGAAAGCTCCAAATCGGATCTTGTGATCAGCAACTATGCGTTTTCGGAGCTGCCAAGGGAAATTCAAGAGGTCTACATGAGAAAGGTTCTCCTGAAATCGGCAAGGGGGTATCTAACCGTCAATGATCTGGCGCCGCCTGATTTCCGTTCGTACAAGCGAGAGGAGCTTCTGGAGACAATTCCAGGATCGAGGGCCATCGCTGAAATTCCCTCCATGGATTCTCGGAACTACGTCCTCATCTGGGGTGAATAATTTTCTACGTGGTGCTCGACTCCCAGGCAAGGTGGTTGGATGATCGGGCATTACCGCCGGCCATGAGAATAGGCTGATTGTCGATTTCGAGGCCTTATCTTCTTCATCGGCAAACCGAAGCGAACTTTGGTTCCAAGCGAAGAAAGTTTTTACTGATCGTCATGTCCTTTAGATGTTCCGTTTTTTGCCCTGCACCCAGCAGCTAGCTCCTTTGACCTATATCTTTACCTGCCGTGCGATTTTTTCGGGTGGCCGAAACGATGACCACCTCCAACCTAATCATGCGGAGTCGTAGTTCTTGAGTGGACTTTTGTTTGAGGTAGATCGCGGGATGAATGGACTTCGATGGAGTGCGGTGAGAAAAGGCAGCGAGCGTTTGCTGCGAGTGGCCTCGACTTACGGGCTTCAAGGAGTGACGGAGGGGCTTGCGGGGATGGACGAGCCTTTTTCCAGGAAGCTTGGGGCAGTAGAAGAGGGACTTGAAAAGTTGACGGCGGGAGGAGACCTGGCTTCCGCCGCGGCACGGCATTTGGTGATGGCGGGAGGCAAGCGGATTCGACCGACGGTTTGCATGTTGGCGGCTCGCTCGTTGGATCCGGAGGCTCCCAACGACTGGACGCGGTCGGTGGCCATCGCGGCGGAGGCGGTTCACGGATCGACGTTGCTCCATGACGACGTCATTGACGAAGCCGGAATGCGGCGTGGGAGGGTGGCGGCCCGCCTGGTCTTCGGGAATGCGGCGAGTATTCTGGGTGGCGATCTTCT
This sequence comes from bacterium, assembly GCA_024278345.1. Taxonomy (GTDB): domain Bacteria; phylum CSSED10-310; class JAJRTK01; order JAJRTK01; family JAJRTK01; genus JAJRTK01. The sequence goes on along the minus strand of JAJRTK010000256.1, from coordinate 12,512 downwards.
AATGATTCAAGCCTTGGGATTAGTGGAAGAAACGGGGCTTCCTGGGCTGGTGGGTTCCTTGGTAGAGGTGATGGTGCGGATGATCTCCGCCGAGGCATTGCAGCTTGAGCAGCGCGGTCAAACGAACGTCTGCCGGGAAGACTATTTTTCCGTGGTGGAGGGCAAAACAGCTTCGCTCTTTGAGTGGGCGGCTCGGGCCGGGGCATTAACAGCGGTTGGCCGGTGGGCCGAACAGGTGGAGCGTTTGGGAGAATATGGGCACGAGCTGGGAGTCGCCTTTCAGGTTCGGGACGACCTGCTGGATTTGACGGGCGATCCGGATGTTTTCGGCAAATCAGTTGTTTCTTGTCTTCGGGAGGGGGTTGTGACCTACCCGTTGTTGGTGGCGTTGGAGTCCGACCCCGACTTGGGGCGGTTGTTGGAGAAGTCACTTCAGGGTTCGGGGCCTCCTGGCGGAGAATTGGCTTTGCGGGTACGGGAAGTGGCGGAGGCGTCGGGTGGCTTGGATTTGGCGGTCAAGGAGATCCGGGAACGGACGGAGCGGGCCTTGGACGCGCTGAGGGGATTGCCGGAGAGCGAAGCTCGCGGAGCCCTGGAATCAGTGGCCTTAGCCCTTGCCAAGAGGGTGAGCTGATGGGCGGGCCGTTGGAAGGGGAGCCATTTTTAGGGGTTGACCGACAAGGATAGGGGTGTAATGGGCGAGGGGCGGCGGACGGCCGCCGCCGGGAGCGGAACGCAGCCAAAAGTGGCCCCCGCTTGTGGAGTGAAAGAGGGTTCCGGTTCAAGAAGCCGGTTCGTGGGCTTGAGTGGTGGTTCGTTCCGGGCTGTAGGGAGTTTCCGGGGAATGTCGATCTGCTGGATCCGGGCTTTGGCCGTGGTGGAAGGGATGGCGATGAGTCGCGAAGTTCAAGAGATGTTCGCCGGGATCGCGGAGCGTTACGACGTGACGAATAGGGTGTTGTCGGCGGGGATTCACGGGCGTTGGAAAGGGCGGGCGTTGAGTTTGCTGAAGCCCATAGAGGGGGAGAAGCTGCTGGACGTTTGTTCGGGAACGGGGGACTTAGCTCTTGCTCTTGAGGGGATCGTAGGGAGGCGTGGGCGGGTCCAGGGGAGCGATTTTTGTGAGCCGATGCTTCGGCAGGCGCTGAAGAAAGCTAGAAAACGGGGCGTTGAGGATTCGCGGGTCCATTTCGTGGCGGCGGATGCGCTGCGGCTTCCCTACCGGGATGGGGAGTTTGATGGGACAGTGGTGGCCTTTGGTATCCGGAATCTTGATGATCCTGTGTCGGGTCTTCGGGAAATGGCTCGGGTGGTGCGGCCTGGTGGCCGGGTCGTGGTGTTGGAATTTGGGCAGCCGAGCTTTCCGGGGTTTGCGGCGTTCTACCGTTGGTATTCCAGGGCGGTGATGCCGCGGATTGGAGGCTGGTTGACGGGTGACAGGGGTGCGTACGAGTATTTGCCGCGGACAGCGGCGAGTTTTCCGTCGGGGAGGCGGTTTTTGGAGCTGATGGAGAAGGCGGGACTTCGGGAAGTCCGGATGGTTCCTTTGAGCTTCGGGATCGCCTTTGCCTACCGGGGCGAAGTGAAGGAGGCGGTCGGGGATGCTGGCAGTGCATGAGCGAACCGTGCATACGGGGAGCGTGCGTGAGCGACTGTCAGAAGCGCTGCGGCTGGCCAAGAAGAAGGGCGTGGTGGAGCTGGTTGCCCTTTCCAAAAGGGTTGAAGGTCCGCCGTTGCACGGTCTGCCGTTGGGTCTGGGCGGGGTTGCCGGCGCTTTTTCTCTCCGCCGGGGGGCCGGTGTGGCGGAGCGGGTTTCTTATCGGGGTGTGGCTGCTCGTTTTGAGGCAGAGGGTGGTGGCCGTTTTTCGTCGGCGGCGCGGTGGAGCCGGGAGCTTTTCGCCAGTCTCCTTGTGGATGACACCGTGCCAGACTGGGCGGCACCACGGCTTTTAGGGGGCTTCGCATTCGAGGCTAGCCGCCCTATCAACGGCGGGTTTCCGCCGATTCTTCTAGTGCTTCCGTTGCAGATGGAGATCAGCCGTGGTGGAGAAGTCTGGCGGACCGCGGTTTTGCAAGTGGAGCCGGAAAACGATCTGGGGTTGTTGGAGGAGCAGGGGCGAAGGCTCTTATCTTCCATGGAGCTTGCGGATTTCCCGGAGCAGCGTCCTTCGCTGCGAATGGTGGGAGGAGAAGGGCGGATTTCATGGCTGCGTCGGGTGGAGGAGGCCAGGGAGTGGATCCGGGCCGGCCGGTTGGAGAAGGTGGTGCTGGCGAGGGAAGTGGTTTTCAGGGGCGACAGCGGGGTTTCCCCCAGGCTTGTGTTCGATGCGCTTTGGAAAGAGCAGGGACGGGGGCTTGCTTTCGCGGTGGTGGATTCGCCGGGACGGGCGTTCGTCGGTTCGACGCCCGAGCCTCTGGTGGCCCTGGAGGGTCGCCATGTCCGGACCTGCGCGCTTGCGGGTTCGGCACCGAGAGGCGTGGATACCGCGCAAGACCGGCTTTTTGGTCAGCGTTTGCTTTCCAGTCCCAAGGAGCGGTGGGAGCACCAGTTGGTGGCGGAATCGATCCGTCGTCGTCTTTCTTCCGTGGCGACTCTGATTTCCGTGTTGTCGCCCAAACCGTTGCGGCTTCGGAAAATCCAGCACCTTTGGACGCCCGTGGAAGGGGAGCTGAACCAGGATCTGCACGTGTTGGAGTTGGCAGAGCGGCTTCACCCGACGCCGGCCATTGGTGGGCACCCGACGGAGGCTGCCCTCGATTTTTTGCGGAAGACCGAAAGGTTGGAGCGAGGCTGGTATTGTGGAGCCGTGGGCTGGATCGACGGTCGCGGTTTTGGGGAGTTTTTCGTCGGGCTTCGATCGGCCTTTCTTTCGGAGGGGAGGGCGCATCTCTATGCGGGAGCCGGGATTGTGGCGGAGTCCGATCCCTGGGCGGAGTGGCTGGAGACCCAGATGAAGTTCCGGACGATGTTGTCAGCTCTGGGTTTTTCGGCGGGGCAGCCGGGCCATGGCGGGTTCGGGGAGATGAGGTGACAAGACTCGATCCCAACCGGAACATGCTTTGGGCCCGAGCTATCGCGGAGGAGCTGGAGCGTGTCGGTGTCGCTGGAGCCTGCGTTGCGCCGGGCTCCCGTTCGGGTCCTCTGGTCCTTGGGATTGCGGGGCAAAGCGGGATACCGCTCTACGTGCATCTCGACGAGCGGTCGGCGGCCTTTTTCGCCCTGGGCCTGGTCAAGCAGACGGGTCGCCCGGCAGTGGTTCTCTGTTCATCGGGGACAGCGGCTGCGAACCTTCTTCCGGCGGCGGTAGAAGCCTATCATTCCGGTCTCCCTCTTTTGCTTCTGACGGCGGATCGTCCGCCGGAGCTCCAGGGATGCGGGGCGCCCCAGGCCATTGACCAAAAGCACCTGTTTGGGCACGTGGCGGTCGGTTTTTCGGAGCTGCCGGTTCCAGAAGCTGACGGGCGGCTTTTGCGGGCGGTCCGATCCACGATCTGCCGAATGGTGTTTTTGGCGGAGGCGCGAGGCGGGCCGGTCCACGTGAACGTTCCTTTCCGGGATCCGCTAGATCCGAGGCCGGTGGAAAAAGACGTCGGTGAAGAGTTGGGCCGCCAAGATCCTCTGGCGGTCTGGGGCCGGTTGGAGGCCCGCGAAAATGGGGAAGTGCTGGGGAGTGTGAAGAAACGTTCTTTCCAGAACGGAAGAGAGCTTCAGCGCGTAGGGCACGAAACATTGAGGACGACCCAAAAGCGCCCGTTTCAGGAATGGCTTCGGCCAAGCTCCGGCCGGGGAAGCGCGGAGGCCGAAGCGGTGGCGCCGCTGATTGGGCATTCCCAGCGCTGCCTGGTCGTCGTGGGTCCACACTCTGGAAGCCCCGATTTGGCAACCTCCGTACTCAAGTTAGCGGAACGGCTTCGGGCTCCGGTACTGGCCGATCCCTGCTCGCAACTGCGGCGAGGTAGCCCAGGCGGCGGCTTGGTCCTTGGTGCGTACGAATGGTTTCTTCGGAGCCCCGAATTCAGGCGAATCCACACGCCAGACCTGATCTTGCGGTTCGGTGCGCCACCCACCTCGAAGGTGCTCCAACAATTCCTGGAGAGTTGCGGCGAGGCGGAACAGATCCTTCTGGATGGTCCCGGAGCCCGTGACCCGGGTCATCTGGGACCCGTGGTCATCGACTGCGCCCCCGCGGTTTTCTGCCGTGCCCTGTACCAAGGACCTATGGAAAGGCATCCTGACGAAAGGTTCCTGGAAGGTTTTCAGGCTGCGGAGCAACGGGCGGCGGAGCTGGTGACGGAAGTGGCGGAGAAAGAGTGGTTTGAAGCAAGCGTGGTGCAGGTCCTGGCCAGAGAGCTGCCTCGGGATACGCTTTTGTTTGTGGGAAACAGCATGCCGGTGCGGCACCTGGACGCTTTTCTTCCGGCTGGCGGCGAGCGCTTGAGGCTGCTGGCCAACCGCGGCGCTAACGGGATCGACGGGGTCTTGTCCACGGCCCTTGGTGCAGTCGCCGCAGGCGCTGGTTCCGGGAAAACGCGGCCTGGATTTCTATTCATCGGGGATCTTTCGCTTCTCCACGACCAGGGGGGACTGTTGGTGGCCCGGCGCGATGGAATTCCCTTGATCATCGTGGTGGTGAACAATGATGGCGGAGGCATTTTTTCGTTTCTTCCGGTTCGGAATGAGACTCAGAGGTTCGAAGAGCTCTTCGCCACGCCTCACGGGCTGGGCTTCAAGCCTCTTGCGGAGCTTTACGGAATGGGCCACATCCTGGCGGAAAGCTACAAGGAGCTTGCGGGTGCGGTGCAAAGTGGTCTAGCGAAGCAGGAGCCGCTCCTCATCGAGGTTCCGATGAATCGAGACCAGAGCGCGCAGCGGTACCGCGATCTGGAAGCAAGAGTCGTGGAAGCAGTGGAGGCACAGATTCGGCAAGGAGGCGACCCATGACCGAGCCCCTCCAGTTGAGCCGTGCTGGGGCGTGGCTGCTAGCGGCTCGGCCGAAAACCCTGGCCGCAGCGTCTGCCCCGGTTTTCCTGGGCTGTGCCACGGCGGCGGGAGCGGGGAGATTCCAGCCTTGGACCGCCGTCGTCATCCTGGTGTCAGCCTCCCTTATCCAGATCGGGACGAACCTGGTGAACGATCTGGCCGATTTCCAGAAGGGAGCCGATAGTTCTGATCGACTGGGGCCACCGCGGGCCGTGCAGATGGGTTATCTGACACCGGTCGAAGCTTGTCGCGGGAGTGTTCTGGTCTTTCTGGGTGCGATTCTCTCTGGCGCCTATCTGGTCTATTTGGGGGGCTGGCCCATCGCGCTGGTGGGAGTGTCAGCCGTTGCTTCCGGGATCGCTTATACGGCGGGACCGTGGCCCTTGGGCTATCATGGGTTGGGGGATTTGTTCGTCTTTGTCTTCTTTGGCCCCGTGGCGGTGGCGGGGACACATTTCCTTCAGGCGGGGCCGCCCACGGAGGACTCCCTTTTGGCCGGTGTTGCGGCGGGCCTGCTCTCCACGGCGATTCTGGTGGTGAACAACTATCGGGACATGGAGAGCGATGCCCGGGTGGGCAAGCGGACCACGGCGGTTCGGATGGGTCGGCGAGCCACGAAGGTTTACTACGCGGCACTTCTAGCGACGGCGTATGGATTGGTCTTCTGGGTCTGGATGAGGCCCGGGGAAGGAAGCTGGCTCGGGTTGTTGCCCTTTGTGAGCCTGCCCCTGGCCTTTGGTCGGGCAAAAGTGATGATGAGCCAGAAAACGGATGGTCATAGCCTCAACCGCGCGCTGGAAGGGACGGCCAAGATTTTGGCTCTTTTCAGCCTCCTCTGGATACCGGGGCTCGCGGGATGGTAGAAGGAGGGTCGGACATCGGGAATGGCAAGATTCTGTCAGGCCATTCATCCGTGGTGCCCGTCATCCGCGCTCAGTGGCGGACCTTTCGATTGCCCTTCCGGGCTGGGCTCCAGACATCCAAACAGATGCTCCGGGAGCGAGTGGTCCGCCTCCTTGAGTTGGAAGATGAAGCGGGGTTTTCCGGTTATGGTGAGTCGGCGCCTTTGGGAGGGGTGGCCAGTTCTTGGGTGGCCGATGGCCACGCGCTCAACCAGGCGCTTCTGGATCTCCTGTCCAGGCGTCAAAACCTTCCCCTGGCTTCCGTACTGGGCGGTGGCTGCTACGCTCGCCGGTTATGGGCCAATGCGCTTCTTTCTTCAATGGATCCCGAGGGAGCGGCGCGGGAAGCAGCGGATGAGGTTGCGCGGGGATTTCGTTGCCTCAAGCTGAAAGTGGGGTTTTGTCCGGAAACTGATCTGGAAAGAATCCGGGCAGTTCGCCGGGCCGTGGGGAGCCGGGTAGAGATCCGGACCGACGCCAACGGCGCCTGGTCCGTTTCCCAGGCACTACGGGCGGCAAAAGGGTTTCAGGAAGAGGGAGTGGCGCTTCTGGAACAGCCGGTAGCTTCGAACGATCTTCAGGGCCTTGCCGCGGTTCGGCAATCTTCAGGTATTTCCATCGGCGTAGACGAAGCGGTGACGGATTGGCGGGATCTCCAAAGGGTTTTGGCGCTTGGGGCAGCTGACGTTCTGGTGCTGAAACCGATGCGCTCTGGAGGCCCGGGCCCGGCGGTCATGTTGGGCTGCCTGGCTCGGGCGTCAGGACTTCAGATCATCGTCACGACGGCCCTGGATGGCGCCGTTGGCCGGGCAGGAGCCGTCCACGTAGCGGCTGTCCTGGAAGCGGTGGCGGAGCCAGGGAATGCCTGTCAACTCCTGGAATGGCTCCAGCGCCTCCGGGAGGCAGTGTTGGGGCTGTGGGAGGCGAGGCGAAACCTCCCTGCTTGGGCCGGTGATCTCCCTGCCTGGGCTGGTGATCTCCCTGCCTGGGCTGGTGATCTCCCTGCCTGGGCTGGTGATCTCCCTGCCTGGGCTGGTGATCTCCCGGCCTGGGCCGGTGGCATCCCGGCCCGGGCCGCTGGCAACACCTCCCGAGCCGAAAGCCTTGGAAACCTGGCCCAGGGGGTTCTGGAGAAACCCCATTCGGACTTTCGATGCGAAGGGTTTGCGCCGGACGAAATCGGACCTGCCCTACGGCAACGTTTAGCAAAACCCATCTCTCATGGATTGGCCACCGCCGGATTTCTTGCCAGAGACATCTGCCTGGGTATCCCGGCCAGCGGGCCCATCATCGAGGTCCCGCCTGGGCCTGGCCTGGGGTTCAGTCCATGAAACGAAGATCCGGTTGCCCGCGGCACCGGGCCGGTTTGAAATCCGCTCCGCCGCCGCTCTTCGGGGCCTCGTCCATCGGTGGTGCCTTCGGCAGCTATGCAGCGCCCAAAGATGTGGGCTGGGCTCCCGTTGCCCTTTGTTGCAACGGGAAGTTGAGCGAGCTCCCTGGTGGGTGCAGGGCAAAGCCCTGCCAGGGGGAGGTGGGTACGGAGTCCCCCACCAGGGTTCCAGGGCCGGAGGCCCAGGCGCCGGGCCGGTTTGAAATCTGCTCCGCCGCCGCTCTTTGGCATCCGGGCCTTGAAACCCGTTCCTCCTTGGAAGGTCTCCGATGAACTCTGATTTTCTTTACCCACTGTTGGAGCGTGCCTGCCAAACGCCGGATCTTCCGGCGCTTCACTGCGGGGCACAAACCGCGGTCTATGGCGAGCTTGCAGCTCTGGCCAAGAAGGTGGCCGCCGGCCTCTCCCGCCTTGGAATTGAGCCCGGAGCCCGGATCGCCTTGCTTTCCGAGCCGAGTCTTCAGACGGCGGCGGTGATCCACGGCATCTTGATCCAGGGCGCGGTCCTGGTTTCTCTTCATCCAGCTCTTCCCCCGTTGGAGCTTGCTTCGCGGGTCTCCGAGGCCCAGGTCGATCTCGTGCTGCATGACTGCCGCTATCGGGCGGTGGCCGGCCAACTCCAATGCACCACGGCCCAGATTGACGGGCTCTTCGATGCCCCGTCGGCCGCGGTTACCGGGCTGGTTGGCCAGGCCCAGGTGGCAACGCTCCTTTTCACTTCGGGAACGACCGGAACCCCCAAAAGAGCCTTGCTCACTCACGGGAACCACGCGGCCAGCGCCGCCGCGTCCTGGGCACATCTGAGAACGGGTCCTGGCGACGTTTGGCTGAGCAGCCTGCCGCTCTGCCACATTGGCGGCCTTGCTCTTCTGTTCCGCGCCGCCCGGGACGGCTTCGCCGTGGATATCCACCGGCGCTTCGATGCCCATGAAGTGGCCAGGGCCCTGATTCTGGGGAGAATCACTCATGTCTCCTTCGTGGCCAGGACGCTAAGCCGGACCTTGGACGCCGCTCTTTCCCTGCCTCCGACTGTTTCGGCGCGGGGAGAGAATCCTGTTTTTCCCGGAAAAATCCAGGCGGCTCTGGTGGGTGGAGGCCCCACGTCGGCGGAGCTGCTTCGACGAGCCAGAAGCGCTGGCCTTCCCGTCATCCGAACCTATGGCCTGACGGAAGCCGGTTCGCAAGTGGCGACACAAAAGCCCGGGGATATCGATTCCTCCTGCGGTCGTCCCCTGCCCGGCTTTGCGGTGAAGATCGCCGGAGTAACTGAATCCGGGGAAGAAGGCGAGCTTCTGATTCGCGGTCCCGCGGTCATGCAAGGCTACGATGGAGAGCCGCCTCGACGGGAGGATTGGTTTCCCACGGGCGACATTGGTTTTATCGATCCCCGGGGCCGCCTGGTTCTGCTTTCCCGGCGTACCAACCTCATTGTGACAGGCGGCGAAAACGTCTATCCCGCGCAGGTGGAGGCGGTCCTCCAGGGCCACCCGGCCGTGGCGGATGTCTGCATCCTCGGCCTGCCCGACGCAGACTGGGGCCAGCGGGTGGTGGCCCTGGTCCATCCAGAAGAGACTTCTTCCCCCGAAGCCACCTCTTTCCAGGAGGATCTAATGGCCTGGTGCCGGCCTCGGCTAGCGCGATTCCAGCAACCCAAGGAGATCCTTCTTTCCGAATCACCCCTTCCCCGGACGGCATCGGGAAAGCTTCTGCACCGGGAGATCCTCCGGCTGGCGGAAGAGTCCCTGGCACCACGACATGGGGGTATGCGCTCCGACCAAGGGCAAAAAAAAGGCGAGTAGCGCGAACGGCTGTGAGCGATGGGAGCGGAAGCCAACAAAAGGACAGGAAAGTACTTTACTGAAGTCTAACGCCCTGGGTATCCACGGTCAGCGGGACACACCAAAGATTGGATCGTGGGACGCCACGAGGGCGCTGGTTCTGGAAAAGTCCACCTTTTCTGATGGTTGAGGTCCGCTCCTGTCAGCGTCCATCCGACCGCTGCCATCCGCCCATCAACGCTCTTCCCCCGGACCCCGTGCCCTGAAAGCGACCGACAACCCGCCCAAAATGGATCCTCCCGCAAACAAGGGATCGGGAACGGCAAAGATCGGGTGGGAGGGTCCTTGTTTCAGTCAGGCTCGTTCTTCGCCAGCTTTTCCAGCTCTTGCAGCAAGAACTCCATTTCAGCCTGGCTCGTGTAATGGACTGCCCCGATCCGCAACAATCCGCCCTGCTTTTCGAGTCCCAACGTTTCCACGACATCCGGGGCGTAAAAGTCCCCTGACCAGCAGAAAATACCCTTGTCAGCCAGGGCTTTGGCGATTTCGTGCGAGTTCTTGCCTTCGATGGTGAGGCCGAAGGTGGGAACCCGCTCGTCCAGGCGATCAGAATCCGAAATCCCCCAGATTCGCACACCCGGAATCGAGTTGAACCCCTTGATAAGCCACCGGGAAACATCCTTTTCGTAGTCCCGAAGCCAGCGCATGGACTGGAGAAGCCTGCCTCGCCGCCCAGCCAGTGTCAAGGGCGGAGGCCCCGTCAATTCAGCCCCGGCGAAATAGTGGCCCTGGACGGGTTTTTCGGTTGCAGACAACCTGGCTCCCCGGCTTTCCACTGGCGGAGCGAGAGGGGTATAGACTGGCGCGGACTGGGCTTCTTCTTCGTTGGCGAGCAACGTCAAATCGCTCAGGTAGTCCACGGCCGCGGTCAAACCGGCCAGAGCCGAATGGTTCAGCGTTCCCGTCTCCCAACGTTCTGGCGGCGTAGAGGGCGCCGGCCGGACCTTTTGAACGGGAAGCTCCGAAAGAAGGCCGCGGCGACCCCACAGAACTCCCACGTGGGGTCCGAAAAATTTGTAGCCCGAGCAAACCAGAAAGTCACAGCCCAGCTCCTGGACATCGATGGGACCATGGGGCGCGTAATGAACGGCATCGACGAAGGTCCACGCCCCTACAGCCCGCGCCATCTCAGTGATTTTCGCCACCGGATGGAGAGTGCCCACGGCGTTGGAGGCGAGCCCCACGGCCACCAACCGGGTGCGAGGCCCAATCAGTGCCTCGACCTCGTCCATTCGGAGGGTGCAATCGCCGGGCTCGAAGCCCGCGGAACGGACGACGACGCCTTTCTCCCGGAGCTCCAACCAGGGCGAGACATTGGCCGAGTGATCGAGCCGTGTCACCACCACCTCGTCGCCTTCGCCCAAGACCCTGCCCACGGCCTGAGCAACTCGGAAGGTCAGTGTCGTCATATTGGGGCCAAAGACGATCTCATCCGGGCTCGAAGCGCCGACGAAATCCGCCATGGCCTTCCGAGCTCGCTCGATACAGCGATCCGTCCGGCGGCTTGTGGCGAAGAACCCGCCGGTATTGGCATTGTCCGCCTGGAGATGGACCAGCATGTCGCGAAGGACCGGTCCGGGCACCTGTGTGCCCGCCGGAGCGTCGAAGAAGGCCGCCTGCCGCCCGCCAACGATCTGGTGTAGACCGGGAAAGAGAAGCCGAACGGAAGAGGTGGGAAACTGGCGCATTTCGTCAATCGCCGTCCTTTTCCAGCCGCCCCATCCGCTTTCCGAGCAAAAAGGCAAGAAGAATTCCAACAATCGAAAGAACGGCCAACATCGCGTGCATCGACGTCTCCTTGGAAAAACCGTGCGGAAGAAAAAGAAATCCAATGCAGACTAGCCATCCATCCCGGCCCCGGTCAAGTCGTGGGTACCTGTTGGCTTCCGCTCCCGGCGGCGGCAATCCGTCCGCCGCCAGTCGCCTTTTCATCACCCCCAACCGGGCTCGTGCCCCCAGGGCCTGAGAGTTCCAAGTTTTTTGCAACGACTCAAACATGTTACACTCAGACGAAGTTCTTTGGATGCAGGTCTCTTCAGAGTTGGGAATTGGAAGATGGCCTCGGAGCAGCAGGGTTTCGGATCAGAACGGTCGATCCTTCACATCGATATGGACGCCTTCTTTGCGGCTGTGGAGCAAAGAGACCGGCCCGAATTGCGAGGTCGGCCGGTAGTGGTGGGCGGGCGTCCCGAAAGCAGGGGGGTCGTGGCGGCAGCGAGCTACGAGGCAAGGCGTTTCGGGATCTATAGCGCCATGCCTTCGGCCAGAGCAGCTCGCCTTTGTCCTTCCGTCGTCTTCTTGCCGCTCAGGATGGAGCGGTACGTAGAAATATCGGCCCGGCTCCGGAGGATCTTCCTCTGCTACACGCCCCTTGTGGAGCCCGTGGCTCTCGATGAATGTTATCTTGACGTCACGGGGCAAGTCGATTCCCTGACCGCGGCCCAAGCGGTAGCGGCGGAAATCAAGGGGCGGATCCGCACGGAGCTGAACCTCACTGCTTCCGCCGGGATCGGTCCCTCCAAGCTCATCGCCAAGATTGCCTCGGGCATGTCGAAGCCCGACGGGCTGCTGGCGGTGCCGCCGAAAAAGGTCCAGGCCTTCCTCGATGTTCTGCCCATTCGCAAGCTCTGGGGGATCGGCCCCAAGACGGGCGGGAATTTGGAGCGGCTTGGAATTAAGAGCATTGCCGAACTCCGGCAATTGCCTCTCACCCAACTTGTTTCCCGTTTCGGCAAATACGGCTACCGGATCCACGAGCTGGCCCACGGCCGCGATTCGTCGCCCGTCCGGCCTCATCGGGAACGGAAGCAGATCTCCCGCGAACGGACCTTTCCCACGGATCTGCTTTCAAGGGAGCTCGTGCAGCTCGCACTGGAGCCACTGCTCCGAGACCTGGAGAAGAAGTTGCGCCAAAGGCGCCTCCAGTTCAGGACCCTCTTCATCAAGGTTCGTTATTCGGACTTTACGACCATTACGCGGTCGATAACTTTCCAGGAGGCTGTGGAGGTCGGCTCCTTCCTTCGAAGCCAGGTCATGAAGCTCTTGGACAGGACCGAAGCGGGGACTCGCGGTATCCGCCTGCTGGGAGTTGGCGTCACTGAGCTGGAAAACTGCCGCCCCCAGCTCGACTTGCCATTTCCGGCAACATAGGCGCAACCGGGAGATCCATGTAAGGTGGGACGGAACCAAGGAAACAAAGAGGAAGGCGCGAAGCGCCCCACCACGTGGGTCCAGGGAGCGCGCTCCCTGGTGGGTGCAGGGCGAAGCCCTGCCTCGGTCATGGTACCGGCCACCCGAAAAAAGCGCGCAGCGCACAAAGATGTGGGTCCAGGGAGCTGGCTCCCTGGCGTGGGTCTGGGAGCGGCGCTCCCAGCGGAGGTCCGGAGGCAGAGCCTCCGCCG
>JAJRTK010000255.1 GCA_024278345.1 bacterium | reverse complement strand
GATTCCATCCCCCGTCCCCTGGCAGGGCTTCGCCCTGCACCCACCAGGGAGCGCGCTCCCTGGACCCACGTTTTTGTACGCTACGCGTTTTCCTTTTTTTTCTGTTCTGTCCCGCCTTGCGTGGATACCCCTTCCAAACACCAATGCTCCTCACCGCCCGCGTTTTCCAAGCATGAGATGCCCGCGCCGCAACAGTGTCGCCACACCTAGCAGGCCGAGCAAGAGGATCAGGTTCCAGCGCTGTTGACTTGGAGCACTTCCCAGCGTCGAGCCGGCACAACCGCTCGAATCGACGTAGCTGCCCACGGAAGTATTGGGGCAGAGGTCCCACGCATTGGGGACTCCGTCGAAATCCGCGTCGGGGCAATCACAGGCAAGGGGCGTACTGGTGGGAACAGGTGGCGTGTTTGTGGCCGTTGGATTGCTTCCTCCCGTTGTCGGAGATGGGGTGGGCGTACCTGGGGCCGGTGTCTTCGTCGGCGAAGCCGTCGGGGTCTTCGTCGGCGTTGGACTTGTCGCGACGCAAGTGTAAATGCCGAAATCGTCCACCGCCCAGCCATAGTCATCGACGGCTCCATCCGTGCCCATCCGGAAACGGAAGCGAACGGCCTGTCCCGATAGCGAGGAGAGGTTGAGCTGTGTTGCCGTATAACCCCAGCTCTCGTTGACAAACGCTGAGCGTCCGGCCAACGGGTTGCTGCAGCAGGTGGAAATCGAACCTCCATAATTGGCGCCCGCCGAGATCAGCGATCCGACATCGCTCCAGTTTGTTCCGCCGTTGGTGCTGTATTCCATGACCCCGCCATCGTAGAAGACCCCAGTGCCGTTCTCGAAGCCGAAGGCGTGGTTGAACTGCAAGAAGGCGTTCGCCGGGATGGTCACATCGTTTGCCATCTCGGCGGTGGAATCCGACGTGACATTGGCATTCCATCCAAACAAATGCTGCGTAGGGCTTGTGGCGAATTCTGAAGAGTACATTGTGGCGGGATTCCCCTGGAGCCAAACGGAGCCAACACCGCCAATGAGGTCGTTGGTTCCCCAGTTGCCCGAGGTTGAGTTTTCGAAGTCATCGAAGAATGTGTTGCTGGGGGTTAGACCCGCCGAGCAGCGATCCGGCACCGCTGCTTGTGCGGGGCTACAGGGCCAAGCGGCTCCCATCTCCACGGCGTCCAGGGCCTTCTTGACTTCGGTGCAGTCGCCGCTACTGATGCCGAACTGCCCCACAAGATCGGTACAGGACTGCTGGACCGCATTGTAGTTATCCAGAAAACCAGAAGCGGAAACCAAATAAATTGACACCGCCCGAAACTGAATCTGGACTGCCTTGTCCAAGCCAATGCCCGTGATGGTGAATCCGTTATAGCTTCCACCGTCCACCATGAGCGCGTATGCATGGTTGGGAATCCCGCTGTTCCCGTGGACACCCCCGGCGTCTACGCCCCTTGAGTCGTAGCATTTAAAATTGGTGGAATCGCTCATCTTTGCCGGATCGTTGAATGCGTTGGGGTTCATCATGTTTCGGATTCCGGTATTGTCCCCCGTAGGCGCTCCCCAATCTTCGCCCATGACCCAGCGAACATTGAAAGCGTCGTTGCCACGGCCATTCTGTAGGTCCAGTGTTTCCCCAATGACGTCAGCATAAGATTCGTTCAAGGCGCCGCTTTGCATGTAGTAAAAAAGATTGGACGTCAGGTTGATGATGGCATGGGTATACTCATGACCCACCACATCATCCGCCGCGGGAAGTCCCTCGCCGTACACCATCTGAGTTCCATTCCAAAAGGCATTGGCCATTGGGCTGGGGCATTGATCGCAGTAGTGGGCGCTAGATATAATTGTCGATCCGGCGTTGTCATAACTGTCCCGGCCAAACTTATTCATATAGAAATCGTAGATTTCTCCGGCTCCGTCGTGGGCATTGTCCACGTCCACATCGCCGATGGCAGGCGTGCCTTCACTCCGCAGCAAGGTGCCCGGAAGCGTATTCGTTGCTCCAGACGTGTAGGTCTCGCGATTCTTGGCATTGGGGAGCTGGTTGAAATCGAGCAAGAGCCTGCCTCTTCGGGCATCCACCCAGAAATAACGCCATAGATCGAACCCGCGAGCTTCCACGAACCAGACCAGGTGCGGTGGCATCTCAACGCCATCCAGCAGCGAACGGGAAAGGATTTCCAACCGAGTCGTCAGGGTCGCGCCGCTTCGGTCGAGATGCTTGGCCAACCGCTGCCGAACCCGATCTTCCGCTTCCTGAGCTGTGATCTGCGGCTCGATGGACAACGATGGCTCCGGTACCGTCTTTGCCAGGACTGAGATGAGCCGATTGCCCGCCAAATGAATCGTCAACTCAGCTCCCGTTATGGGTATTCCCCGGTAGACCTGCTGGAGCCGCACGTGCTCCATGCCTACCCCATCCGGCTGCGAGCTCCGGGTCACCCGCACCGCATCGGTGTTTCGGAGGCCAAACGCGGGACCAAACTCTTGGATGACTGCCAATGCACGAGCCTCCGCGGGAGCAGTTTCCGATACTGGCAGTCTAAGAGAAGCTCCACCGGGAACTGACAAAAAGGAGACGAATCCCGTCATCGAGGAACGAACAATCTTGCCCTTGCCAGACGTCGCCTGCCCCATGACCCGAATCGCCTGTTCTACCTCTGGACGCGACTCCGCCCCAAAGACAAACTGCGATGAGCAGATTGTCATCGCAGTCCAAATCAAGAACCTGTAGCCGAATTTCGGGGCGAACCAATGATTCACCCCGCAACCATTTTTTTGCCAACCCATGGAACCTCCTAACATAAAGAAATTCATGACAAGAAACTGTGAAAAACCGCAGACTCGGTCCTCGCCGGATAGATTACACGGAGAATTCATGATGTTCAAGTATTGAATTGTTTTGATCCATCTGTCTTGGGCTCGGCGCACCAGAGCCACCCCTACTGTTTCCCGGATGTTGGCCGTGGGACGCTTCAACCCGGAACTCTCATCACGGATCGTCACGAGCGGGTTTGAGTCGCGTTCCGCTCACGTCGCTCACATCCGTTCCCGCCGTTCGCCAGGGTCCGCCGCCCCTGGCCCCTCATCGCCCCGGGCATGCTCCGTGCCCTCTAGGCTTAAGGCTCAACCCAGGTCTGGATTCGTTGAAGGGTCGTCCTGCAAGGACAGGGGAGCCGGCGGCCCAGGCGCGGCGGTAGATCCGTGGCGAGAACTCAAGGTCAATGAATTCGGATGCGGATGGGAACCCAACACTTCACTTTGATTGTTCCCACGCGAGCGGGTTTGAACTTTGCTTTCCGGATCTGCTTGAGAATCCTATCGTGGTAGGAATCGAAGGGTGCCTTGATGATCTTGGCGTCGTCTACCCGTCCTTTTTCGTTGACCAGCAGATCGACGACGAGGATTTTCCCAGCGTGTCCGCGGCGCAAGGCTTCCGGAAGGCGGAGGAGAATGCCGGTTCGCAGGATGGGTGGGGTGACTCCCTGTTGCAGCTTGACAAGATCTCCTTCGCGGACTGCCGCCAGGTGAGGAGTGGCGGGTTTGGGGGTTGGCGGTTTCTGTTTTGGGGATGGGGTCGGTGTTTTCTTGCCAGTGGGAGTCACGGTGGGGGGAAGAATCGCCGCGGCGGGAAGGGAAGTCGGCGTTGGTGCAGTGGCCCGGACCGGTGTTCCTTCGGTCTGGATGAGAGGGGCTGAACTTGGTGTTTTGTCGGAAGCTGCGGTTTCGGGCGTTGACCGGGTGTGGGGAGTTTCCTGGATTCCCGGCTTGCCTGACTCGGGGGAGGCCGCTTCTCCGATGGTTTCAGCGGAATGATGAAGGGTGGTGCTGGGAGGCTTTGTCGGGGTCGTGGAGGCAGTGCCATCGGTTTTGGGAGTCTTCTTTCTGGCTGCTTCGGCGGCTTTCCGCTTTCGTTCTTCGGCCAGACGTTTTCTCCGTTCCCATTCCTTCGCGGCCTGAACCCGCTTGGCTTCTGCGTCTGCTCTGGCTTTTTCTTCGGCTTTTTGAGCGTGCTCTTTTTCTTCCTCCTGGCGGCGGACGAGGGCTTTGGCTTGGGCATCGAGCTCCAGTGCTTCGGTGTTTTCAGGCTCGGTGGTGAGAATTCCTTCGAGAATCAGCCGTGCTGCAATTGGCTGGCTCATGGCGATGAGCTTCGCGGCCTGGGCAAGGCTCTCGCTCGTGGCGGATGAGGCTTGGAGCATCTGGCTCAAGGCCGTGTCGTAGATTTGCTTTGCCATTGCGTCGTTGGGAGCATAGGACCGCGCTTTCTGAGAGATATCGAGAGCCATCTCGAGATCGCCGGCACTCAAGGCTTTCATGGCGCGTTGTTTGAATCCGTCAATGAGGAGTCCCACCTGAGTCGAGGCGGTTTCATTTTTGGGATCCAGTAAGAGGACTCTGTTGTACAGCGCCATGAGGGCATCCAGGTTTCCGTGATCTCCGGCCTCTTTTCGCGTCAACTCCGCTTGTCGCAGCATCTTGTCAACTTCCGCCTGAAGCGGATCTTCCACGTCGAGGATCTGGATGGGCTGAGTCACCTGAGTAGGCGAAGGCACGGTAGAGGGCGGAGGTCGGTGGTTCCCGACCGGTATCCATCCGAGCCCCCAGAGGAGCCCAACATAGGCCACCAACGCGATACCGCCGGCGGCCACGGCAAGGATGGCAGCCTGCCAGCGGTTGAAACCAATACCTGCTTCGCCGGCCTCGTAGTAACCGCCCTCCTCCACGACCGCGGTGGAGGATGCCGCTTCGATGCCGGGAGTGGGATGGGCACTTGGCTCGGAGCCGGGAGGGCTGAAGGCGGTTGCCGCATCGAGGTCCGCCTGCCGGGCGAAATCGATTCCGTTCGCCGCCAACGCGCCACCGGAAGCCGCTGCGGGAAGGTGCGCATGGGACTCATAAGAACGGAGAATCTGAGAGTCCAACAGCTTCTCAGCCGTGGGCGTGAATCCCGCATAGGTATCCAGCTCCTGGTCGCTAAAGAGATCCTGGTTCCCTGCTGCGTTTGCTTCTTCCGGAGACCGGAGGTGAAGGCGGTTGACAAGCACTCCGTGAACGACGCTCTGGATTTCTGGCACGGTTTGCGGGCGTCCGTCGGGGTGCTTGGCCATGCACTGCAAGATGAGCTCGTTGAGCTCCGGTGGGAGAGAAGGCAAGATTTCGATAGGGGGCTTTGGCGGGTCGGTGACGTGCTGGAACAGGATGCTCATGGGCGACGAGCCGGTGAAGGGGCGTTTTCCCGTCAACGTCTGGTACATCATGACACCCAGAGAATAAATATCGCTTCGGTGGTCTCCTCCATGTCCCTGACACTGTTCCGGCTACATGTAGCTCGGACTTCCCATGATGGTGCCGGTCACCGTGACGGAGCCCGTGTCCGTCGAACGTGCGATCCCGAAGTCCATGAGCTTGACCCGCCCCTTGGCGTCGATCATGACGTTGGGAGGCTTCATGTCACGGTGGATGACCCCCTCTTCGTGCGCGGCCCGGAGGCCGGAGCAGACCTGAAGGATGAGCTCCAAACCAGTCTTGAGCTCGAGCCGTTTGTGTTTCGCCAGAATGTGCGCCAGACTCTGGCCGTGGATATACTCCATGGAGAGGTAGAGCATTTCTCCCAGTTGGCCGAAATCGAAGATCTTGCAGACGTTCCGGTGGGATATCTTTCTGGCGATCACCACTTCGCGCTTGAACCGGGCGAGCTGAGTGTCAATACTCGCCAAATCAGGGTTGAGAATCTTCAGCGCCACTCGGATGGAGAGTGCGGTGTCCTCCGCCAAAAACACTTTTCCGAAGCCGCCACTGCCGATCTTCTTGACGAGCTTGTACCGCGTTCCGAGCCAAACTCCAGCGGCCAGGCTTGCGTAGGCGATTTCGGGCTGGGAATTTTCTTGCATCAGATTCTTTGGGGTAGTGGAGCTGGATCGCTTTTGCGCGACGTAGGCAGTTGGATGGTTCTACGGCATGGATAAGTTGAGGGGGGGGGGACCTATCAAATTGTCGTGTTTTTGCTTTACAATTTTCTTCGCCGAAACGGTGGCACCGGCATCTTGCCGGTGTAGCGCCCTCCGGGCTGCACGGAGCCGGGAAGGAGGCCTGCCCCAGCGGTGATGTTGTCAACCGG
>JAJRTK010000254.1 GCA_024278345.1 bacterium | reverse complement strand
CATGATCCCGGCGACCACACCCCGGAAGATGAAAGTGGAAGGCGCGGAGCGCCATGACCACGCCGTCGAAGATGGATTCAACCATGTACTTTCATGGTAAGCCGGGACACGCAACAAAAAAAAGAAAAAGACGCACAGCGTACAAGAACGTGGGCTGGGCTCCCGTTGCCCTTCGTTGCAACGGGAAGTTGAGGTAACTCCCTGGTGGGTGCAGGGCAAAGCCCTGCCTGGGGCCGGATGCCGAGCGCAGCGAGACGCGGCCCACAGGGCCGCAGCCAGCGTCCCCGGACGACCTTCGAGTCACGCAAACGTGACCCGCCGAGCAACAGCGAGGCGTTGCCCGGACACCCACAATTCCACAATCCTTGAAGCATCCCGCTTTACGTGGATGGCCCCCGGACGCCCACAATTCCACAATCCTTGAAATGTCCCGCCTTACCGTGAACGTACACGTCAAGCAGCTTTTTGTCTTTCATCTTCTGGGGTGGTTCGATTGGTCTCCATGAGTGTTAAGTTTGCGCCGATCTCGGCGAGGGGGCTCGGCGGCGTGTCGATGTGGAAGTTTTCATGGGATTGCCACGGGAATCCCCTTCTTGATGACGCATTGAAGGTGGTTGACTCCAAAGTGATAGAAGAGTTCTTCGAGGTTTGGAACGTCGAAAACAGCGAGGTCCATCTGTTTTCCCGGGGCCAGGCTGCCGATCTGATTCTCCATGTCCAGCGATTTGGCTCCTCCCAGGCAGGCGGCGCGAAGAGCTTCCCCCGGGGTCATTCCCAACTTCACCACTGCCAGGAAGAGGATGGGTGGCATGACCTCCGTCATGCAGGTGCCCGGGTTGCAATCCGTGGCCAGGGCGACTTCCAGGTCGGCGCGGCGCATTCGGGCAAGGGGTGCGTACTCCTCTGATCCCAGGAATAGCGAGGCGCCCGGGAGCAGCCCTCCCACGACGCCAGCCCTGGCCATGGCCTCCAGATCTTCGGCGGATGCGTGTTCCAGGTGATCGGCGCTTGTGGCACCCAGTTCCGCGGCGAGCCTTGCTCCGCCAAGCCGGGTCAACTGTTCAGCGTGGACCTTGGGGCGCAACCCGAATTTCTCGCCGGCTTCCAGAACTTGTCTCGCTTCGTCCAGGCCGAATACACCGGTTTCGCAGAAGACATCACAGAACCGGGCTAGCCCGCGTTCCGCCACCATTGGAATCATGACTTCCGTGACGGTTTTCAAGTAATTTTTTGGATTGGAATCAGGGGGCACGACGTGGGCTCCAAGGAAGGTCGTCACCACGTCCATGGGGGTTTCTTGGCCAAGTCTTCGCGCCACCTCCAGCAGTTTCAACTCGCTTTGGAGGTTGAGTCCGTAGCCACTTTTGATCTCCGCGGTGGTGGTGCCCCAACGGAGCATGGTCTCAATTCGCCTCGCAGCGCTCTCGAAGAGGGCGTCTGGGGAGGCGTTTCGAGTCTCCCGCATCGTTCGAAGGATGCCTCCGCCAGCCCTGGCGATCTCCCTGTAGGGGATCCCCCGATGGCGAAGGAAGAATTCGTCGGCGCGGCTGCCGGCAAAGACAAGGTGGGTATGGCTATCCACAAAGCCGGGCGTCACCAGCCCGCCTGCGGCGGAAAGCCGCGTTGCATCGGGAGTGAGGCGGACCGACCGCTTCAGCTCCCATGCGGATCCCAACCAGACGATCCGCCCATCGTACGAGGCCACCGCGGCGTCGGAAAGGCGAGGCGGCCAGGGAGATCTGCCTGGGGGCTCCCACATGGGGAGGGGCGGTGCCAGACTGATCAGCTCTCCGATATCCTCTACGACGAGATCAGCCAGCACAGTTTTTTCAGAATCAGCCGAGTCTTTTGGGGTGCTCATATCCATCATCCTGACCAGGGCCGAAGGAAGGCGAGTAGCGTGTGGCGGCCGCCACACGATGGGAGCGGAAACAACCCAAGAGAAGAACGCCGCAAGGGAAGTTGTCAAGCGGTGGAGGTTTCGGGGGACGACAGCGATTTGGCACTCATTCGTTCATGGCCGTGCTGATCTCCAGTTTCCAACTCACCCAAATCCCCGAATCCGAAGACTCGAGATCCGCCACTTCAAGACGCCATTCGCCCTTGGCTTCCTCGTCACGGAAGGGTTTGGCAAGACGAGCGGTGTCGATCCAGCCGTGGATGCCTTGCCCGTTGCCTCCGGTTCGGCTGAAAAGAGTCACCTTCCTGCCGCCGGGAGAGCGCAGGCGGATCTCCAGGTCGCCCAAGTAGGAGTGCTGCAGGTCGATGAACAGCCGCACCGAAGAGACGGCGCCGGAGAAGGGGACCTCGATACTGTCAGAAATCCCCTGGAAATCGTCGTCGGGGATGGGCGTGTCCACGTAGGATTCATAGATGCTTTCCCTCCCCGCAAGTGGAGGGGCGCGGGGGGGGAGATTCGCAGACAGTTCGAGCGAAAGATATTCGTCCCACCGGGTGTCCCGAGCGAGTCCCCGTGCTCTGTAGCCAGTCGGCAGGAGTGAGTGGGCCTGGTGATAGATGGAGATACCGCGGCTCCGATCATCTCCGTAGCGAGTGATGACCGCGGCTTCGACGGCTCGTTGGACCCCCCGCGCCGAGCGCCTCAAGGCGGGCGGCATGCCAGCGCCCGTGAACTGGGCGGCAAGATCCGCGAGATCGACGTAGGAGCTGGCGGCTGTTGCCCCGGAACTGTAGCGCCGCGCCGCATAGTGGGCCGTCACAAGAGCTGCCATTCGTCCGGGATCTGACGCAAAATGGCTCAGCTCGATTGACAGCCGGTCCAGAGCTTGTGCCAGGGCGTCAACCTTGGAAAGATCGACCGCGGACACAATCGGCGTTTCGAAAGTCACCGGCCCCGATTTTTCCCCGCTTCCCGCCAGAGAGGCGCGGCTGTTCTCGAAAATGAGCCGCGCCATGGATTGTGCCAGCTCGAACGGTTCCAGGCCCGGGTCTTCGGTCAGGAGATTCATAAGCTCCCGGTAATCCCATCCATCGCCGTCGAGATTGCTCTCCGGGCCCACCATGAATCGGCCCGCGTTCCGAAGGTCATACCCGACTTCCAGCCGCTGCATGAGGCAACTGTCATGTCCCCAGATGTCCACGGGACCGCCCAGGCGGCGGGTGATCCTCTCGGCAGCCCTGGAGAGCCGCCGAAGTGGAAATCCTCTTGGACTCGGGTTGAAGGGCGCCCCCCTGGATGCCACGGGGATCTGTGGCAAACCTGACCCATGTCCCCAAATGACCACACAGTGGCGCCCTGCTTCCGCCACCTGATTCGATTCGATGACGAAATCCGCCAGGTTCTCGAAATCGAATGGGTTGATTCGCCCAAGCTCCGAGATCAACCGTGCCTCATGGCCTTCAATCCGGTAACGTCGGACGGGATGGTCTGGGATGGCAATCTGGACGAAAAGGTTGACGTCGTCACTTCCGCCCGCTCGTTTCATCTCTTCGATGTCTCTGAGGGCAAAGCGCTCCAAGTCTGGAAGGCCATTCATGTAGACATAGACGTTCCACTTCGCCTCAATTCGCCGCGGGGAGCTTGATGGCCATGGCTGCGCCACTGCCGCAAGGTTTGGCAGGAGTAGGGCAACGATGAGTCGTGCGGTGAGAGTCATGGTTTTCCTGCGGAGATCGTCCATGGAATCAGAAAATAGACCGGCCAAAGGGGGAGGCTTGGATCCTTTAGTCTGTTCCGGTGTTCAGTAGCACACTGTTGATTCGGGCTTTATGGTCATCCTTGGCCACTTTACCACCGAACTTCTCACGCCGCCTCTAGCCGAAACGATGGCGCCCCGCGATTTGGGTCGTGCTCTTCTTTTAGGGCGGGTTCTCGGCAAACCCTTTGTCTTCTTCGTCTTGCGTTCCGCTCCCATCGGTCGCCATCCGGCGCCCGCTGCTCGCCATTATCGCCGCCTTCGCTCCATTGCCCTAGGGCTGGAGCACCACCGCGATCCGAGTATTGGTCGCAAAAAGAGCGCCAAAAGTTCCGTGAAACCACTTTGGAGCCTGCAAAAATCGGGCATCCACGTACCATGAAAGTACATGGTTAAATCGGCTCCGTCCATCGTTTCGGCCACCGTACGACGCGGAGCGTCGTACATAAATGTGGGTCCAGGGAGCACGCTCCCTGGCGTGGGTCTGGGAGCAGCGCTCCCAGCGGAGGTCCGGAGGCGGAGCCTCCGCCGGGTTCCAGGGCCGGAGGCCCTGGGCTAGCGCCCGGATGTACCGGCGTGGCCGAAACGATGGACAAGGCCGTTAAATCCATCTTCGACGGCGTGGTTATGGCGTTCGGCGCCATTCACTTTCATCTTCCGGGGTGTGGTCGCCGCGATCATGCTCGTTAAGGCGGGCCAAAGATTGAAAACAAAAGGAAAACGCGTAGCGTACAAAAACGTGGGCTGGGATCCCGTTGCCCTTCGTTGCAACGGGAAGATGAGCACGCTCCCTGGTGGGTGCAGGGCGAAGTCCGATGCGCACGGGCCGGGAGGCCCGCACGCTACAATTTCCGGACGCTCGCCGGGTCACGCGAGGCGTGACCCGGCGAGCGGAGCGCGGCGCTGCCCGATGCCAAGTTTTTCCCCCCGACCCATTGTCCCGCTTTGCGTGGATACCCCAAAAAATCTTTCCTCCCATTTTAACTCCTCCTGACCGCGGAGGGCGGAGCCGTAGCCTGGCTCGTTGGTCGTCGGCCTGCTGGCCAACGCCCACGATCCAGGCCCAAGCTTGGTCTTGCGGAGGACCTCCCAGCCTTGTTGATGCGAGCTCGCCAGGCGGCTCAGGCAACTGTTCGGGTTCGTCATAGGACAAGATACAAGGGAGCTGGCTCCCTGGCGTGTGTCTGGGAGCGTCGCTCCCAGCGGAGGTCCGGAGGCCGACTCCGCCGGGTTCCAGGGCTGGGGCATCCACGCAACGCGGGACAATTCCAGGACTGTGGAACTGCAAGCGCCAACGCCTCGCTATCGCTCGGCGGGTCACGCCGTGCGTTACCCGAAGGTCGTCCGGGGCCTCCGGCCCCGGTCCCCGGCAGGGCTTTGCCCTG
>JAJRTK010000253.1 GCA_024278345.1 bacterium | reverse complement strand
GCAAGGCGGGACAGAACAGGAAAAAAAAGGAAAATGTGGTGCCGAGCGAAGCGAGACGCCGAGCATAAGCGAGGCCCACCGTACAAAAAATGTGGGTCCAGGGAGCTCGCTCCCTGGTGGGTGCGGGGCGAAGCCCTGCCAGGGGACCGGGGACGGAGTCCCCGGATCACCGCCGAGCGGAGCGCGGCGTTGTCCGAAGCCAAGTTTTTTCCCGAGCCATTGTCCCGCCTTGCGTGGATACCCCATCCAGTCTGTCAATTCGCCCATCGCTTGACCGGGTGCAAGATCTTGGGCAGGATTCCTCCTTTGGCTGTGGGGCCGCGGCGCCAAATAGGTTTTCTGAGGCTGGTTGTGTCCAGTTTCCTCCTTTGTGGAAAACCCCATGGGGGTTCTTTTGGTCCGGTGATGGGAGTGTGTGATGAAAGTGATGGGCGAGGCCCTGGAAGGGTTGAAAAGTCGATGGGGATTCGTGGGGCTTCACTACGACGGGGAGGAGGACCGGCTGCTCTTAAGCTTGGAGGATGGCGGGCAGAGTCTGTTTTATCGCTGCATTCTGGCGTCCGGTTTTGGGACCACCGAGCTCATGTTAGACCGAGGCCAGTTGGAGCGAATCGATCTTTGCCGCTTTGAGCCGGCAGGCGGCAAAATGCTACTCTTTCAAGAGAACCTGGATTATCGCCACGGGATTGGGTGCCATGGAAAGATCGATGCCCCGGCC
The DNA here is from genome assembly GCA_024278345.1 of bacterium. Taxonomy (GTDB): domain Bacteria; phylum CSSED10-310; class JAJRTK01; order JAJRTK01; family JAJRTK01; genus JAJRTK01. The sequence continues at coordinate 2,217 of JAJRTK010000253.1, read as the reverse complement.
CGAGCGGTTCGTGATTCCTTTCCCAGAAGAATGCTGGCCTCTCTTCCTATCATTGCAAGGGGTGACGGCAAAGTTCTGGTCGATGCCACCGGTTGGCTGAAAAAAGATGCTCTGAATCTCTCCGTCCGGTTCCAGAAAGCCGGGTTGGGCAAGGTCAAGGCCGATGCAGGGCGCTGCGCCTTTCATCTGGATGGAGTCCGGGCATTTCCGAAAAACTCGGAGATCGAGGTTCATGTAACGCTTTGTGCCGAGGAGGCTCCTTCGTCCAAGCTGGCCGCGATTTTTCCCGATGGGATGTCGGCCACCGTTCGCCAGCGCCATTCCTTCATTTCTCTTCCTGAAAAGGGCTACGAACCCAGGGAGCTCGATCCTAGAGTTGGTTTTTTTTCGCTGGACTTCCTGGATTTTTCCACCGGCTTGAATCAGCCCTTGGCCCAGAGGATCCTCTGCCGATGGAGGCTTGAGAAGGCGGAGGAAGGAGGCGGGAAATCCAGGCCCCGGCAGCCCATTCTCTTCCACCTCGATCCGGCCATGCCCCAGCCCTGGCGCACCGCCGTCCGAGAAGGGGCTCTTTGGTGGAACGAGGCATTTGCACGAGCGGGCTTCTTGGATGCCCTGGAGGTCCGGGATCTTCCCCCGGGAGCCGATCCGCTGGACATCCGGTACTCCATGATTTTTTGGGTACACCGGGCAGACCAGGGCTGGTCCGTGGGTTGCTCCACAAGGGATCCCAGGACCGGCGAAATTCTGGAGGCAAATGTCCTCATCGATTCGCATCGCGTGCGAACCTGCCACGAACTCTGGCTCTCCTTCATGGGAAGGGATGGGGCCGCTCCCTTGCCGGGTGGCGCGGCCTCGCCGGAGACAGAGGGGCGCTTGTCGCCCGAAGAGGAATTCGCCCTGTCGCGCATCCGCTTGCTGGCAGCCCACGAGGTCGGCCACGCCCTGGGTCTCACCCACAATTTTTGCGCTTCCTCTTGGGATCGCGGCTCGGTCATGGACTATTACGCGCCCCGGATCCGCTTGAATGGCGGAAAACCGGATCTCTCCGACGCCTATGCCCAGTCTCTTGGCCCCTATGATTTTTGGGCTATCGAAGCCGGCTATTCCCCCGGATGGACGGTTGGCCGGAGCCGCCGTCACGTGGAGGCCGGCTTGAGGCGGGGATTGCGGCTGGTGGCAGATCACCATGCCAGGTCGATTTCCGGTGCCGATGCCACCGCGCAGCTCTACGTCGATGGCCCCGATCCGCTGGACTATCTGGAGGAATTGAAGACTGTCCGCCGCAAGTTGCTGGATCGTTTCGGGGAGAACAATCTTCGCCCCGGCGAGCCCTTCTCTCGTCTTGGATCACGGTTTGTCCGTGTCTACTTGCTTCACCGCCACGCGCTGGAGGCCGTGGTAAAGTTGGTGGGCGGGGCCACGGCGAGCTATGCCCTTCGCGGAGATGATCAAGAACCGGTCGTTCCGGTTCCCACGCCTCGGCAACGCCGAGCAGCCCTCGCTTTGCTGGAATCCATCGCCCCGGAAGAGTTGGCCGTCGCCCCGCGGTTGCGGAAGCTGATTCCGCCGGAGCCTCTTTTCTTTCCGGAGGATCCATGGGCGTTTTCCTCCACTGCGGGGGATCTCTTCGATCCCCTCGAGCCCCCAAGGCAACTGGCCGCCATGCTGTTCGCGGCTCTCTTCGACGAGGCTCGCGCTGGCCGCTTGGTCGCCCAGGAAGGCACTGGAACCTTCCATTTAGGCACTCTGCTCTCCCTGGTCATTGAAAACCTGTTCGGGAGTGATGCCACGTCGCTCCCCTCCTTGATGGCTGTAAGAAAGGTGGTCCGACTTGTCGCGATCCATGCCTTGATGCGCCTTGCCAGTTCTCCCAAGGCCAGCGAGGCTGTTCGCCATTTTGTGGGCGATTCGTTGAGAACCTTGGCGCAAAAGCTTTCCCGCGTGAAAGGCCAGGAACAGCGGGAATCCTATGACTTTCCTTTTCTGGCCGCGGAATTGAACCGCTTCCTGAAGCGGCCCTTTGACATGAAGCTCCTGGCCGGGTCGAAGCTGAAGCCACCCCCCGGATCACCCATTGGATGAATGGGCACCGACCGGTGCCCACCGCGGCGAAAGCCGCCAAATCGGAGACCGATGACCGAGGCCCTGAAATTACGGTGGTGATTCGGCCTTAGGGCAGTGGAGAGTGAGAGCGGCGATGATGGCGAACAGCGG
>JAJRTK010000252.1 GCA_024278345.1 bacterium | reverse complement strand
GCCGAAACGGTGGCACCGGCATCTTGCCGGTGTAGCGCCCTCCGGGCTGCACGGAGCCGGGAAGGAGGCCCGCCCCAGCGGTGAAGTTGTCAACCGGATCTGATAGGTCCTTTCTTTTCCTGTTTTGTCCCGCCTTCCGTGGATACCCAGATTTCTGCAAGCCCGAGCTGGGCGGTGTTTTTTTGCCACCTCTTCCCCGTCAGTTGATCGTTTTCGCGAAGTCGCCAGAATTAGGGCGGGTGAAGACCCGGCTCCAGCCGTTTCTGGCGGAGGCTGAATCGCTTCGGCTGCACCGAGCTTTCGTGGAAGACACGGTTTCCCTGGTTCGCGGCATCGAGCTGGAGCATCTGGAAATTCATTTCAGTGGCCTGGCGGCTCAAGACCTGCTTCCATCTGGAATCGACGTGCTCCGCCAATTCGGTGCCGATCTGGGAGAACGGCTTGAAAACGCAGCGCGGCACGCTTTTTCCTTCGGTCCACGGCGGCTTATCTTTTTGGGCACGGACAGTCCAGCAATGTCCCGAGATCAAATCCGGCATGCCTTCAAGGCCTTGGAAAGCCACGACATCGTCATCGGTCCGGCAGAAGATGGGGGCTACACTCTTCTGGGGCTCCGTGCATGCTACGTCCAGTTGTTCCACAAGATCCGGTGGGGTGGTTCACTGGTCCTTGAACAGACACTCCACCGGGCTCGGGAAATCGGTATCGAGCCCCACCTGTTGCCTCTTTGGTGGGATGTGGACCGCCCCAAGGACCTGACACGGCTTGCAAGGAAAATCAAGCAACTGAAAAGAACGGGGAAGGACTATCCAAAGCGCACGGAAGAAGTACTTGATGCACTTCGCGCTTCATCGCGTGGCCTGATCTAACGCAACATTCGTTCAGCGCGGCGCCGCCACCCTTTGGCCGGCCACGCTGGTGGGCTCAATTCTGAACCACAGACCTCCTTGGCTGTTGACGTAAGAAGAGAGGCAGCATTGGCCGTCCACAATCTTCACCGGGAAATGCCCATGAAACGTCTCGCACTCTTTTCATTCTGTCTCCTTCTTGCCCTGCTAAGCCGACCGGCAGCCGGTGCAACTTTTATCGATCCCGACTCCATGGAGCCCGCGAAACCAGCTCTTCTTGTTGATCTTGTGGATGATGTGAGCGACTCTGGCATAGCCGACATCGAAAAGAGCCTCGGCCTCGATCTCAAGTTCAACAGTCTCTATTCCCGCTCAGCACGGCTTATGCGTGTGGACGGGTTAACGAAATCTGACATCGAGCGGGTTATGGAAGTCCTTTCGAAGGATCCCCGGATCGAGTTTGCCGAACCGGAGCAGATCTACGCGGCGACGTTCAACCCGAACGACCCTTATTACAAGGTTCAATGGAATTTTCAACAGATCCAGATGCCTGACGCCTGGGAAGTGACCCAAGGCATGGGCGTCACCGTGGCAGTCATCGATACAGGCGTCGCCTATGAAGACTACCAGGATAAGCTGGGCAGCTATTACCAGGTGGAAGATCTGCGAGGCGTCGAGTTCGCGGCGGGCTACGACTTCGTGAATGACGATGAGCACGCCAACGACGATCACTGCCACGGCACTCACGTGGCGGGAACAATCGCCCAGGCAACCAACAACGGCGTCGGCGTGGCCGGAATGGCCTATCGAGCTCGAATCATGCCATTGAAGGTCCTGAGCGCCCAGGGGTTCGGAAACACGGCCGACATCGCCGACGCCATCCGGTTTGCGGCCGATAGGGGTGCCCAGGTGATCAACATGAGTCTTGGCGGCCGCTTTCCGTCGAAGATCATGCGAGAGGCAGTTCATTACGCCCACAAAAAGGGCGTCGTCGTCGTGGCCGCAGCCGGGAACAACGGCGCACGGAAGGTGAGCTACCCCGCGGCCTACCCCCACGTGATCGCCGTCTCGGCAACTCGGTATGACGAGACCCTCACCTGGTATTCCAACTACGGGAAGCAGATCGACCTGGCAGCGCCCGGAGGCGATACGCGGGTGGATCAGAACGGAGACGGCTACCCAGACGGCGTGCTCCAAAACACGATCGCGGTTCAAGATCCCACGACGGAAGGTTACTTCCTCTTCCAGGGCACATCCATGGCGGCACCCCATGTTGCGGGGGCGGCGGCAATGGTCATGGCCCGGGGAGTGACCAACCCCGACAAGGTGGAGGCGATCCTCAAAGGGACCGCGCGACAACAGGGTTCGGACGAGTGGGACGAGAAGTTCGGCTACGGAATCCTCGATGCCGCCGCCGCCGTGAGCAAGGCTTCCAATGCACAGACGGGATGGTCGCTCCTCCTGGCGGTTCTGGGGAGCGCGATGCTTCTCTGGTTGCCTCTGGGAACAAAGTTCAAGCCGCTCTACCTTCCGGGTCTTCTTCTGGGGAGCACCGGCTTGCTTTTCCCATTCCGTGGGCTCTTGGGTCCCGGGGAGATCCTGGGACAGGCACTGCCCACGTGGCCCGGGGAGATTCTTGGGATCGAATATCTGGGGAACCCGCTCCTTTTGAGCATCCTGGTACCAGTCGTTCTGGCGGGATTATTCCATGGCCACCGCAGGCTCCGGCCTTTTCTTGCAGGATTGGCTGTGGGTTACGGGGCCTACTTGCTGGGCCAGGCGTTCCTGGCCTACATCGAGGTGGCCTGGGTGCCCAATTTGTGGGGAACGGCTTTTGATCGTCTGTGGCTTGCGGGGAACGGGTTTCTGGCCATGGGACTGGGTGCGCTGATTTTGAAGGATAGACGGCCATAGCTTTTGGCCTTATTCTTGCTGTGTTCTTCGGCGGCAGTTGATTCCAATGGGGAATCTGACAAAAGGAGTGTCGATGAACATTCTTGATAAGACCATTGGCGTGGTTATGGGCGGTCGTTCCAGTGAACGGGAAGTTTCGCTGAGATCAGGCCGACGGGTTCTCGAGGCGCTACTTTCCCAGAATCTGAAGGCGGTGGAGGTAGATATCCGGGAGCCGAGGGATCTTATCGCTTGCGACCTGGACGTGGCATTTTTGACACTCCACGGTGGCGAGGGAGAAGACGGAACCGTCCAAGGGCTGTTGGAGGCTTTGGAGATCCCGTATACGGGCTCGGGGATTTTGGCCAGCGCACTTTGCATGAACAAGCTCTTGTCGAAGCGGGTTTTTTGCCAGGCGGGAGTGCCAACGGCTCGATTTCTGGAGCTTTCGCGCCTCGAAGGTATCCATGGGGATCTGGAGGATGTCCGGGCACAGTTTGGTTTTCCGGTGTTCGTCAAGCCGATCTCCCAGGGCTCTTCGGTGGGAGTCCAAAGAATCGAAGACGAGAAAGAGTTTCTGCGGAAGATTCCGGCGCTCAAGGAACGGTATGGTGGACTCTTGGTGGAGGAGGCGATTGTAGGGCGCGAGCTGACCATTGGGATGCTGGGATCGGAGATTCTTCCTCCGCTGGAGATCCGAACACCGCGCCTGTTTTACGACTACAAGGCGAAATATCATTCTATGGAGACGCAGCTTATTGTTCCGGCTCCACTGGCTCCCAGGGTCGATAGCGCCGCCCGACGGGTGGCTAGCCGCGCTTTTGAGGCCGTGGGTTGTCGCTCCCTGGGCCGTGTGGATATCATGCTTGATAGCGCGGGAATTCCGTGGGTTTTGGAGGTCAACACATTGCCGGGGTTGACATCGACGAGCGATCTTCCGGCACAAGCCAAGGCCGCGGGTTATACGTTCGACGAGCTGGTGTTGCAGATTTTGAGCGAGGCCTCTCTGGAAGGCGCTTCCAGACGCTTCCCACTCCCCGGGGACTCCCTGGAAGAGGAGGAGCTCGCTTCGAAGTCTGGGAAGGCCGCCGTACTCGTTTCCAACCCTTAGTTCATTTTCCCCATGGACAAGTCGATCAACAGGAGCCGCCATGCACTCCTTGACACCTCCTCCAACCGACGAATCTCAAAAACCGGACCGCCCACCGAAGGCTGATCCAGGTGGCGGCAAGGGAAGAGCCGTAGCGAAGCGCTCTCTCTTAGCACGGCTGCTGGGGTTGTTTCTCAACGTCCTGTTATTTCTTGCGGTCGTGGCCATCGGGGTCGGCGCTGGGTTTACTTACGGGATGTACCTCCGCGTGTATGATGAGCTTCCTCGCGTCGAGCTGCTGGACAACTACCAGCCGTCTCTCATCACGACGGTCTATTCCCGGGACAACAAGGTTCTTGGTCGATTCTTCCTGGAAAACCGGGTGGTGGTACCGCTCGATGAGATCCCCGACGATCTGAAGAACGCGCTTTTCGCCATCGAGGATTCCAGGTTTTACGAGCACGAGGGAATTGACGTCAAGGGGATCATCCGAGCTGCCGTAGCCAATCTTCGGGCCGGGCACATCGTGGAGGGAGCATCCACCATCACTCAACAGCTCGTCCGGACGCTCTATTTATCACGTGAAAAAAAGTATGTGCGCAAGTTCAAGGAGGCGCTCATTGCTTGGCAAATGGAGCGACATCTCTCCAAGGACCAGATTCTGGAGCTGTACCTCAATGAGATTTATCTGGGCCATGGCGCGTACGGCGTGGAGGCGGCAGCGCGGCGGTATTTCGGGAAGTCCGCGCGCGCTCTGGACCTTGCCGAGTGCGCTATTCTTGCGGGGCTTCCGAAAGCTCCGGAAAAGTACACGCCCATCCGCTTCCCTGAGAGGGCGAAGAAGAGGCAGCGGACGATCTTGAACAAGATGGCGCACGATGGCTTCATCACGAAGGAAGAGGCCCTAGCGGCGGCCCAGGAACCAATTCAGCTCCGCCAGGCCAAGCCAGAAGCAGACGCAGCCCTCTACTTCGTGGAACAGGTACGGCAACGGGTGGAGCGTCAGCTCGGGGTCGATGCAGTTCATCGGGGTGGCCTCCACATCTACACGACCTTGGACCTCGATTGGCAGCAGAAGGCGGAAAAGGTGGTCCGAGACGGCTTGAGGGCTTACGACAAGCGCCATGAATATAGGGGCGCACTGAAGCCCGGCGCATCCCTCGTCGATTTGGCCTCGGAGATTTTGGAAGGGGCACGCCTCATGGCGCAAGTGGTGAAAACCAGCTCCAAGGGAGTGCGGGTAGAAGTTTTGACCCGGACGGATGGCAAACGTCCGGACCTGGACTTCGAGTCTCCCAAGCTAGAGCGAACAGCGGGGAGGATTCCCGCCAAGGCTCTCGAATGGACGAAGAAGAAAGCTCGGGAGCTATTTCAGCCTGGGGATCTGATCCTCGTTCGCGCGGAAAAAATCCCGAAAAAGGGAGAACTCGTTCTTTCGCTGGAACAGGAGCCTGAAGTGGAGGGCGCCCTTGTCTGCCTTGATCCCTTCAGTGGCGAAGTCTTGGCAATGGTAGGCGGTTACAACTTTGAAAAGAGCGAGTTCAACAGGGCGATCCAAGCGAAACGCCAACCGGGTTCAGCCTTCAAGGAGATCATCTACCTGACAGCCTTGGAAAAACAGCTCACACCGGCCACCATCGTCTATGACACGGCAGTTGTGGAAGAAATGGAGGACTCCACGGAAGAGGACCCAAAACTCTGGCGGCCGAAGAATTATACCGGAAAATTCACGGGGACCCGGACTCTCCGTGTTGCCCTGGAGAAGTCGCTCAACCCGGTAGCCGTGAAACTGGTGCGCCGCGTGGGAGTTGACTCTGTGATTCGAACAGCGCGGCGGCTGGGGATCACGGCCGATCTCACACCTAACCTTTCACTGGGGCTGGGAAGCTCCGGGGTCTCCGTCATGGAAATGACGGCGGCTTATGGGGTGATGGCAGCGGGCGGCCTCTACGCGAAGCCCTACTTCATTCGACAAATCGAAGACTCAGAAGGGCGTGTTCTTGACATGCAGACACCGCAAATCTACCAGGCGGTGGAGCCCGAAATCGCCTATGTCCTCACTCGGCTGCTGGAAGGCGTCATCCGGAATGGAACCGGGGTCCGGGCAAGAGTGCTCAAACGCCCTCTGGCCGGCAAGACGGGCACGACCAACGAGTTCCGAGATGCTTGGTTCCTGGGTTACAGCCCTCGCATCGCCACTGGAGTTTGGGTGGGCTTCGACGACATGCAGCGATCGCTTGGCAAGGGTGAAGCGGGCTCCAAGGCGGCGCTTCCCATCTGGATAGAGTTTATGGGGAACGTGCTCAAAGGATCAGAGCCCGAGCCTTTCCCGGTTCCAGAGGGCGTGGTCAAAGCACTGATCGACCCAGAATCGGGATACCTGGCCACCCCAGATTGCCAAAAGATCATCCGAGAAACCTTTGTGGCTGGGACGGTACCTACACGTCACTGTGATCGGCATCGCGTCTCCATTGACAACTTTGAGCTCCTGGACACTGGTTATTCCGAAGAGCCACCACCGGAGCTTCCCAAGTCCGCGCCTGGCCAGCGGGTCATTCTCGATCCTTCGGATATTCCGGCGAAGGACGAGGCACCCGTATCTGATGGACATTGAGATCGGACGCCACAGCACATCGTGATTGTTGTAAGACTTCAGTCTTTTAGAGTTGCGTCCTGCTCGCGGCGACGGCAATCCGTCCGCCGCCACTCGCCCTTCATCGCCCTCAACCCGTGCTCTCTCCCCGCTTCTTGGAACAAGGAACTCGTGGGACCTATCAAATTGTCGTGTTTTTGCTTTACAATTTTCTTCGCCGAAACGGTGGCACCGGCATCTTGCCGGTGTAGCGCCCTCCGGGCTGCACGGAGCCGGGAAGGAGGCCCGCCCCAGCGGTGATGTTGTCAACCGG
>JAJRTK010000251.1 GCA_024278345.1 bacterium | reverse complement strand
TTCCGTTTGATCTGGGTTTGTGTTTTCATGCCGCAAGAATACACGGCACGAATCGGTTTGTCCAGTCCTTATCTATGGGTACAGGGCAGGGCTAGCCTGGATTTCCACGGAAGACAATTCGCCTAACGCGGGGGGGGTGGTGGAGTAGGTTGTCAGGAGCAGGGAGCGTCCCTCCCACCAGGGGACGGGGAAGGGTTTCTCAACCAATTCGGATGCGAGGATGATGGGCAGATGAGCCCTGCGATGGAAACTGACAATGACCTGGGTGTCGGTGACTTCCACGTTGGCCGGGGTGTCGATGAGATCCCGGAAGATGTGCCTTGCCTGTGCGTCGCGGTATCCTCGCATACGATATGCCAGGCGCCTGTAGAGCCCACTGGCGATCACGAGCAGGGCCATGTCGAAATCGATCTTCAGGCCCACGGCGCTTGACAGGGCGTCCATGTGGAAGAAACGAACCGCGTCGGAGATAGCGTTCTCGATGAGCATCCGCTGAGCATAGCGGGTGAGGAGCTTTGGGGCAGAGCGGGAGTCGTTGGTCAACAGGATCGTGGGTTGGTCATGCCCAAGGTCCTGTACACAGAGTTGCCGGAAGTGCTTGCCATGGATGGCGACCTTTTGTTCATAGACCCTGGGCGCCCGGTATTTGCGGGTGGGCACGTCGAGCTTGACCCTGCGCCAGGCGGAAGGAGGCAGGCCGGAGATTTCCTCAAGCAGAGACGCTGATCGTCTTCGAAGGGTGATGAAGGTGATCCCCATCTGATCCAGCCGTGCCAGGTTTGCCAGGGTGGTCAGGCGGGAATCGAAGACCAGATGGCGGGGCAGTTCCCCATGGGTTTTCTTCCAGAAGGAGATGAACCGAAAGATCTCCTCGGCCTCTTCCCCCTTCCGGATATCGGCATTGGAATAGCAGAAGGCACGTCCGTCGGCATCGTGAGCAAGAAAGACCAGTATACTGGGCTGGCGCCGGCTTCGGGCCGACACATAGTGGCGTTCGATGACCGGATGCTCGCCATAGTAGGGCACGGAATGGAAATCCAGGTCGAAGGAGTTGGCGGGGAAGAGGTTCTCCCCATGGAGCTGGTCGTGCCAGAGGGCCAGCAGCCGAAGGGTCTTCTCTCCGTTGATTCGGCTGGAATACTCCGAAAGGTAGCTTTTCTTAGGCGTGCAATTCAACCAGGAGAACAGGGCAATGCCTTCATCGGAGACCAGCGACATGATATGGCTCTTGCGCTCCAGGGACCAGAGCTTGAGCGACAGAGAGGCTCTGAGCGCATGGCCGGCCGGAATCATCCGGGAGCCCGGCAGCCGGGCGGAGCGAGCCAGCCGATCGATGTCGAGTTGAACCAGCTCTGGGACGAAAAGAAAGAGCCCTCCAAAGCGGGTGGCGAAACTGCGCGGTGCCAGCGAGAAGGCGCGCACATCGGCCATGGGCTCGATGGTGGGCCGGGGGTATTGCGGCCTTTCCTCGTCCATGCGTCGTGGCAGGGGCGCAAAGCCTTCCTCCTTGAGGATTTGCCGTACTGCGGTGGGACTGAGTCGGATGTTGCTCTCTTTAAGGATCTGGCTGATCTCGTAGACCGAGTGGTTCTGCTTCCTCAAGGCGACAATCCGGTCCCGCGCGGTCGCCTTACGGGAGTCGGCGCGCGGCCCCCGGCGAGGGGAGAGAAAGAAGCTGGGATCCGGATCCCGACGAAACTGGTGGCAAAGGACCCGGAAGGTTCCCGGGCTGTAGCCGAACTCGGCAGCCACCTGTTTGCTCGGGCGTCCTTCGACGAAATACGCCCTGAGCGCCTCGTACTGCCTCTGCCTGGGAACAGAGGGTTCGAGGAAGAATCGCCGGCATTTCGTTATGCTTTTAGGTGCGCCTATGCCCATATTGTTACGTTACTACATGGGCATAAACTTGTCAAGAGAAAATGTAGAGAAAGGCAAACATTCCTTAAAATCGCCTTAAATGGCCATAAACCCTGGCGTTATGCGTATGAAGGAGAGTTCTGTATAGCTGTGAAAGGCTCTTCATTGGCGCACAATTATCATAACATATTGGATGCCACCGCTGCATCAGTCACAGCCGGGGGGGGCTCCCATGAAAAACACCAAATACCGGAAGGTAGGGAGAGAAAACCGAGGAAAGCGGTGGCGTGGCGATCAGAAACAAAGGGCTCGCCCATTAGGGCGATCGCACGCCGTGGAAATCCAGGCTAGTGAAGTGACTTGGAAATATCGCTATGTTTCCCTTGCAGAGTTCGAGTTGTTCGGTGCTGTCCGGGGTTCCGTCGGAGATTTGCGCCGGGCGACTTCGGGGGAGGGAGAGACCTGCCTGCAGCAGGCAGGCGGAGCCCAAGAAAATCGGAGAGGGAGCCCCGGACAGCACCGAACGGTAAGACTCTCCTGAAACATAGCGATATTTCCAAGTAACGCCACTAGGTTGAGTTTTGGGCGGAATTTACCGAACAAGAATGGACAACATCGGAAGGCTAATCCAACGCGAAAGCAGTGGTTCCAGGCCATGGACGCCAACTTCATCCCCATAGATATTCAGCTTCTCCAGCCTGAT
>JAJRTK010000250.1 GCA_024278345.1 bacterium | reverse complement strand
AGGGAGCTGGCTCCCTGGCGTGGGTCTGGGAGCGGCGCTCCCAGCGGAGGTCCGGAGGCAGAGCCTCCGCCGGGTTCCAGGGCTGGAAGCCCTGGGGCAGCGTCTGAAATCTGCACCGTGGCCGGTACCATGACCGAGGCCAAGCAAAGGGTTTACCGTGATCCAGGCCCTAAGCGAAGAGCACGGTCGGTTTTCAACCCATTCGTGCATCACGTTGTTGGGTCGGCGCAACAGGCTCCTAGTGCGCGGGGCTCGCTCTTGATGCTGGGGCCTCGCAGGTTTCGATGCCGGGTAGAGGAGTGAGCCGCACCTGCGTTTCTCCTTGGGAAATCTCCGCGATGCAGCCGGAGACCGCCAAGAATCGCTCGGTTTTCGTCTTTCCCGGCCAGCGGACTTCCAAGGTCACCGCGCCGGGCTTCACCGACGATGGCAATCCCAGGACCACCGGGAGTTCACTTTGGCTCATGTAGGAAGAAGCGGTGCGGACCACACGGGCGATGGGGGTTTGCGGAGTCACGAGCCTTACCGTAGCGCCGATAGCCGATCTGTTGGGCGGTTTGCCCTGAAGGATGACGCGGATCAGCCTGTCTGGCGCAACGGAGTCAATCCGAATCACTCGGGGCTTTCCTCCATTTTGAGTGAAGACCAGGTCAACGTCGCCGTCGCCGTCGATATCGCCAGCAGCAAGGCCCCGGGCGACCAGAGGCCCCGCTGGAAAAGCGGCCGCGGGAATCTCCGCAAACCTGCCGCCGGTGGTGGCCAGGAAGATCTGCGGCCGTTGACGGAAGGTGACCTCTTTGGCGATCTTCTCGATATCCGGCTCCAGGTGTCCGTTTGCCAGCACGGCGTCGGACAATCCATCCATATTGATGTCCTGGAGTAGGACGCCGAAACTCAGAGGGAGCAGCGTGGACCTTGCGAGCCGCCTTTGACCCGCCACATCTAGAAAAATTCCCGGTTGCACCTGCTGGTAGAGAGAGATGGGCTCGTGGCTGAAGTTCCCAATGGCGATGGCCAGCCGGCCATCCGGTGCCATGGGAGCGATATCGACTCCCATCCCGGCCCTTGCCCGGCCAGCCTCGTCGTAGGCGATACCCGCTTCCAGGCCAACCTCTGCAAACGTCCCGTCACCCTTGGCCAAGTAGAGGTAATTGGGCCGAGTATCATTGGTCACCACGATATCCAGTCGCGAATCGCCGTTGAAATCCACAAGCGCCAACCCCAGAGATTTTCCCTCAGGCCGGTACAACCCCGCGCGACGGGTGACCTCTTCGAAGGCACCGTCTCCCCGATTGCGAAACAAGCGACAGCTTGACCCGGCGTAGGGTGAGGGAAGCGAATAGGATTTTCGCACGCCATCCAGAGTCGTGTAAACGTCGTTTTCCGGCGACCAGCGGACGTAGTTTGCCACAAGAAGATCGAGCCAGCCGTCCCCGTCAAGATCCGCAAAGGCCGCCGCCGTCGACCATTCAGGGTGGGAAACCCCGTCGGCGCCCTCCCAATTCCCGCCGCCGGTCCCCGATTCCGACGTGATGTCCACAAACGCATCACCATCGTTTCGGTAAAGGTGGTTCTTGCCCAACGTCGTCAGATAAAGATCGACATCGCCATCGCCATCGAAATCAGCCGCCGTGCAGCCCATGCCATAGTCTTCCGGATGAGGCGGCACCCAATCGACCCCCTCGAACGATGCGGAACCGCGGTTCAGATAAAGGCGCGAACGGGCGTCGCCACCGGTTTCAGGAGCCTGCCCGGAGAACCAACCGGAATTCACGAAAAACAAGTCCTGCAGACCATCCCCATTAGCATCCAGGAAACAAACCCCCGATCCTAGCGTTTCCGGCATCCATTTCTTCCCAAATGCCCCGTTGACGTGACGGAAGTCGATTCCTGAAGCTGCCGTGATATCGGTGAACCTGGGCACGTGCGGCTCTTGGGCGGAGCTCGGGAAAAGACCGGCCGAAAAGATATCGCCACCATCCGCCAGAGCATATTCCGGCGTGGGACTTTTGGCGGGTGGGTCGCTACAACTGACGCTGAGGGCGCTGGTCAGAAGAATCAAGGAAGTCCATTTGGCAAGAGTCCTCGGGGGGCGTGCCTGCCGTGGCCTCCTGTTGATTCTGGAGCCGCGCGGCCTTTTTTGTGTTGCGTTCCTCTCCGGTCGCTCGCGGCCGCTCCCGCCCGTCGATGGATTCCCGCGGTTTGTGTCGGAAAAACCGGAAAAATCGGGGGCGGAGCACCCATCTGGGCGCCGGAAAACCGGTGGTTCCTCGTGTCTCATGGCTGTTTGACCTTTGGCGGAGAAGCTCCGCCATAGGGAAGATGGCGGTATCCTTCTTCGGGCCTCGTGAGATCGTGCAGGTGGTTCGGCAGGCTTTCCCGGTGCCCGAACGGGTGGCCGAGGCGGTAGGAACGCGTCACCTGGTCGGCCTCCTCGTCCAGCTTGTATTTTTCGTAAGCTTCTCTTGCCTTCGCGGCCAGGCCGGCCAGGCCGAGAGCTTTTGCGGTGAGCATCTGGTGGTAGTGAGCGGATCGATCTTCGGGGTCAATGAGCAATACCTGTTCGAATACAGCCATGGCCTCTTTCATCTGCCCCGATAGATAGAGCGTTCGCCCCAAGTGGCTCAGGCTGTTTCGATCTTCAGGGAACTCTTCCAAAACGCGGCGGTAGGCTTGGACGGCCCTGTCATAACGGCCATCTTCCTGGAGTGCGCGTCCCCAGACCCAAGCAGTTTGAGGGGCCCTTGGATGAAGTTTTTCCGCCTTTTCAAGAAAACCGTAGGCTCCCTCGATGTTGCCTTCGGCAATGGCGACCCGCGCGCGGTTTCGGAAACCGTCAGCCCGATCCGGCGCCAGCCGCGATACCAGCTCGAAAGCCCTGTCCGCCCCAGCGAACTCGCCACGAAGGAGAAGCCCGATTCCGTAGTCGTTGAATCCGGTCCAATT
>JAJRTK010000249.1 GCA_024278345.1 bacterium | reverse complement strand
TGAAGCTCCCCGACAAACTGGCGCCTCCAAGATTGCGATGATTTCGGCCTCTTTCTTGGCTCCCCGGGGGATCAATTCCCCATCGCCGACCCGATCACAAACTCGGTGGCGGTGAAGCCTGCTGCAGCCTGCCAGTCTCGATGAGAGACCCTACCAACTGGAGAGCCGTATGCGGGAGAACCGCACGTACGGTTCGGAGGGAGGGGAGGCGCAAACCAATGCGCTTTCCCTACCCCTATCCACATCTATGTACGCTTCGCGTCTTTTCTTTCATGCTTCTGGGTTGGCACGATGGGTCTCCATGAGTGTTAAGGCGGGACAGGACAGAAAAAAAAGGAAACCGCGCAGCGCACAAAAACGGGTGGGGGAACGGCGAAACCGTCCACTGGATGCTTCCTCTTCTCCGTTCCCTCCCGTTGCCTTTGCTTCTCTCTTCCGGTGGGTTTCCCAAAAGCGGGCTACATAGCGCGAAATCCTTTAATTCCAAGAGGAAGCGCTGACAGAACGCGATTTTTCCCCGGGGGCGATCCCGAAGGACCGGTGGACCTTCGCCTGGGGAGTTGTTAGAAGATCGCCGAGCGCCGACAGGTGGCGTACTTCTCGGAAAAAACGATTTTCATGGAACTCTCTGGCCTTGCCGAATGTCCAAGCTATTGACGGCGGACGATGGCACTTTGGGCTACGGGAGATAGCCGGCGATCTCTGCCATGTGCGGAGATGCCGTGAAGACGAGCGGTGGTTTTGGATCTATCCGTCGAAGAAGAGCTTGCCCTTGTGTCGAGAGCCAAGGAGGGGGATTCCTGGGCTTTCGACCGGTTGGTCGTCCAGTACCAGACGCGATTCTACAACCTTGCCTACCGGATGCTAGGCCACCGAGCCGACGCCCAGGAGGTGACCCAGGAAGCCTTTTTTCAGATGTACAAGAACCTGCGAAGGTTCGAGGCGAGAGCCCGGTTTTCCACCTGGGCGACGCGGATTGTCATCAATCTTTGCCTGAACCTCCGGAAGAAAAAGTGGCGGCGGAAGACCGACTACCAGGTTTCCCTGGATGATCAAGGGCCGGACGGACAGCGGCGAAAACTGAGTGAGATTCTTGCGGCCACCGGTCCAGGCCCGGCAGAGAAACTCCGGGGCCGTGAGATTGCGGAGGCGCTTCAGGCCGGGCTGGACCGGCTTTCGGAGATGCACCGGAAAATTTTGGTCCTCCGGGACATTCAGGGGCACACGTACCAAGAGATAGCCGAAGTGCTGAAATTGAGCGAGGGAACGGTAAAATCTAGACTCTCCCGCGCTCGGAACAATTTGAAGAGTCACGTGAAGAAATGGCTATGAACTGCAACCAGGTCGAACCTTTACTTCCTCTGGTCATTGACGATGCTTTCGATGATGCCACCGAGAGGGACGGGGTTCTTGCGCACATCGGGTCCTGTGAGACTTGTGGTGAGGACCGGAGGTTCTTGGAGCAGACTGTTGCGGCACTGGCCTATCTTGAAGAATTGCCGCCCCCGGCTTCTCTGCGCCGGAATGTGCGAAATCGGATCGAGCGGTACGAGCGGCGCCGCTACCGGCGGTTGTGGCACGACTTCAACCAGGTGTTTTTTCGTCGCCACGTCCTGCAGTTTGGTGCCTTGACCATCTCGCTTTTTCTCATCGTCACTTCCTATCACGTGATGCGCTCCTACGAGCAGTTGCCGCCTCCTCGGTTGGAACTTGCCTCGGAGACCGCTTCGGCGGCCCGGGCAAAACCTGAACCGTCTGCGTCGGTGCCCTCCGGCGGCGGGGCAACGACCGATGTCCGGGAAGACTCGGTTCTGAAGGGTGTGAACCCAGAGATGGAGGTGTCCGCCGCCGATGGGAAGCTCCGGGAAGTCGCTGGCGACGACGGGGCACAAGGGGCAGTGGTGTCAGGCGTGGCGGTCGATGAGTTCAAACCGCCGCGGGAATCGGTTTGTGGCGGTCGCCCGCCCGGTGAGGTCTTCGACCGTGGGGTGGCGAGGCCAACAGCCATGAGTCGGCCCCCTGTGGAAAAAAAACGTAACGCTTCGCCTGTTACTGCTGAGCAGACGGCAGACTCTCCGGGAGCCCGAGGTTTAGATGGAGATTTGGCGGCGGGTTCCCCCGCCCGGCGGCGCCCGTTCGTGACGACGGCAAGCCCGCACTCTTCGGGGACGGCCTATGAGTCGGCGCCAGGATTCTTGGGAGGTCGCCCTTCCGGTGGTTTTCGGGCAAAGGTTAAGGAAAAGGAGGACTCCCTACTGGCGCCTTCTGGTGAAGGCGGACTCCTTGAAGCGAACGTTGCCGCCCCCGGGAGGAGATCACCAAAGGCGCCCTCCGTCGGGGAAACAATGTCTGGGATGGCAAAGAAAGAAAGCTCTCTCAAAGCAGTCTCCAAGCTGAGAAAGGGGAGCGCCGAAGAGGGGAACGAGGGGTCGTTGGGCTACTCGTTCGCCGATCTGGAAGAGGAAGCGGCTCTTGGTGAGGAAAGGGATTTGACGGTTTCAGAGGAAAAGAAGGCCGGGCTTCCGGACTCAGATCCGGGTAGGTCATCCCTGTTGGTCGTGAAGCAGTCTGAGGTGGGTCTCCAGCAAGGGGGAGAGGCGGATGCCGGAGGGGCAGCTCGTCAAGCCGCCGAGGATGGTTCGCCAGGGACCCCGGCGGGGGTCCTGGATGAGACGGTGGGGCAGATTCGCCAAGAGATTCCCGGGTCAGAGGCGTTATCCACGGGAGGCGGGGTTCCCAACGCCCTAGCGAGGGCCGTTGACTCCCGGGATCGGAGTGGGGAAGAAGAGCCTGATCCGTCGGCGCCTCCTGCGGGGGGAGATGCCGTTCAAAATGCCAAGGCGGTGGCCGCTGATTCTTGGGCTCGGAGTGAGGAAACGGAGCGGGCGGAAGTTCGCACTTGGGTTCGGATCGATCTCCCGGGAGGCAGGGCAAACCGCCGGAATGAGAGCCTTCTCCGGCACCAGTCCCTGGCTGCGATTCTTGAGGATTTGCGGGGAATCGAGCTTCCGTTGGGCCAGACGGCATGGGTGGAATTGGGCCTGGACAGCTCAGGCAGGCCTCGCGCCATCCGCCCGGGTCCGGGGTGGTCGTCGGGTGGCCTGGAAGATCTCCAGCTTTTGGCGAAGAAGTATGGCCTTCGGTTTCTGGGGGATGCCAGATAATTGCCGCCAGGGCTCGGGTTGTCACGATAGATCCGGGCCTTGGTCATGGTTTCGGCGACCCAGTGAACTTCGGGTCCAGCGTCAGGGCTTCCAGCGCTGGAACCCGGCGGAGGCGGCCTCCGGACCTCCGCTGGGAGCGCCGCTCCCAGACCCACGCCAGGGAGCGCACTCATTTCCCGTTGCAACTTGCGGGCAACGGGATCCC
>JAJRTK010000248.1 GCA_024278345.1 bacterium | reverse complement strand
GGGTCACGTTTGCGTGACTCGAAGGGTCACGCCTCGCGTTACCCGGCGGTCGTCCGGGGACTCTGGCTGCGGCCCTGTGGGCCGCGTCTCGCTCCGCTCGGCATCCGGCCCCTGGCAGGGCTTTGCCCTGCACCCACCAGGGAGCGCGCAAGGACCCGTTGCAATGAAAAGCAACGAGTTCCCCACCCACGTTTTTGTACGCTACGCGTTTTCCTTTTTTTTCTGTTCCGTCCCGCCTTAACGAGCATGATCCCGGCGACCACACCCCGGAAGATGAAAGTGAATGGCGCCGAGCGCCATGACCACGCCGTCGAAGATGGATTTAACCATGTACTTTCATGGTACGTGGATACCCCATTCCAGGAAATGAGCAATGTGCAACACACTCCCAGTAACTAACAACTAATAACTAACGGCGAAAGGCTCGCTAGGGCCTTGGTCATCGTTTCGGCCACCCAGTGAACTTCGGGCCCAGCCCCAGGGCTTCCAGCCCTGGAACCTGGCGGAGGCTCCGCCTCCGGACCTCCGCTGGGAGCGCCGCTCCCAGACCCACGCCAGGGAGCCAGCTCCTTGGACCCACATTTTTGTATTTTTTCTTCTGGTGGCCGAAACGATGACCAAGGCCCTCGCTAGGTTGGCGCTCGCAGAGCCTCTGCCGGGATGATCCTGGCGGCCCGGCGTGCGGGATAGACGGAAAAAAGAAGTGTCATGACGTAGACGACGACCAGGGCCTTCAGCATGGACGGCCAGCTCCAGACGGCGTACATCCTTCGATTCTCCATCACGACACTGCCCACGGAGATTCCCGCATAATCGATCCCCCAGACCGCGAAATAATAACAGAGCAATCCGCCGATGATAGAGCCGATGAGCAGGGCGACCATGGCGAGGCATGCGGTTTCGAGGATGATGAGCCCTCCGATTCTGCGCGGAGAAGTCCCCAGAGAGCGGAGGACTCCGAACTCCCAGGTTCTTTCGAAAATGCCCATGAGAAGGGTATTCAAGATCCCCATCCCGATGATGCCGAAGGTGAACAGGCCGATGAGCAACATCATCACGCCGTAGAGCTCCAGGCTCTTTGAGATCATGGGCGCAAGCTGAGTCCAGGAAAGGAGCTCAACTCGATCATCGGAAAACTGAGGCCACAGTGAAAGTTCCTGGTTGGTCGCCGTAGAGGCACGTTTGAAACGAACCGCTATCTCATGGAACATCCCGCCCAGTCCCAGCGCGCGGTCAGCATCCGGGGCATTCACAAGAGCCAGCCCCGAATCGAGCGCCCGATCTCCCGTGTGGAAAATGCCCGCCACCCGTAAGAGTGTCTGGGTCTGCTCCCCGGAAAACGCCTCGGCGATGGTCAGCACGACCTTGTCTCCCACGGATGCGCGAAGCTTTTTGGCCAGCCTCGTCCCGATGACAAGCTCCCGTGGCTTGCCGCTCAGATAGCGCCCCTCCAGGATCTTTTCGTGGAGCCGCGTCACCTGTTTTTCGGCTTCGGCCCGGACACCCTGGATCTGGACGAGCGCTGACCACGTGCTTCGGGCCAACAAGCCATAGGATCGGGATCGCGGGCTAACCGCCTCGATTTCAGGTCGATCTTCGAGTTTCTTCAGCCAGCGCTCCGAGTCGGGGATCACCAGCTTGGCTGAAAGGCTCTTCCGGTATCCGACCCGGTGGAGTTGTGCGTGGCCCAAGGTAACGTCGGTGGCGCTCTCCACCATATAATCCCGAAACCCTTCACCCACGGCCAGGGTCACGAGGACGGCAGCGAGGCCAAGGCCGATGGCGGACCCCGTGATGAACGTCCGCCGCGTGTTGCGGAAGAGGTTGCGCCAGGCCATCCTAAATAGCATCGTCATGGGCTAGTTTCCCTTGGGGTTAGTGCATGGGGCGAGTGGCCGCGGCCTCTTTTTTTTGGAGCACCTGGCATCAATGTTGTCTGAAGGCCCGGGCCGGGAGGATTCTTGCGGCTCGGAACGCTGGGGGCAGGGCCACCAGGATAGCGGTGAGGACCACGGCTCCTCCCGGAACCAGGATTGACTCCGCCGTGACGAGGCCTCTGAGCTGATCGAGCCTGGCGCCCCCAAAATCCATGGCGTAGCTGCCCAACGGGATCCCCCATTGGGAGAGCAGGGCGTTCCCCAAGCTTCCCAGCCCCACCCCGAGGGCGGCTGCCAAACCTGACAAGAGCAGTGACTCCAGGAGGATGAGTTTCATGAGTTGGCCAGGACGGGTGCCGATGGCTTTGAGGATCCCGAACTCTCGGGTCCGCTCCAGAACACTCATGAGCGTGGTGTTCAGGGTGACCAGGGCAACCACTAAGACGATGATGGCGATCATGACGTAGAGCCCTGAGCGGTCGGCCTGGATCGTCGCCGCCAGCTCGGGCATGACCTGGTTCCAGGAGACGACCTCTAGATCCGTTTCCCCGGACAAGGCCTGTCTGGCCTGCTTCCTAAAAGAATCGAGCTTGCCTAGGTCGTCCAGGACGATGGCGATCTGGTGGGATCGACGGTCCAGGGCCAGGAGGTCGCGTGCGTCCCCTATGTGGAGTAGGCAGAGGGTTCGGTCGATCTCTGGAGATCCCAGCTCCACCAGGCCCTTCACGGTGTAGAGATCGAATCCCGGAAGGCCGTCGTCTGCCAGAACCTGGAGCACAACCTCTCCGCCAACGCCGACTTCCAATTGTCTGGCCAATCCCGTTCCCAGGAGTATCTCTTTCTTTGGCTCGAAATCCAGGATTTGGCCCTCGACGAGCCGTTTGCCCAGGGAAAACGCCTTCACTTCGCTTTGGGGATCGACGCCAAAAATCACGACTCCGCTGGAGGTTCCCTTCTCTTCCACGGAAGAAAGGCCCTCGGAGAGGACGCGTACGGCCCCGGCCTCGAAACCGGGTAAAGAAGCTAGGCGCGCCAGGATTTTATCGTCCTGGTCGAACGATTTCTCCAGCATGGGCTCGTCGAGATAGCCGGAGACCATGATCTCGACATGCCCTGGCATCATGCGGGTCATCATGTCGATCATGTCCCTATAGGCGCCGAAGGCGATGCCGTAGCTCAGGGTGGAGAGGGAGGTACCGAAGACGATAGCGAGAGCGGTCAACAGGGTTCGCCGACGATGCCGTGCCAGGTTTCGAAGAGCCATTTTCAGCAGGTTGACCAT
>JAJRTK010000247.1 GCA_024278345.1 bacterium | reverse complement strand
CCGGTTGACAACTTCACCGCTGGGGCGGGCCTCCTTCCCGGCTCCGTGCAGCCCGGAGGGCGCTACACCGGCAAGATGCCGGTGCCACCGTTTCGGCGAAGAAAATTGTAAAGCAAAAACACGACAATTTGATAGGTCCCGATCCGGAAAACCTTGTGCCCGGCTTCAGTCGTGGAAATGTGAAGGTGAGGCGATGCGTAACGAAGTTGAGCCTTCTGCCGTGAGGCGCTTCACGGCGCAGATCGGCAAGAGGCTTTCGTGAGGCCTGAGCGACTCTTGGAATTGCTGGATGCCGTGGAGCGGGAATTCGGGCGTTATTCAGCGACAGATTTCGCGCTCCTTCGACGGCGGGTGACGGAGGTCAACCGAAACCTTGGCCAGATGCGGGAAAAGCCATGGGACAGATGAAGATCGACAAAAACTTGCCCGGGGCCGATCTTGTGGAGCAGGGAATCCTGGACCTCCAGGCCAAGAAGCAGACTTCCTCTGCCCTGCTTGTCGCCACTGCCGCGCCGCGGTTGCGTGGCCTGGGTTTCCGTCTTCCTGCCTATATCAAGGAAATCAACAGACCTGAGATGCGGCTCTATCGGCTTCTCTGGGAGGCGGAACCTCGCGGGGCTCACTCGCGGTACAATGCCCTGATCCGCAGAGTGGTGAGTTTCTCACGAGCCTTCGAGGCAGTCATGGACTTAGACTAGACAACCCGTTGCCTTCCGCCTACAGAGCATGAATCGATGGAATTGCTTGTCTTTCATTGGTTGGGTCCCCTCGCGTCGGCATGACCCACGCCTTCGGCGCGAGTTCCCCCCGCCCGCCGCCACTCCCCTTTCCATGGGCCACGGAGCATGATCCGTCTTCTGAAGGTGATCCTGCCAACTTGGCCTCGAACTGCCCAGATGCGGTAAGATATTGTATGAAGGGGTGAAGGAAGTTCGAGGGAAGGAATGTACGCGAATCGGTATGAGGCTCTATTGGGAGCGGTCATCGAACCTGAATCCTTTGTTCAGCGTGCGTTGCTCTTGTTGGAGACCGACGTCCGAGAGATGGCCCTGGCAGCCCTTGCTCATTGGGAGCAATTGGTCATCCAGTCGGTAGAGCTGAGCTGTGCTCTGGACGCGGAATCGAGCGGGAACTTGGAGGCCTGTGCGCGGTTCCTGGCCGATTTTCGAGCCGCCATTGGCCGTATCCAGCACGTGGGGAGCCCGGAAGAGAAAGAGGCGTTGGAGAAGTCGGTTCTGATCCGGCGGTTTCTTGGCCTCTGGGACCAGGAGTTGGCCGCCGAAAGTCTTGAAACGTTAGAGCCGTTTCTTAAGGTGTTGCCCGAGCCGGAAGAAAAGATCACCACCGTCGGGCAGCTCTTGGTAGTGACGAGCCATTTTAATCTTGAGGCGCTCTTTGGCGATGAGCTGGCTGTGGCGGAATGGGAAGCGGCTCAGAGGTTATTGCGGCCACTGGTAGAGTTTCACGGCGCGGAAGAGCCCTGCCGGGTAGTGACGAGTTTGTGGGATCGGCGGACGCCCGCCTCGTTGAAGGTCCCGCCGCGGAAAGCGTTTGTCTGGACCGCGCTGGGTCCCGATCCCACCAGTTCGCCGGCAGCTCCGCCAACGGCGCCCGCGGATTCCACTGAGGCGGATTACACGCGGCTTCCGCCAGGCCAGAAATCGGCGGCAAAACCCATCGACGAGGAGAGCCCGCTGGACAGACGGCTTCGGGAAGCGGCGCTCCGGCGGATACGAGGCATCGTCATGGGGGACTACCTCATCGGCGAGCCTTTGGGCGAGGGTGGCTTTGCGACGGTGCATCAAGGAGTCCAGCTCAGCACCGGGCGGAGGGTGGCTGTCAAGATTTTGCGGGACGGAATGCCTCACGAGATCGAAAAGCGGTTCCGCCAGGAGGCTTCTTACCTGGCGCAGTTCAATCACCCGAACATTGTTCGGGTCTACGGCTATGGCGAGGAGCGGTGGTCCATCCCCCAACAGTTCGTGGAGGAGTTGTCGCAGCAGCGGTGGTCCAAGATCTTCTCCAAGGGCGCCCCCATCAAGAGCTATATTGCCATGGAATGGATCGAGGGGCGCACGCTGAAGGACATCTGTGACAAGAGCCAAATGTCGGCGGAGCTGGCTCCCTCCGTGCGAGAGGCGGCGGAGTGGTTTGCCCAGGCGGCCGAGGCTCTGACGGCGGTACATGGTCGCTCCCTGATCCACCGGGATGTCAAGCCGAGCAACCTCATGGTCGATGAAGATGGCGAAGTGAAGCTCATGGATTTTGGCGTTGCCCGGGACCAGAACGAGTCCCATACCTTGCTCACCAGCACCGGGCAGGTTCTGGGGACGCCGGGCTACATGTCGCCCGAGCAGACGCGGTCGGGGATGGGGGGAGAAGTGGCGGTGGGCCCGCCGACGGATGTTTATTCTCTTTGCGCCACCTATTACGAGCTTGTGACGCGGGTTCGCCTGTACCGCCACGACTCGGCGTCAATGGAGCAGGCCAACATGCGCCGCGTCCACGGTGAGCTTCCGGCGACGCCTCGGAGCTTGGCCCGGGAGATCCCGTGGGAGCTAGAGACGATCTTGATGGGAGGACTCCAGATCGACGTGGCGGATCGGTACCCGACCATGGCGGCGCTTGCCCGGGATTTGCGGCATTTTTTGAACGATGAGCCCATCGAGTATCGTCGGCCCTCGGTGGCGCGGCGGCTCCAGCTTGGTTACCGCCGCCGGCGGTTGGTGGCGAATTTGGTGGCCTTTTTCGTTCTGGTGGGGCTCACTGGGCTTTTCAAGTACATTTACACAGTGAACCAGCAACGAAAGGAGGCGGAGTGGCTTGCCGCACGTGCGGAGGGGCAGCGGCGCATTGCAGTGAACCAGGTTCTCCGCCTGTATGAGGAACAGGGTCGCCAGGAGATCTTGCGCCATCGGCCAAGGCGGGCCATGGCTTATCTGAACGAGGTTTACCACAAGAACCTCGGCTCGGTATCGACGCGCTTTTTGGTGTCGCTGGCGGTGCGGCCTCTAGATTTGGATGCCAGCGCCATTTCCTTTGTGGGGCATGCGGATAAGGTCGATTCGATTCATTATGGCCTGCAGGGTCGGCTCCTGGTAACGGCCAGCCTGGAT
>JAJRTK010000246.1 GCA_024278345.1 bacterium | reverse complement strand
GAAATAAACTATTCCAAGGCGTCCAATCTCATGCCAATCCTCAAACTACTCGATCATGAACGGGGTGACGACGAAGCCGCGTGAAGAAAAAAATCAACGATTTCCACCATTACGGAATGAGTGGGCAGGGAGCTAGCTCATCTTCCCGTTGCAACGAAGGGCAACGGGACCCCAGCCCACATTTTTGTACGCCTGGGCGTCTTTTTCTGGTTTTGTCGTGTGTCCCGGCTTAGGTGCATACCCGGAATCACCACCGAAGTCTTCTGAATAACGAGAGTGCCATGGATGGAACGTCGGTTCTGCTGATCACCGCTGAGGACAATGGGCGGTCACGGCTCTTGACCCGTTTTCTTCTGGACCTAGGGTTCAAGGTGGGCGTTCTGAGTCCCATTCCCTTCCCGTCCTCCCGTTTCCCCGGCGTGGAACTTATTGGAGCGAGGCAGCTTCTGGCGGGTGAATTGGAGCCCTGGTTCCGCCAAAGCCCCTACTCCGTGGTGGTGGACCTGGGGGCATTCCGGCCGGAGAGTATCGAGCTGTTGAGGCGGCTCCACGCCGGCCAGATCGACCACTATATCTACTGTTCCTCCACGGCGGTGTACACCCCGGATTTGGAGCCGCCCGTCTCCGAAACGGCGCCACTGGGGCAAGAGCCGGAAGATCTCATCGCGGTGGAGCTCTACCTGCTGTCCATCATGGCTTCGGATGAGCTTCCGGTGACGGTCTTGCGGCAGTCGCCTGTTTATGGAGAGGGCGACGGAGTGGAGGCCTATCTGTTCGACCGGTTGCTCTTTGGCCGGGGAATCCTCTGTCCACGGTCTCTGGAAGATGTTTTTCAGCCGCTCTTCGTGGACGACTGGATGAAGGCTGTAGTCGGGATCTTCCGCCTGCCAGATGCCATGGGCCGATGCTTCAACCTGGTGGGCCAGGACTGGACAACCCTTGGGGGATTCCTGGCGACGGCGGCGGAAGCCGCCTATGCGGATCTCCGCCTAGGCTCCATCTCGCCCGCTGATCTCTGCCACGATCTCATGGCGCGGTTCGACCCCTTCCCGCTGGATGAGGATGGAGATGAGATCTACGACAACCGGCGCTTTTCCCTGATTTGGGGAAACCGGGAGCCGACGCCGATGAGCAAGGGGCTCGATCTGGGCTTCCGGCGCTACCTCGAACTGGCGGCGGAAATCGGGGAACCCTCCATCGAAGAGGAAAACAGCCTCGTGGAGGAGCTTGGGATCCAAGTCTATCCGGGAGTTCCCGGAACCGGAGGCCCACCGAAGCCGGCCCCGGAATCGGAGTCCGCGGAGTTGCCCAAGGCCCCGACGCAACGGGCGGGGAACCTGGGAGCCCCCACTCGCCTCGGATTCGGATCATCGGGAGCCCAGCTCCGCCGCCCACGGCTGGAGGCCGATCTCCCGCCACCCTCCATCGCGCCGGAGATCCTGGACAGCCGGCTGGACCGGATGGCCGACCTCATGCTTGCGGGAACCAACCGCCAAGGGGAAAACGAAATGCTGGTGGAGATCAAGAACGAAGTTCTGGGCGGCCTCAAGATCAAGATCCGGCAAAAAAAACGGTGGGTGGGAGCCAAGTTCGGCTGCCGGAGGCGCAGCTCTAAAGAGAGCCTGGAGACCAGTTTTCCCCGGCTTCGGCGAAGACTGGAGCAGCGAGGCTATTTCGTCTCCGAGCTCACCGCTGAGATCATTGCCTGAGCGGCAAAAACTCCGCGACCACCGAAACCAGTATCCAGAGAATTGCAAGAGCCGCCAAAGCGGCCACCGAGAAACCGAGGACCTGCCCCCTCGTTGCACATTTCGTGGAACCGAAGCCCAGAAACCCCGATGGGTCAAAAATCCAGATCTTGAAGCAGGTTGTTGGGCTTGCCCAGGCCGAACTCCGCAACAATCGCCCCCGACCAGTATTCACACCGGACCTCCGATTCTCCCTCGTCGTAGAGGGGCGAGTAGGAGACGATGGCAAACCCGGTGACACCAGTTTCCCAGTAGACAGCCGACATCTCCATCCAGGTCTCTTCCCCTGAATCGGTGGCCGGAGCCAACCACTTTTGGCTGTTGGAGCCATGAGGCTCACCAAACCGGGTCCTGGCACGCTCCACCACCTGAGAAAAGCCCACCGCCGACGGGAGGCGGTAGCGGATCTCCACGTAGAAGAGGCGGTCCTCGTGGAAATTGTAGGCGATGGCCTCAACGGTGCCGGCGCCGAGGCTTTTTACCAACCGCCCGGCTCGATCCGTGGCACCGGTGGCCGCCTGAACTTCCTGGCGACTCTGGCCCCACTTCACCTTGCCATACCCGGCCGGAAGCACGGGGGATCGCTCTCCCACGGAAGAGGCGACCAGCCACCCGCGAAGCCCAGCCGCTGTTTCAACTTGAAACCATCGGCCACGCTGGTTGATCTGGCGAAGCACCGCACCATATTTCAGGAGGTCAAGCATTTCAGCGGAGAGTCCGGGTTCGGCGCGGAGCGCCGCATCCCCCTCCAACACGTAGAGCTTGAGGCCGACCGAATCTCCAGCCTTGACCGACAGCGCCATCAACAGAAAAAGGAAGCCCACCCAACGCCCAATGGCGGGTCCCCAAACCCCAGTCCGGCAGATCGTCTTTGCTCCCATCGGATTCCTCCTCTCCCAAGGGTACACCAACCTCCCGCGATCTGCCACTTCCTCACCAGCGACTCGCCCGGGCGTGCGGCTTAGGGTATCCACGCAAAGCGGGACAATGGGTCGCGGAAAAAAACTTGCCATCGGTCAGCGCCGCGCTCCGCTCGGCGGGTCACGTTTGCGTGACTCGAAGATCGTCCGGGGACGCTGTCCCCCGTCCCCTGGCAGGACTTTGCCCTGCACCCACCAGGGAGCTCGCTCCCTGGACGTACGCCTGAAAGCACATTCGGACAGGAAGGTGAAAGTCCTTTCCAGACATGCACACTCCGGTCTGTATCCGACAG
>JAJRTK010000245.1 GCA_024278345.1 bacterium | reverse complement strand
GGCTGGCTCGACATTCGGCTTCCGGTTTCGGTGGTGGCGACAGTTCGCAACCCGATGACGGGAACAAGGAGGGAACTGGGAACAACTCCCCTGAGGGTTCGGGTTCCCTCAGGCGTCGATCCGGAGCTGACCCTCCGCAAGGCCGGCAAGTCTCACAAATTCAAAGTGAAGGTCCCTGGCGGCGGTGAGCTAGTTTTCCAGCGTACCCTTCACGAGTGAGCTTCCGCTTTTGCCGCATGTCGGGCCGCGGTCGGAGCTTCCCGGAAAAGTGTGCGTTACGGGCCGGAGACCGACGAGCCGGGACTCAAGAAGTGAGCGGCCCTCCTTGAGAGCATCGCCTGTGGGTCAGCGACCCCGTCTTGGCTCATCGGGGCGCCGCTCTTCACCGGAAAGCTCAACGGGCCAGGGCCAGAGGTTCGCCCGGCAAAGAGGGCGGATGTAATGGCGGCGGATTCGCAAGAGATCTGCCATTGCCCGGAGACCGTCAAGGAAAGTCACTTTTGAGCCGGCCACATCCCGCCACCGGTTGATGGGTAGCTCAACGAAATGCTTTGCGGCATTTTCCCCTTTCCCGGCGAAGAGGGAAATGTACCGTGCCAGGATCTCCACATCGAACATCCAGCCAGCCAGAAAAGGGGTGGAGAGCACATCCAGAAGATGTTCGTCCGCCCGGAACAGCTTTGCTCCGCACTGGGTGTCATAGACTGGCAAGGAAAGGGTCATGGAAATGGCCGTGGCAAAGAAGCGACCGATGTAGTGGCGCCAGGCACGGCGTTCGATGTGGCGGCCCAAAAGCTTGACCCTAGATCCCAAGACGACTTCTACTCTTTCGTCTTGGAACAGCCGACAAAAATCGTGGATCTCTTCCAAGTCCGTCGCTAGATCGGCATCCCAAAATCCCACGAGATCGATGGGGCTTTCCAGCGCGGTAATCATGCCCAGGCGCACCGCTTCCGCCTTCCCGCGGTTCTTTGGAAGATCGAGAATCTCTACGGTGGACTTGGTGTTTTCCCGAATCTTCTTGAGCTTCTCCAGGGTCTGGTCCATGCTACCGTCGTTGACAAACAAGAAGCGCAGATCAAGCCCCGGAGGAAAAAAGGCCGCAAACTGCTCCGGATCAAGGCGGAGCTCCTCGTTATAGCAGGGCACCACCAGAGCGATGGAAGTCCGCCGTGCGGGAGAAGCGGACCCGCCAGACACCGGTGAAACCGGATTCAAGAGTCTTCCCCTCCCGTTGCGCCCCGAAAGGCAAGGGCATCGGTGGCGACGCCAAAACGATCCTCCGGCGTCCAGACAAGATGCTCCGTGGACGCAGTGGAACCGGTACAGGGAAACCGAATTCGCTCCAACCTCGACACTCGACCCTCTTCCCAACCGACAAGATAGTATTGAAGGCTTACCCTCGCTCCCTTCCGGGGCCGGCCGATGGCCGTGTAATCGGCCCAGAGAAGCCGACCTGCGTTGATCACCAACGTGTCGCCGATCCAGCCGTGCCCCACCGATTCGTGAATGTGGCCACAAAGAAAGAGGCGAGGGGCGAACCGCTCCACCAAACCCCGCAGCGCCCAGGATCCCACCGGAGTGCCGGTCCATAAGCAATCGACTTGGCAGTCGCGAGGCGGTGCATGAGAAACGCAGAGGTCCAGTGACTCCGTGCGGGCCAGGCATTGGTCGATCTTAGCCTGTGCGTCGAGCTCTCGCCATTCGTAGGCTAGCCCGAAGTAAGCCGGTCCGGCCCCTCCGAACCCAAAAACGCGGAGCCCGGCTAGATCCAGGACACGCCCGTCAAGGTTGACCGCACCGCACAGCGGAGAAAGATCGGGTCGGTCATGGTTGCCCGGAACCAAGACAACGGGCGAGGAAACCCCCTCGAAAACCCCCAGCACACGTTCCACGGATCGACGCCAACGGGCGACTCGGCTGGAACCATTTCTTGGGGGAGGCCACAAGATATCGCTCCCTATATCGCCGACAAGGACCACGAAATCCGGGGGCTTGTCTTCCAGACGCTTGCGCACGCGAGCCACGCCAGCCCAAGCTCCATGAACGTCTCCGACAACAGCTATCCTTAGCTTTTGCACCATAACTTGTGTTTCCCTGCCACCGGGCTCGAAAAATCCCTGGGATCGGCGAAAGTCAGGCCTCATTTGCATGATTCAAGATTCAATGACGGCTCGACTCTCTGGAATAGCATGGACAACTTACGGATTCCAGCATTGGGCGACGCGGTAGTCCAGTAGAGCCGCTCCCACAGACAACCATGAAAGCCGCTCCGTCCAGTGATGAATTCGTTCGTCCCCGGGACCACCGAAAAGGCAAGGGGAGGGCATTCGTCAACGGGTCTGTGGGTGGCTCTGTTCAAAGCGGCCAAAGCCCGCTCCGGCCGCTTCTGGTTTGCCTCATTCGGGAAATCTGTTGGCGGCACGCTTTTATGAGAGTTCCGAGCTAATCTCCGGCCATATCATCCTGAAACAGGGAACGGAGCCAGCGCAAATAGCTTTCCGACGTCAGCGGTCGACCCGTCACCTTGATCAAGAGGCGCGGCCAGGGATATCGAGCCCCGTGACGAAAAATATCTCTCTTGAGGCGGCCGGCAAAAGAACCGTTTCCCACCAACGACCCCAGGGCACGAGAATAATGACGAAAGAGCTGGCCTGCAATGAGCTCGGCTAGAACGTAGTTCTGGGTGTATCCCGGGCTTCGGCGAAAAAGCGGGATCTTAGCCCAGGTGTGAGCTGTACGGTCAGTTTCGATCCCCAGATAAAAAAGCGCCAAATCGTGCCAGAGATCATCGAGATCCGCGACAGTCTGGCCGCCACTCCGCATTTCGAATACCGTCAAAAGAAGGAGT
>JAJRTK010000244.1 GCA_024278345.1 bacterium | reverse complement strand
CAGGCCCTTGCCTACAAGGTCGGCCAAATGCGTATCCTCATGCTCCGCCGCCGAGCGGAAGCCAAACTTGGGAACCGCTTCAACCTCAAGGCCTTCCACCGTTGCGTCTTGGAAAACGGCGCACTGCCCCTCGATCTTCTCGAACGCCAGGTCCATCGATGGGCCGGAAGCGTGACGGCAGACCTGGCGTGAGCCAAGGAAAGCCCCAATGAAGCCGAAACCGCCAGTGGATGGATTCGTCGCGCCTGGATTCGAGGAGGTTCGGGAGGAATTCAGCCGGAACTTCACCGAACGAGGAGAACTGGGCGCGGCCTGCTGCGTCGTGCTCCAGGGCAAGACCGTCGTCGATCTTTGGGGAGGAGTCCGTGACGCAAAAACCGGCGATCTCTGGGAACGAGACACCGCGGTCCTGGTCTATTCCACCACCAAGGGAATGTGTGCTCTCGCGCTGGCTCTTGCCCACTCCAGGGGCTGGCTCGACTACGACCGCCCCGTAGCCGATTACTGGCCAGAGTTCGCCCAGGGCGGCAAAGAAGCCATCACCGTGCGCCAACTTCTTTCCCAACAGGCGGGACTCTCCAAAATCGGCCAGCGCCTCGATCAAGAGACCGTGGCCGAACCGAACCGAATCGAGCCGATTATCGCCCGGCAGGCACCGGCCTGGACTCCCGGAGACTACCACGGCTACCATGCCCTCTCCCTTGGCTGGTACGAAAACGCCATTCTGCGCCGCGTCGATCCCAAGAAACGCACGTTGAGCCAGTTCTTCCGCGAAGAAATCGCCAAGCCGTTAGACCTCGATTTCCACATCAAGCTTCCGAATGATTTTCCCCAAGACCGACTGGCAAAAATTCGTTCACCCGGCCTTCTGCCTTTCTTGTTCCACCCTCGGGGCCTGCCACTCCGGACTATGCTTAGCGGCGCATGGCCTTGGTCCCTTGTCCGGCAGAGCTTTTCTAACCCCCCGATCCTGGCAGCCGCTCAAATCGACAGCCCCAAATGGCGGGCTATCGAGCTTCCTTCGGCCGGGGGCATTGGAACGGCCCGAGCCCTAGCCACCGCCTATAGCGAAGCCGCCACCGGCGGCAAACGGATCGGACTCAAAAAGGAGACTCTCAGCCTCCTTCAGGCGCCGGCAACTCCTCCAAGGCGTGGAGACCGGGATCTTGTCCTGGGCTTCGAAATCAGCTTTGCCCTGGGCTTCATCAAACCGGGCCGCCTCCTTACCTTCGGATCCTCGACCCGCTCCTTCGGATTCGGAGGAACCGGCGGCTCCCAGGCCTTCGCCGATCCCGACGCCGGCGTGGGGTTTTCCTATGTCATGAACCAGCTAGGCATCCACCGGTATGACGACCCCCGGGACAAGTCTCTAAGAGACGCCCTCTACCGCTGCCTGGGGTAGGCCGCAAGGAGCAAAACCCAGCATGCACCCCCCGCCACCGCCCTCCCTACGGATGGTCATCTTCGAGGGTTTCGGCGCTCTTCATCAACTTGGCAGGCTCCTTCTCCGCGCGCCGAGCCTCCTGCGCCAGCCAAGAGGAAAGAATCAGCCGGTCCTCGTCTTTCCCGGCTATGGAACAGGGGACGCCACGACTCTTCCGCTCCGGGGCTACCTCCGATTTCTGGGTTACCAGCCCCATGGATGGGGTCTTGGCACCAACAAGGGAAACCTGGGACGCACGCTCCCCAAGGTCTTGGACTTAGCGACCGCTCTGTGTGCCAAGTCGGGGCAAAAGCTCCACCTCATCGGTTGGAGCCTTGGAGGTGTCTTCGCGCGGGAATTGGCGCGTCAACGCCCCGGATCCATTGCTCAAGTCATCACGCTGGGAACTCCTGTGGTGGGCGGA
Source organism: bacterium (assembly GCA_024278345.1). GTDB lineage: Bacteria > CSSED10-310 > JAJRTK01 > JAJRTK01 > JAJRTK01 > JAJRTK01. Next base: position 10,076 of record JAJRTK010000244.1, on the reverse strand, counting down.
GCGAAATACACGACTTTCTCCGCGGCCAACAAGAGGCGCGGGATCGACCTGGACGCCGCGGAAGCCCGCGTCGCGAAGCGGAATCAAACGCCGCTACGGGTACCGGTGACCTCCATCTATAGCCGCTGGGACCGCGTCGTGGCGTGGCAGGCCTCCATCGATCCCTGGAATCCTCACGTGGCACATCTGGAAGTCCGGGCAACCCACTCGGGCCTGGGCCTTAGCCCCGAAGTTTTCGCCACCATCGCCCAATGCCTGGCCAAAAAGGAACTCACTTTTGGGTCGTGAGAGGCCTTGCGGGCATTGAGCGTGGGTAAAGGGCGGTGATGGGCGAGTGGCGGCGGACGGACTGCCGCCGCCGGGAGCGGAACTCAACACAGTGTAAAACAAAGGAACTCATGGGAACTTTGCCCTTCAAGCGTCCCGCCATCCACTTTTTGCCGTAAAATCGCGGCTGAAAGCCAAACGGAGCGCGGAGGCAAGTGGGTTTTCCTACCGTGACGGTCGCCTACGGTTGCCTGGCTGGGCTCCACCAGGTGGCATGAGCTTGAGGAATTTCTTTTGCAGATCCTCTTTGTTGAGAGTTTTGTCCAGCGCTTCGCTCCTGCTGATGATCCGCTTTTCAATAAGTTTCAAGAGGCTGTCGTTTAGGAGGATATTCCCCAGCTTTTGCCCGGTTACCATGGAATTTTCGAGTTGATGGGTCTTCGCCTCGCGGATGATGTTCGAGATGCCCACCGTGGAAACCATCACCTCCATGGCCGCCACCCGGCCACCCTTGATCTTCTTACAGAGCATCTGAGAAATGACGCCCTTGAGGTTGTCGGCCAACGTTGCTCGGATTTGCGGCTGCTGGGCCGGAGGGAACATGCCCAAAACCCGGTCCACGGTCATCACGGCATTGGAAGTATTAAGGGTTCCGAAAACCAAGTGGCCAGTATTGGCCGTCTCTATGGCAAGCCCCATGGTTTCGGCATCCCGCATCTCCCCCACCAGGATGATGTCCGGATCTTCGCGCAGTGCGGCGCGAAGCGCCCTGGAAAAGCTGCTGGTATGAGAGAAGACTTCTCTTTGGTTCACAAGGCATTTCTCGCTCTTGTAAACAAACTCCACCGGGTCTTCCAGCGTGATAATGTGGTCACTACGGACCCTGTTGAGATAGTCCATCATGGAAGCCAGGGTCGTCGATTTCCCTGAGCCGGTGGGACCCGTCACAAGAATCAGTCCCTTGGGAATGTCGCACAAGGTTTTGATGATGGGAGGAAGCCCCAGCTCCTCGAAGCTCATAATCTTGCTGGGAAGGTTTCGCAAAACAGCGCCCACACCGCCACGGTCGCGGAAGATATTGACACGGAACCTTGCCAGACCCGGGATCTCGTAGGCGAGGTCGGTGTCGCTGGTAGCATCAAACTCTTCGCTGTGCCGAGGACCCATGATGGGGCGGACCATCTCAAAGATCTCATCGCCCCGAAAGGGAGGCAGGTCGGAAAGCTCCTGCATATCGCCATCGATGCGCCACCTGGGCTTTTGCCCACCGGACAAATGGAGGTCAGAGGCCCCCTCCTCCACGACGCGGGCCAGGAGAGCATCGAGCTTGGGAGAGCTCCGCTTGACTTCGTCCACGGCCACACGGCCAGGAGAATCCTTAGCCTCTCCAAGGCCTGACTGGCGCTGCATCACGCGGTTGAAAAGCTCAAGGCTGATCCGCCTTGGCCGGAACTCGATCCCGGGCAATCGTTGTCGAGCCGCACGGATGGCGGGAGAACTGGGATCATCCACGAATCCCAAGACCAGCACCCGCCCTTTCCGCTCAAGAGGTAGGATTCGGTGCCGCTGCAAAAAACTCAAAGGCAACAGCTCAAGAACCTCCGCCGGCGGAATACCTTCCCCGTCCTCATGCCTCGGAAGCGGTATCTGGTTCGAGGCATCCCGCAGCCGGAGCGCAAGCCCCTTGGAAACCGCCGTCCCGAAAGAAGGCAACATGCGAAACAGGTTGTGGAAAGCATTCTGATCGATCTTCAGCGCCACGACCTGCCCTTCAGCAATGACCGTCGCCGTCCGTGACTGGCGCAACAGCAGCCCCACCTCGCCCAGAGTCTGGGGCGGTTTCAACCGGCCCACCTCCATCATTTCCCCGCCGGACGTCACGTGAACCGACGCCTCCCCCTGAAGCAGGAGATAGAACGAATCCGCAGGCGTGCCCGCTTCGATCAAAAGATCCCCCTCTTCGCACTGCACCAACGAACCATGCTGTCCCACGACCTCCGTGACCCGCGCGGGCTCCATTCCATGAAACAACTCCGAACGCGTCAGAGCAGCCACCAATTGGTCCTTCAAGCCACCTTCCAATGCAATCGTCTTCACCGGCTATACCTCCTGATTCCTCTCTTCCTGACTCTAGCAACATAGCACATTCCGAAGCGCCGTCCAGTCCTGGGAGGAGACCCAGCAAATCGCCGGCTTTCTACTTCACAACCGTCTCCAGCGGAATCGGGGAGCTGTCAAAAACCATCGACAGTCATCATGCCCATGAAGCGCCCCGCCATCAAGACTCATGCCCCAAAAGGTGTCCAACGACCCACAGCCAGTACTTGTGAATGCTGTTCCAACGGACCCTTTCCATGGCGATGCCTCTGGCCCGTCCCTTCCCAGTAAAAAATAATGTCGAAGCCCATCAACATTCCCCGGAGCTCACCAGGCTCCAGATAGGTCCGAACCTGTCCACCCCCTAAAAGGAACGAATTGCGACCAATCTTTTCGCACTCCCGAGAGTGCCTCTTGAATCCCTCATCGCCCGTCACGAAAGCCGACAAGAAAATCAATCCCCCGGGAACGAGCCACTGCTGGATCCGTTCCACCAATAGATGAATCGCATCCCACCGGAGCAGCGGAATGATGCCAAACGCCAGGATTGCCGAATAAGGCCTTCTCTCGGGCCACCAGTCCTCAAAGCCAGAGACAAATGTCTGGATCGGCAATCCCTCTAGCTCTGATACACGGGCCAGATCGGCCATTCCCACCGTCGAGGGATCGATAGCTTCCACCTCGAACCCCTTGCGGGCCAGAAAAAGCGAGGCCCTGCCCGGCCCCAATATCCAGTACCGGTTCGGCAAGGCTGATGACCGGCCAGTGTTTCGCAAGAATCTCCGGCGGGTTTTTCCCAAAAACGTCAGAAATGGTCCGGTAACTTTCGTCAAAGTCCATAAGAGCTCTCCTGTGATCTTATTGGAAATTGCTGGAGCCATCTTTGCCATGCAATTTGGCAACAACTATAGTTTATAAAGCAATTGTATAGTAAGTCAGCTTCTGGGTAGCGGCACGCTTCTAGGGCACAGACGTAGATCCCGGGCGATGACGGGCGGACGGCGGCGGGGAACTCGTGCGCCGGCCATAAGAAGGAAAAGCGATTCTTGGAAAAGATGCCCTGAAGGCGGTCTACAACCGACTTCCACAAGGTAAGCGAAAACAGGGCAAGTCGATGATCACTGCGAGGAAAGGAGCCAATCCATTGGCTGATTCTCCCGATAAAACCACCGGGCCGGAAATTTTGGACTCAGAGACAACACCGCCTCCCGATCTCGAGCAGAACACCTTTCCGAAGAACTGGCCGGAAGAGCTGCTGCTTCAGGTTGTGTTGGCCGCGTTCTATGTTGCAGCGGGGCAAATCGGGTTGGCCCTGGCCTTCTACCAAGAATCGGTCACCCTGGTCTGGCCGACCGCAGGCATCGGTCTTGCGGCGGTCGTCCTTTACGGTCCTCGAGTCTGGCCGGCTCTGGCCGTTGGCGCGTTTCTCACCAATTTCATGGAAGGAAGCTCCTTGACCTTTTGCTTGGCCACGGCAGTGGGGAATCCGCTGGAGTCGCTGACAGGCGCTTACCTGCTCAAGAAGGCAGTGGACTTCCGGTCGGAGATGGGCCGCCTCCAGGACGTTCTGGGATTCGTGGTTCTGGCGGTACCGGTGAGCGCGGGTATCAGCGCCACCTTCGGGGTCATGGGGCTCTGGGTGGCGGAAGTTCTGTCCGTCCCAAACTTCCCCATGGCCTGGTGGGGCTGGTGGCTGGGGGACGGAATGGGAATGCTCATCGTGACTCCCCTACTCCTCACCTGGAGCGTCCGGCCTCTCTGGGAGATTGTGAGCTACCGCTTCTTTGAGGCGGCCTTGCTGACACTGCTCCTTCTCATCACGAGTTCCATGGTGTACGGCGGGCTCCTGGATTTTCCGTCCGTGAGAGCTTCGAGCTATACGGTCTTCCCCTTCATCATTTGGGCAACTCTCCGGTTCGGGCCGCGAGGAGCAGTGACCACGGTTTTCATCGTGGCCAGTATCTCCATCTGGGGCACATTCATGGGCCGCGGAGCCTTTGCCATGGAGACGCTCCAGTGGAGCCTTCTCTCCCTTCACGGATTCCTTGCCACCATCTCCGTGTCAGCCTTACTGCTGGCGGCGACTCTTTCGGAGCGGAAGAATATGCTGAAGGAACAAGCCTGTTTGCAGGAACGGCTCGACAAAGCCCTGACGAAGGTGCTGGCAGGATTTTTGCCAATCTGCGCGGAGTGTAAGAGCATCCGTAACGAAGATGACGATTGGGTCAGCGTCGAACACTACGTGAGCGACCGAACCGGGGCCCAGTTCACCCACGGCCTCTGCCCCCCCTGTGCCGAGGCGTTCCTTGCGGATCTCGATGGGCTTTCATGATGGCGACCGCACCGCCACCGTCGCTGTTCCGGGAAGCGCCAGTTGAAGCTCGAGCCTGGGACGAAGAGCGACGGCGGACGCCTCACTGGAACTGAGATCGAGACCGTTACGGGCGGACCCGTTCCGCAAAACGAAGCCCTGGTTCTCCGCTGGAAAATCGATCCAATCCTGGACCACCCGGACGCCTCTGGGATTGAGAGGAACGACGATCTGCCCGGTATTGGGAGCCTCCACCGTGCCCAACAGCGTCACACCCTGATCCAGTAGACCCGTGGCACCGCCAGTTTGCCACCCGGCCCCCGTGGCAAATCGGTTCCATGTAGCCTCCATCTCGTTCCAGGGGCGGTTCATGGCGTAGATTTCGTAGACCTTGGAACTCCCGTTGGTGACATTGAACGCGATAGAGGCGCCATGGGCTCGAGCACCGGCCGGGATCGAGGACAAGTCCCATGCGACCAAGGCCGCAACATCTTTACCACTCAAAAAAGGATCGTCGCCATCCATGAAGATCGTGTCCAAAGCCCCTTCGTTCTTGTCCGGCTTATTCTCCCGAAGGGTAGTATCCCGGGTCCCCGCATAACTGGCATCGGGAGCGGCTCCGTCTTGAAAGGCAACCTGGGCCTGACTCCAAAGCCGGAGCTCCACGACACTAGCCGACCCCACGGGGTTCCCCTGAAGATCTTGAACGCCCGGTGCCGTGAGCTGGTAGATTTCCGCCGGTGACAGCTCCGTGGTCATTAAGACAACGCTCTTTCCATCCACTCCCAGGGTTGCGGACGCAATGGGGAGAGCCGGATTCAGGGAATAGTTTCCCGGGTTCGTCGCGGATGCGACGCCAACCTCTTCGGAAAAGCGGACGGTGACCTCCGTGGGCGCGGCAAGGTCCGCCGTCGCCGAAACCAAGCGCGGCGCATCCAGATCGGCGCCCTTGAGAATCGTGAACCGATCCCTCACGACACCGGATGCATCGAGGGAAAGCAGCCGCAGGCGATTTCCATCGATTTCCAAGATCCCGGAACCGAGCAGGCTGAAGGAAGTCAACATCACCGAGTGGTTCAAGGAGCCACCGCCAGTCTTTCCCGAGCTCCCCGCAACGACGTAGACGGCTCCCTCTCGAATAGCGGCGTTCCCTGAAGAGGGCTTCTCATAAGCACCGTCTCCATCGACGCGCCCATCCCCACCGTCGAGGATCATGGAGGGCTGGAGCGTGTCGGAAGTCCCGTAATGCCCGTCCAGCAAGAAAGAGCGTTCGTACGAATGGCTATGGCCTGAGAGCACGAGATCAACTCCGTAGCTATCGAGAATCGGGAGCACGTTTTCCCGCATCTCCGTCATCCGCGTATCACTGTCGGAGTTGTGCGAACCCTTGCTGTAAGGTGGATGGTGCCAAAATGCAATGATCCAGCGTTGCGCGGTCTGAGCAAGATCCTCCTCAAGCCAGGTCAACATCGCACCGGATGGTGAACGATCGGTTTCGTAGCTCTCCAGGCAAACAAAATGGATGTCCCCATAATCGAACGAGTAATAGGCTTCGGTGCCCGAGGCGATTCCCCCGGCTTGCGCTGCCCCGGGCAGACTGAAACTGTCGTAGTAGGGTCCCGTCTCGGTGGCCGAATCGGAGGTGTGCCCATCGTGGTTGCCCAAAGTAGGCCAAAGCGCCGACTGCGCCAAAGCCGATGGGTACATGTCGAAAACCGCGGCCTGGTATTCGCTGTCGGTCCCGTTGGGATAGGCGTTGTCCCCCAACATGATCCATAGGTCGGGAGGACCGCTGCCTCCATTCGCCAGAAAGGCATTCCGAACCGCCCGAGCGTCATCATTGGCCGTCCCGGAATCCCCCAAAAGCCAGATCCGCGTTGGGGTCGGCAGGCCTACGGGCGGCGAGGTGACGAAAAAATGCTCCAGATCGCCACCGGCCAGGATTTCCGTGCCGTCGCCCACGGCATAATAGTATTTCGTCCCGGGCTTCAGACCGGTGATCCAAACCTCGTGCTCGGTCACCCACTCATTCTTGATCACCGTCTGCCCCAGTTGCTCCCGGCTAAGACCGTAATCGACCCTCGAAGAAGTCTGAACATCGGTGCGCCACCGGACCACCATGCTCGTCGGCGTACCAAGCTGCAAATAAGGACCCCGGACGATAGAAGCGCCTTCCACCGAAGATCCACAGCCCACGCATAAGAGCATCGCCACAAAAAGTCCTGATTTCCAGAGTCGGTTCATCGCCTGGCATCCTTGTTGCGTTCCGCTCCCATCGGGCGCAGTCCGTCGCCCGCTGTTCGCCATTTTCGCCCCTCTCCCGTTCAACGCCCCAAGTCTGGAGCACCACCGGTGCATCCAGGGCAAAACAGGAAAGGACTCCAGAAATGCCCGCGGAGATTGGCATAACCCGTGCGTCAAGGGAAAAATCCTGTCTTTTTATGTTGTCAGACAGGATCTCTGTATGATTTCGTCTTTCATCTCTGGCGTCAAGTCATTGAAGTAGGCCGAGTAACCCGAGACTCGAACCAAGAGGTTCGGATATCTCTCCGGATGGTCCCGCGCCTCCAGGAGAACCGCAGGATCGACGACGTTCACCTGGACCTGCATCCCGCCGCGCCGAAAGAAAGTGCGAAGCAAGCTCTCCAAAACCCGGGGGCCCTTGTTCCCTCGGAGGCAGTGAGTATCAAACTTGACGTTGAAGTTGACGCCATTGCTGATCCGCTGAAACTTCAATCGGTTCGCCGAGTTGAAGAGAGCTGTTGGCCCTTTCTTGTCCATCCCGTTGACAGGGGCCATCCCAGAGGCAAAACTCGCCCCACGCTGCCGGCCATGGGCCATGGCTCCGGTGACGCTCCCGAAATGCTGATGAATCGTCACCGAGTAGATCCCAGCGACGTACTTGCCTCCACGGGTACTGGAGTATCCCTCCAACACATCCACAAACCGATCCACGACCCAGGCGGTCCAGACATCAACTTCCGCGCAATCGTTTCCAAATTTTGGCAACCCCCGAAGACGCGCAAACCAGGTTTCGTCTTTCAGGTTGTCATTCAAAAGGTCCACGAGTTCCTTGAGGCCAAGGCGGTTTTCGGCGAACACCACCCGCTGGATGGCATAGAGAGCATCGCCCGTATCCACGGGCCCCACGCACTGGATTCCGGAGAAGTTGTATTTTGCGCCTCCCGCCGTGGAGCAGACACCGGACTCCAGGCAACCCTCCAAGAGCATACTGGTGAGCGGCGTGGGATGGAGGGCGCGGTTCGCTCTTTCAATGGCGTGGAGGTCCTTGATGAGCCGCCCGATGCGGTGCTGGAGCTGATCCTGAAAAGCCCGTTTGATATCGGCCATACGGGTCATCTTGGAAACTGGCGGTGTCTTCGCCCCGGAGCGGAGCCAAGCCCCGAATCTCTTTCCTTCGTTGAGTGCGAGTTCAAGCAAGATGGGCACGTTGCAGAGTGCCGCATCGGTAGAGGCGAAGCTCTTCCCTTGGACCACGGGCTCGACGCAGCCGACGCCGGTATAGTTCCTGGCATCCGTCACCTCGTACCCTTGCCCACAAAGGGCCGGAACGATCACGTCGTCGTTGTAAAGGGCCGGTGAATTGCCGCCGCGGGCCAAAAGAGCGGCTGTCTTCGACCTGTATTCAACTGGCGAACCCTCGTGCATCCTGGCATGGAAATTGGGCTGACGCATCCGAAGCTCGTCCATGATTTCCAAAAAGATGTAGGTCAACTCATTGGTGGCGTCCCGGCCCTCCTCATCCACGCCGCCCACGGTGACCACCTGACCGTTGAACATCCCGCCGTGGAAACGAGTGAGACGCTGGGAGAAAACGGGAATGATCTCCGACATCTTGATGCAAAAGGCGGTGAGGATTTCCTTCGCCCGGGGAGGCGTCAGGCGCCCGTTTGCCCATTCTCGCTGGTAATAAGGCCACAGGATTTGATCCAGCCTCCCGGGGCAGATGGCGTTGTCCAGGCTTTCAAGGTTGATGGCAACCTGGGCGAAGAAGATGGATTGGACCGCTTCCCGGAAGGTGCGGGCGCCCTTTCTGGGAACATGACAACAAACCCGTGCGATCTCCTCAAGGTCGCGGCGAACCCGCGGATCGCTTTCCTGTTTCGCACGGTTCCGGGCCAGGTCAGCATATCTTTCCCCGAAGCTGGCAAGGCTCTCTCCAGCGATGGCAACCGCCTCGTAAAAAGTCCTTGCACCATCGTCCGCCGACGCCTTTGATCGCTCCATGGCTTCGGCGACAATTCCCTCGGTCCCGAGCCTCACGAGCTTGGCATAGTCAGGAGCAAGGTGAGCGATACCGGCGGATTCGTTGATCAGGTAATCAGTGCAGCGGAGCTGTCCCACCAGGAAACGCAGTGTTTCTCGGAGAGTAGGATGTGCCCGGATCGCCAGAAAACGAAAAAGCCAGAAGGGAACGGTCTTGAGGAGTTTCCACGCCTCTACGCGCCGGAGCTCCAGTGGATTGGTCCGGCGCGTGGAAAAGCGCAGGAGATCTTCCATGACCACAAGGCCGTGAAGCTCCGGGTAGAGGGAGCCACCCACACGCCTGGAAGAAAAATTTCCGACGATGATCTCATCGGGGTAGATCTCGGTGGTCTTGTTGAGCAGGACGTGCCGGAGCGCCAAGGCGATCTGGATCAGGGGTGGCTTGGCCCGATTCTTCCGGTCTCGATACCACTCGGTCCAGAGTAGCGCCCGTTCCGGGCAGATCCCCGGCCGAGCGGACTGGACGGCGGATTTGAGCCTGGCGAGCCGCCCACGGGAACCGTGATGATCTCCCGTCTTCTCCCCTTTTGGGAAGTCCGCGGTGGGGGAAGCTCCGCGCGATAGATCAATCGTAGACGATGGCATGGATTTCCTCCTTCTGGAAGAGACGCTCCACTCGCCCCATCTCTTCGGGGGTCGCGCTTGCCAACTCCAGCGGTTTCAGGGTAGAGCCGATGCGGGGCAACTTGGCTTCACCATAGTTGTGGTAGGGCAAGCAGTGAATTGTCTTTTGGTGGCAACTCCGCAAAAACCTCGCGATCTTGACGATCTGCGCTGGTGCGTCGTTCATTCCGGGAACGATGGGCATTCTTGCCTGAAGGTGCGGAAAAATCTTGGAAAGCCGCCGAAAATTTTCCAAGATCCCATTATTCTCCTTCCCGGTAAGCCGCTGGTGATCGCCGGAATCAAGATGCTTGAGATCGAAATAAACAAGATTCAGGTAAGGCAGGAGATCTTGGATGTCAGGCCACCGGAAGAGACCACAAGTCTCCAGGTTGACGCCGATGCCGCGGCTGGCGAGCTCCGGGAGAAAGAGCCGGAGGAAACGGACATGGAGCATGGGCTCCCCGCCTGAAACGGTGGCGCCTCCTCCTGAATCCCTGAAGTAGTCTAT
>JAJRTK010000243.1 GCA_024278345.1 bacterium | reverse complement strand
GGTCCGGGGACTCCGTCCCCGGTCCCCTGGCAGGGCTTCGCCCCGCACCCACCAGGGAGCTAGCTCCCTGGACCCACATTTTTTGTACGCTTCACATTTTCCTTTTTTTTCCTGTTCTGTCCCGCCTTGCGTGGATGCCCAACGGTTTTTCTGTTGACCCACCTGCGCCAACGGATCCGAAGATCCTCCTTCATCGCCGGTTCCAAGGCGAAGGCGAAGAGTAAGACCCCATAGAGGGCTACAGCGCTGAAGGCAAAGAGAAGCCTAGGCAAAGCCCCCACAAGGAACGAATCCAATACCAAGGCCAGGACCGCAGACGGAACCACGGCGGACAGCGGGCGGAATCTAGGGGACGCCTTGGTGGAAACTCGAAGTAAAGACATCGCCTCATACACCTGGAGGCCCTGGACGAGGAGGCCTGCCAAAAGTGTCGCGATGGCAGCACCCCAAAGTCCGTGGAGAGGAATAAGCCAGACGTTGAGTCCAATATTCGCCAAGGCTCCAACGACACTGTTCAATAGGTTCCACCTCACGTGACCGGTCATGACGATAAGGTTTCCGGAAAGCCCCACGGCACAAGACAATACCGGAAGCGCCAGCAAATAGAAAACAAAACTGTTGCCCACGGCAAATGCGGGGTCGAAAAGCGCAAAGAACTCGGAACGGAGGATCGCCACCGACAGGACGATGGGCAGAATACCTGACAGCGCGAGGCTTGAGAGCTTCCCATAGAGATCGCTGAGCTCGGACGTTCTTCCATCGACGTGGTACCGAGCGATCACCGGACCGAAGCTGGAACCAAAAGCCACCTTGACGCTTCGGAGGTTCTTGGTTATCTGCACCCCGGCAGCGTAAAAAGCGATTCGATCCGACGCCAACCCAAAGACTCCCAAGAGCAACAGATCAAGGTTCGTCGCGAAATAATTGAACGTCATGTTGAGATTCTGTGGAAGCACGAATTGAAGCATTGGCCGGTGCAGCCTTGGCCTACGTATCGCGCGGACAAGAATCTTTTTGTCGAAGTGGCGAGTGAAAACAACTCCCGCCACGATAGCTGTTCCCAGCGCGCTCATGAGCCACGCCCATGCCAGGCCGTTTCCGACGACCCCTAGGAGATAGAAAGATCCGGCAAAGAACAACAGCAACCCAGGCTGTAAGCCCCCAAGGACCAGGGCATGCCATTTCATGATCATGTGGGCTCGGGTCGCGGCGACGAAGAGCTCGGCCAGTGCCAGCAACGGGACGGCACCTACCAGAATCGGCGCCCACTCTACCAAAACGGGCCGAAGAGTGAATCTCGCAGCCCAAGCACCTCCCCCAAGAAAAACCACCACGATGACCAGCCCACCAACAAGGAGCACAAGCCAAATTGCTGTCGATAAGGCTGCTTCCATTCGCTCCACGCCTTGTTCTTCCCGACCGATGTCCCTGGAGAGAAAGAGAACAACCGCGTCCGCGACTCCAGAGGAGGAAAACTGACGAATCAGCTCTAGGAGGCCGAAGGCGACGGCAAAATCCCCGACCCGTTCCGCTCCGTACAGCCGCATGGCGGCGATCCAAAAGATCAACCGCCCGAGCCTTGCCAGAAGGCCCAGAAGATTCACAAGGGCACCGAGAATCGTATGTCTTCCCGCGACACTGGAAGAGGAAGCTACGATGGGAAACTGGGGGGCGGTCATCGGTGGCGCCTCCGGCGGCTCTCGCTGTCGCTCGGTACCGAGAGGTATCGACCTCGACCCAAGGCGAGGCGGTCACAACTCGCTGGGGGCGATTTCGCGTTTCCTTGCGAGGACTCTGTCCTTGCGCACCTGGCAGGGCTTCGCCCTGCACCCACCAGGGAGCATCGCTCCCTGGACCCACAATTATGTACGCTTCGCGGTTTCGCTTTTGTTTCGCCGGGTGTCCCACCTTCCGTAGATACTCTTGCGGACCAACCTCCGGATCCCGAGCAGTTGCCCAGGGGATCCTGTCCGGGGCCTCCTCCGTCGAACCGCCTCTCGTTACACTCGGCGTCTGGATAACCTCGCTGGGGACTCCGTCCCCACGTCCCCCTGGCAGGGCTTTGCCCTGCACCCACCAGGGAGCATCGCTCCCTGGACCCACGGCTTTGTACGCTGCGCCTATCTTCGTAGGTTGCCATGAGGATGAGGGGTACTGGAAACTGTGTTTTCATTCACCTTCCTCGTGGGTTCCCCACGCCAGTTTCTTGGGGATTGAGTCATTGTCTACTTCGGCGCACGGCCCTCAAAGCGCGACACAAGCCAATTCGGATCGTATCACACCTCCGGAGCACAATAATGCTTCAGGACCCACAGAAAGGCGTGCCAATCCCCACATGGAGCCGTTGATCACTAAGCGACTTGCAGTCTTCCCCCTGGAGGTTGCTAATCTACTCCTCCAACGAGCAATGCGAAACCCGAACCGCCAACATCTGGAAAGGCTCTTGCCCAACTGCCCGTACCATCTGGACTTTTTTGCCGCCGAATACCGCTATTCGGAGATCCTACAGAAAACCTCCAGACGGCTACTGAGCGAGCTTATTTCTGTTGCCTTCGCCCGCATTGCGGTGACCTGAAACCTGCCAGTGGATTCCAGGTTTTGCGGGCAGCTCTGCCAACGATAACTTTTTTTACGCAACAAGGCCCTAGGAGAAACTTGATGAAGCGTTGTCACTCCGGTTTTCTGGTGTTCACACTACTTTGGCTGCCGCAGCTCATGCCAAACCAGATCCCTCTTCCCCACTCCTTTCCGCGTTGACAACCGAGCTACAACGCTCCATCGACCTCCTTTCCCAACGGGAGGTTCCCGCCTATTTTCTGAGTTACGAAGTGGCAGAGGAAGATTGGGTAGGCATCACGGCCAGCTTTGGTGCTCTTGAGTCCAGTCATCGTCATCTCTCCCGGGACCTCGACATCGATGTCAGAGTCGGGAATTACGGACTGGACAGCACCCACGCGATCTCGGGCGAGGCGACAGGACGTAGCCACGACTATACATCGGCCATCGACCTCCCTGTGGAGAACGACAGGGCGGCACTTCAGCGCGTCTTGTGGTATTACACCGACAGCTCCTACAAACGGGCAATGGAACGTTTGGCCGCCGTCCGTTCCAACGTGCAAGTCAGGGTGAAATCGAAGGACTCCTCCCCCGATCTCTCCAAGGAGGAACCTGTCACTTCCATCGAACCTATTCCGGGCATGGAAATTGATATTCCGGAATGGGAAGAGAGGCTTCGGCGCATCTCGAAGCCCTTTTCTCGGGAACTCTTTCTTCTTTACGGGGGCATCCACGCAACGCGGGACAATTCTCCACACGGTAGGCGGACTATCGTCAGGGAAGGGGGCATCCACGCAACGCGGGACAATTCCAGGACTGTGGAACCGCAAGCGCCAACGCCTCGCTATCGCTCGGCGGGTCACGCCGTGCGTTACCCGTAGGTCGTCCGGGGCCTCCGGCCCCGGTGCCCGGCAGGGCTTTGCCCTGCACCCACCAGGGAGCTCGCTCATCTTCCCGTTGCAACGAAAGGCAACGGGATCCC
>JAJRTK010000242.1 GCA_024278345.1 bacterium | reverse complement strand
TCCTCGTCGGGCGGCTCCTCGACGTAGTGCGCGACTACGCCTCCGGTGTCCGCCTCTCCTCCTCCTTGGTGGAAACGCGCCTCCGAACACCTCGCTACGATCCGTGTGAGATATCCGCCCTAAGCCCGGAAATCTCATCAAATCCCTGCTGCGTCAACGCAATCATCGCAGCCAACAGCGCCCTCCTCGGTCAGGCATCCTCAACGTAGTTCTACTACGCCTCCGGTGCCTACCTGTCGTCGGACTCGATGGCTGCGCGCCCGCGCTGCCTCGCGACGGGATTTGATGAGAAATCCGGGCTAAGGCGCCCAGTTCTCCCCCCGAGCCCCTACCGTGCCGAGCTTTTTCGGTTCGTAGGGGCTTTTTCTTTGCCGTGCCCAGCTTTTCCGATGCCTCCACGAGCCATCGATTCTGACGCATCCAAGAAAGCGAGAATCCCCTCCGCGCTTCCACTGTTCTCCAGGCCGAAAATGGCCGCCACCAGGTCTCCCCCTTTCTCGCTGGGAGAAGAGGTGTCTGTAGCCCTGGTCACGCCGCATCATCCTAAACTCTCCCTCGTTGATGTCGGGAAGAGACTGGCAGCCATTCAACACGGCATCAATTGCATGGGATGACCATGGGGGGAAGGGGAAGATTCCCAAAGATGACAGGGATGGAGTTCCCCGTAGTTTGGGAGAAAGGGGCACTGTCCGGAGAAGCGACTCTAGCCGGGCAAGAGTCTGGAAGCTGGGCGTGCAATTCACTGGACCGCCGAGCCGATGCTCGGTGTTCTCATTCCTTCCCCGCTTATTGAGCTGAGGCTCCGGTTGCCAAATAGTTTTCAGTCTCTGGTGGAGCCGCGGGCCAGTTTTTCGCGTCAGGAGGCTTGCCGTAGCGTTCCGCGAAGGGAAGGATCTCATCGAAACGAAATGCCATGGGAAGCGGCATGACGGGATTGTCGGTGATGACGGCCCCAAGACTGCCGTCACTGTCCAGGCCGCCATGGGTCGAGTCGAGCTTGCCCGCTCTGAGCCAGGAGAGGGCCCGCGTGATGGGGTGTCCGTAGGCTCGGCCGGTGGCCGTGGAGAAGATGACCGTGGCCGTATTCTCAATCGCCTTGTTGTGGAAGGCATCGTAAAGGCGGAACAGAGCATCCGGATAGGAGGCGAAAGCGCTTTCCTCCAGCCACTCCCGGGCCTCCGCGAATCCGTCCGGACCCAGGCATCCCCGTTTGCGGAGGCGTTCGCGGATCTCGCCATATTCCAGTGGATCGCCCTGGAGATCGTTGTAGCGGAGCTCGAGGCCGTCGGCTGTTCCGCGTGCCTCGATCAGGGCTTCGCGGTGGTTTCTGCCGATGATGACGATGACACCGTCGTCGCGCCGGTAGGTGCAAAGGTCGATTCCGTCGAGTCTTACAAGCCATCGACTCAGCTTTCTTTGAAACCGGTGCCGCAAAAAAAGCATGCCGGCACTCACGTAACCGAATGGCACGACCACCACGCTCCTATCGTTTTTGATGGACGATCCCGGAACGAAGCCCCCCAACCGCAGATGGCGCTTGAGGCCGGTCACAGGCCGTTGTTTCACCACTGACTGCCCGTGATCCGTGAGGACCGTCACGTAAAGAGGCCGCTTGTAGCGGTGTTGGTACGCCGCTTTCAGTTTGGGAACCATTTCGCCAAGAAGCCTCAAAACTTCCAAAGCTCCACTCTTCCCGTGGAGGTGAGCGAAGGCGTCGGTGTTGGACAGGTAAGCCGTAATAAAACCGCGATCCAGCTCCAGTGCTTGCCGCTCCACTTCGCGAAAATCAGCCCGGGCAAGCCGCCTGGGCCAACAATACCCAAGGGTCTTGTGGGATAAAGTATTGGGATCGATCTCGAAGTAGTCATGCCACGGGAAGTGCAGATAGGGGATTCCCCCCCCCACCTTGTTTCGCCCCCAGTCATAGTGGCGGTTTTCGTAACCGGGCGACGGGGGATAGCCCACCGGTTGAACCATGGAGGAGAAGGCGGTGGAAGTCAGGCTGGGGAATGTTGATATCAAGGGGACTGGCGGCCGGAATCCTCGAAGCATGCCACGCTGCCGGGCCTGAAGGAACTGCTGGTAGCTGATGCCATCCAGTGCGAGCAAGAGGTTCGTCGGATGCCCTGGAACAGGCGGCGCCGTCGCGGGGCCAGGGGCTTGGAAAGTGACTGCCGCGCATCCAATGAAGAGTGCTGTGACCAAGGCGGACAAGATTCGGGAGGTGACACGCTTTTGGGGCAATGCTTCGTGGTGGCGAGAGGCGAGTGGCGCGCAGCGGATGCGAGCGACGCGAGCGGAAATCAACCCGTAGAAAAACAATCGTTTCTCCTTCTATCAGGGCTCTAGGTCATTGGAGGAGTTGATCGTTTGGCGTTGCAGCCGCTCTAGCTCCAGGATTTCTGACTGGGTCGCCAGTTGATGGCGTCCCTGGTAGAACTTGCATCTTTCGACGAGGATTTGGGACATGCGTGCCATTTCGTGCCGTTCGCCTCGGGGGCCAAAGACCAGGACAGGATCGGAGCCCACGGATGTGAGGCGTTGGTAGATCTTTTTGTCGAGAGGATCGCGGTAGGTTTCGCAGAGAACGACGCTCTTTTCGTTGAGGCCCACGGGGACTTCGTCGGGCATGCGGAGGGCAAAGAAAGAGAGGTCGTCTCGCCGTCCCTCGCGGATCGACCGGAAATCATCGGCGTGAGGGAAGATCCGGATTCCCTTGACCAGGCCCATTCCGTGATCCGCGGCATGAAGGTGACTCGTTCCATGGTGATCGAAGGTCAGCGACCAGCGTTGGGTCATACAGATGGCGCCGGCACTGATGCCATAGAGGTTCGTGCCTCGGTCGAGGGCCTCGGAGAAGACGTCCCCGAGGCCGTAAAACCGAAGCCGGTTCACAAGGACAAAAACGCGGCCGCCGAAGAGGAAAACCGAAGCGCTGGAGAGAACGCGGTCACGGAGCTCATTCTTTTGTGCGCGATAGAGGCCGCTTTGCCGGACGCCACTTCGGTCCAGAAAGTGATCCTCGACGCCGCGGCACATGGCAAAGACTTCTTCATCCTTGTAGACCAGGTGTTCCACGATCCGGTAAAGCCTGGAGCAACGGGCAAGATCGGGTTTGGAGCGGGAGAGCTGCTTCAAGGCTTCGATGCGGTTTTCGGAGCCGGGATGCCGGTTCGTTTCTTCGTCGTTGACAAGGGCATGAAGGCCCCTGCCCGGGTGCGTGGCGTGGTAGAAATCGTAGAGTCTTAGAGAAGAATAGCGCCCTTCCAGAACCCCCAAAAGGCGGCGCACGGTCTCCACGTAGCGTTGATTTTTCCGGCCATAGTCCCGCGTGATGGCCTTGATGATGTCTTGTTTTTCCGTGTAACGACGGTAGATCCAGGGCTCGTGGCGTTGGAATTCCTCGAACATCGTGTAGATCGACAGGTTCTGGATGTTGTGAGGGTGCCGGCCATCCCAGTCGGCGTCGATTCCGATTTTTTCAAAAAGGCTGATGATGTGCCGATCACGGTGCTCGTGGCCGCGGTTGAACGCGGCTGTCACCAGGAGGACTTTTCGCTTTTTCCCCACCTCCTCGTCGAAATGCTGAGGCTCGAGGATCCGAAATTTGAACATCTCCACGAGGTCGCTTTCCCACGCCACGTTCCCGTTGAGGCAGATCCAACCCCGCACTTTGTGGTCAAACAGCTTGGGCGGTGGAGGCAGCGGTGGGGGAGAGTCCAAATCAGAAAGATGGCGGGACGAGTGCATTTGGGAACCCTACGGTGCGGAAGCAGAATGGGATCGCGCTTGCCATGAGGCGGAGTGGATGTCTTGGGGCCGGCCAGGTCAGGAGCTCGAATCGGGTGGCGGTTCGCCGCGCTTGAGCTTGTCCATGACCCAGGAGCGATCACGGGCCTTCGAGGTGGCGAATCGCTGTCGCAGGGCCTTCTTCGAATCGGCTGAGTCTACGATCTCTCCCGCTTTCAGCAGGAGATCGTAGAGCTTGTTGATCGCTTCGACCCGAAGGAAGAAGAACTCACCGAAATCCTCCAGGAACTCGATCCACCATTTTTGCGCCCGAATAGCCGGCTCCAGGTTGCCGGAAGTTTGGCAGATCTCAACCAGATCGAAAACAATCCTCTGGTAATCCAACTGGTAGTCTGGAGCCATGTCAAGGAGGCGGCTCAAGATTTCTTGGAGCTCCTCGTCCCCACCGGTTTCTTCGCGAAGGACCGCGGCGGCAGCCGCAAGATCGCTGGCAAGTGGTCTCGGACCCAGCACGTCCAGATCTCGGGCGCCACCGAAGAGTCGAGCCGCCCTCTGTAACCGTGCAACGTGATTCGCCTGCTGCGCCAGCTCCCGGTCGATACCCACAGCATTCCCCAGCCGAAGTTCACCGCCGGTGTCGAGCCATTGTTCCAGAGGCAGTTCGGCGTCGGCTCCCCCATGGCACTTTTTGTATTTTTTTCCGCTGCCGCACGGGCAAGGCTGATTTCGACCGCCAGCCGCCCGGTGGATGGCACGAGTTAGCGAGTCCATGGCTTCCGCCCAGGTTTCGGCATCGAATATGCTGTAGGTGAAGAGCGAAGGCATGATTGTTCGTGGACTCCCATGTGGAATTGTGGCGGACTGAAAACACCCCCGACTGCCCACTTACGATCCGTGATGAGATCCACGGGCTCCAGCCTCTTTGCCCGGTTGCGGAACGCCGGGGACAAAATTATAGCTGAGTTTCCGATTTTGCCATAATATGGAACTCGGTTTCCAAGGCTTGCCCCACCGGCGGTCAGTGGCGAAATGCCGTGATGACGTTCGCGGCGCCGGCCCTGGGGAAAGGCGATTTTGAACCAGATCGCTGCCGGTGTGTTAGGACTATAGAGTGGGATCGTTTTTTTCTAAGTTTTCAGTTTTGTCGGAGGTTCGTCCCATGGCACTCGTTTCTTTTCGGCGGTCGCTCGCGGCCCTCATTCTAGCAGCGAACGGGCTGATGTGGTTGGTCAATGCCCTGCTTGGCCCCCCAGAACTCCTCTTCCTCACGAGCGCCATGACATTAGTCTATGCCACTGGGTATTTTGCCGTGAGCTCCGATTGGTTTTGGGGCCGCTGGTACGGGATCGGCCTCTGCTATTTTGGCTCGCTCTACCTTCTGGGGATTCTACAGAACCCAGAGTACACCACGTTCTTTGCTTTGCTGGGAGGAAGTCACCTTCTAGCACTGGCCTCCCTCTATGGTTCGACGATGGCCTCCCATTATGAAGGTGCGCCGGAATGGCGGTTGACCTTCAATATCGACGAAGATTCCGCCAGGCGCCTTGGCCGCAGCGTTCAAAGCGCTGCCACGACATTGCCGATCCTCATTCTGCAACTTCTTGGCCCTCGCACGGAAACCTGGTTCGTCGTCGTCTTGGGTGTCGGTTTGGGCGTGGTGGGGCTCGTGGGCCTTGTCAGGCTCAAAACCTGGTCTTTGTTGGCGTTGGCAGCCGCCGGCGCGGCCCTGATGAGCACGGCGGGGCTTCCATCGGGAGCTTTGCCTTTGGGCCAAGGACTGGGACCCCTCTATTTGAGCGTCGGCGTTGCCGGCTTACTCTTGCCCCTGGCGATCTGGGCCGGTCCTATCGCCCGGGCCCTCCGGGCCAGGTAGTTTCTTCAACCCGGGACCTATCAAATTGTCGTGTTTTTGCTTCACAATTTTCTTCGCCGAAACGGTGGCACCGGCATCTTGCCGGTGTAGCGCCCTCCGGGCTGCACGGAGCCGGGAAGGAGGCCCGCCCCAGCGGTGATGTTGTCAACCGGATCTGATAGGTCCCTTCAACCCAAAGTTTTGGGGCTAGACTTCCTGGCGTTGCACGCCATACTGACGGTGTTGGAAGACCAAGATGCCAATGGCTGAGATCCCGACGAAAGCCAACGCCAGAAAGCTCTGCGCGGTTGCCATCGATGTTCGTTCCCCAAGGAAGCTCAGGATGGCTGCCTCTTGGAAGCTCCAGCGGCTCATGGACTGCAAGTGGTGCAGCACGGTCAACTGGTGCAGGACTCCGGGAACATAAGCCATGGTGCTCTCCCAGACGAAGGCATAGAGTAGGCCGACGAGTAAGGAGCGCTTGAAGAGTAACCCAAAGAGAGTAAAGAGCGCTCCGTACACCAAAAGGCCGGCTTCCACGACGGCCAGGTCGCGTCCCAGATCAGGGAGGCTCGAGACCAGCCATCCGCTTCCTCGACTGGCATAGAGAATCGTGTAATCTAAGACCAGCGACGTGCAGAGGATGGCCGATGAGAGAGCGATGTATCCCGCAAACTTCGCAGCCAGAATAACACTCTTCGGGATGGGGCGCGTCAAGAGGCAAACAAGGCTATGGTTCTCCACTTCCTCGGCGATGAGATTCACCGCGCACAGCAACGGAGCCAGCAAGATCAACAGGTTGGCGTAAAGAAGAGTGAAAGAAATCTGGTAGACCGCGTTGTTGCTGAGCTGGAGGCTTGGCAGGAAAGATCTGGTGGAGACGGCCCCAACAGCCAGTGCCGGCGGCAGGGCGGCCAACAGAGCCAAGAGCAGTGCCCGGCGGTTGCGGAACTGTTGCTCCAGGCTCAGCCGGGCAATGGCCAAAAAACCGCGGAACCAGCTAGGACTGGCGGGGGACTCTTTTATGGGTGAAGAGTTGGGGTTTTGCATGATGCTGGAGTCCGATAGGTTGGGGGTGAGCGCTCATGGCAAGGCGAGTGGCGGGAAACTCGCGCCGAAGGCGTGGGTCCTGTCGTGAGTGGGCCCAACCCAAAAAGCCTGTTCATCGATTCATGCCCGGCAGTGGGGAGGCCAACCGGGGTATGCACCGAAGCCGGGACACACGACAAAACCAGAAAAAGACGCGCAGCGTACAAAAATGTGGGTCCAGGGAGCTAGCTCCCTGGTGGGTGCGGGGCAAAGCCCTGCCAGGGGACTGGGGACGGAGTCCCCGGACGACTTCGGGTAACGCGCGGCGTGACCCGCCGAGCAGCGCGAGGCGCTGCCCGGACGATTGGCATTACCACAATCCATGAAGTGTCCCACTTTACGTGGATACCCCCCGGACGCTTGCGATTCCACAGTCCTGGGAATGTCCCGCCTTGCGTGGATACCCGGCCAACCGAAAGGACCAGGTTGGGTTTTTGAGGCGGTAATTTTCTACAGAATCTAGTTGGTATTGTGAAAAAAAACGGTGTGGATAACCTGTGGATAACCCAGGAGCTATTCTGGGGAGGAGTTGTGGAGTGCCGGTCACAACGTGTTGCATGGTGTGTTCATCCGGCGATCAGGTGTGTTGAAAAGTCTCTGGATTTTCAAAGGGAATCTCCTAATTGGGACCAGCAAAGATCTGAATCGCCACTGCAACGTCCATGTGGAAAACTGGCTGTGACCAGTGTTTTTCGCCGGTGCCTTTGGCTTTTTCAAGTTATGCCGGCAGCCCATCTAGAAAACCCAGGGCTTGCCTCCCAGTCAAAAGCGAGGGTGGCGAGAGCTGGTCGAGAAGGAGGAATGGGTGCAGCAGCGCTTGGAGGTGGAGTCTTCTTCCTTGCGGATCAAGGTTGGCAAGTGTGGAAAATCGACCCAGGGGCCTGCCGTTGACTTCCAGGAGCACGGGTCCCAATACGGGATGACAAGCATAGTCGATGCCAATCTCCAGCGTTTGATCGTTGTTTGAATGCTCGGCCCTTTCCAGGACCGTGGCAATGAGCCTGTCCAGGAAGTGTAGACGCTTGCCAAGCTGTGTGGAGTGTTGTGAATTTCCGGCAAGCTTCCGCTGGTGGGCAAGCTTCTCAAGGCTCCAGACTTTGCTGCCTCGTGCGACGTTGGCAATGGGGTCGGTTTTGGACACCCGTACCACACGGCCCGTTGTTTGCCATTTGCCGTCGGGGGAACGCTGGACAAGAGAGCGGATAGAGCATCCCCGGAGTCCCGGGACCGGCGGCGGAATCGCCATTTGGAACAAGGTTGCCTCGCCCTGCGCCAATTCTGAAAACCAGATTGCCGCCTGGTTTCTGGAGAGGCAGGCGGTTTCCTCCCCGTCGCTGTCGGCATTCGGGTGCGGTTCGACCAGGATCTTGTTCCCATCGAGCCACACATAGTAGATTCCCCGGCCTAAAGAGCCAAAACCAGGCTTGGCATAGAGCGCCCGCCATTGGCTCAGAGCTTCAAGCGCTCTTTCAGGGTCGGTCAAGGTCTCCGGGGTCGGCACTCCGGCCTTTTTCAACAAGATCTCCGCCTGGAGCTTATCGGTGCAGAGCTTTGTCACGGCGATGCCGTTTCCCCAGGGGATGTGGCTTTTCTGGAGCAGAGCCGATGCTCTGGCGAAAGGAGCTGGACGTCCCGTGGCTGGGTAGCGGTTGTAGACCGCGGAGAGCTGTCTGTGAGAAGGTATCCACGTTTCTCCAAGTTGGTCGCTGGCCAGTCCGAATCCCCAAACTTCTCTTTGGCGGAGTTCCAGCCCGGCCGGATCGACGAAAAGGAGCTCGAAGCCCCGGCTTCGGAGGGCGAGGGCGGTGCGGCCCAGAGGAGTTTGTCTCGGTGTACGCTCGTCTCTGGGGTTTGGGGCGAGATGGACAAGGATGCCGAACGTCTTCCGAGGAGCGCCGTGGTCTTGGGTCACTGGACCCGGCTTCTGGTGATGGTTTGCTTGGGAAAACAATGGATTCGGTCTCGCGGTAGATTTGTGATGAAAGTCTTGGCAGGCTCTGTTTTGCCATCAAGGAAAGATCCATGGGAAGTATTTGGGGCACCCTGTTTCGAGTGACGACGTTCGGCGAAAGCCATGGCGCAGCCGTTGGGGTTGTCGTTGAAGGCTTCCCGCCAGGACTTCGGATCAACGAAGCCGGGATACAAGAGCAGCTCCTGCGTCGCCGACCGGGCCAGAGTTCGTTGACAAGCCCTCGCCGAGAGCCGGATCGCCTTCGAATTCTTTCGGGAGTCTACCGGGGACGCACTCTAGGCACTCCTATCGCGCTTGTGCTGGAGAACAAAAATGCCGATTCCTCTGCCTACCGGGAATTGACGCACGTCTATCGGCCTAGCCACGCTGATTATACGTACGCCGCGAAATATGGAATTCGCGACCCTCGAGGTGGCGGGCGGGCAAGCGCCAGGGAAACGGCCGCGCGGGTTGCCGCGGGAGCACTCGCGGAACAGTTTCTTCTGGATCGCTGGGGAGTCGAGATTGTTGCCTGGGTGGAAAGCGTCGGAAATGTGGGGTCCAGGGTCGTTTCCCAGAGCGTTGATCGCCCTGCCGTGGACAGGACTCCCGTTCGTTGCCCCGATCTTGAAGCGGCTCGGGAAATGGAAGCCCTCATTACCGGAGTGCGCAAGGAGAAGGATTCTCTTGGCGGCGTCGTGGCGGCCGTCGCCAGAGGTGTGCCGCCCGGTTGGGGGGATCCCGTATTCGACAAGCTCGAAGCGGACTTGGGCCACGCTCTCTTGTCGATCCCCGCGGCGAAAGGATTTGAGGTGGGTAGCGGATTTCGAGGAACCAGGATGCGGGGAAGCGAGCACAACGACCCCTTCTTCATGAAGCAGGGCCGGGTTTGCACACGGACCAACTATTCGGGGGGAATCCAAGGTGGAATCTCCAACGGCGAGCCAATCCTCGTGAGGGTCGCCTTCAAGCCGGTGGCAAGCATCTTCTTGCCGCAGCAAACCATCGATGATGAAGGAAAAGAGGTTGAACTGCTGCTTCGCGGGCGTCACGACCCCTGTGTCGTTCCCCGGGCGGTTCCCGTGGTAGAAGCGGCCATGGCGTTGGTTTTGGCGGATCACGCTCTTCGGCACTTTGCGCAGTGCGGAATCTAGAGGGGAAGGCGCGGATGATGAACGATGATGAGCTTCGGCAAACAACCTCTTCTTTTGGGAGGATTCAACGGCTTCGAGCATCTTCCCATCAAGAACCGCCCCCGGAGCGCCACGACTACGACCGCATTCCTGACGTGAGGGACGGGCTCACAAGAGTCGAAAGGGTCGTTCTTCACGTCATGTGGACGACGCAAAAAGAGCTGGGAGACAGAAACGTCCCGTCGGCAATGCTCTACGGGAGAGTCGTGGAACATGTCAACATTTCCGTCGCCGAGTTCCAGACTGTTCTCAGGAGGCTCGTGGGCCGAGGGTGACTTCCGGATTCGGAGACCTTGATGGATCGTCGCGTGCCAGTCTGAGACGCGATTTCAGCAAGGAGGAGAGGCAGACACCCGCAGCGTAGTGTCTGTTTTTGGATGGTGGGACGACTGAAGGGCAGTCCTACTGCGAAATCCGGGACCTATCAAATCCCCGCGTTTTTGCTTTACACTCCGCGGCGCCGCCCTGGTGGCACCGGCATCTTGCCGGTGGCGGGCTGGACGGGATTCACGGAATTGAACGGTGGGTTCCTTTCGTGCGTGGACTTGTCAACCGG
>JAJRTK010000241.1 GCA_024278345.1 bacterium | reverse complement strand
GGGCAACGCCTCGCTATCGCTCGGCGGTGGTCCGGGGATTCCATCCCCCGTCCCCTGGCAGGGCTTCGCCCTGCACCCACCAGGGAGCGCGCTCCCTGGACCCACGTTTTTGTACGCTACGCGTTTTCCTTTTTTTTCTGTCCCGCCTTGCGTGGATACCCCCGCCCCGACAGCGAAAACTCCCTTGGGCCGTCTGAAAAGATCGGGCAACAGGGCGCTAGGCTCTGCCCATGTCCTTGGACGGGTACAACTCGCACTACGTCCAGGACACTCCCACTGGCAAAAGCTTTTGCAAAATGTTTCAATGGCTCCGTTTCCAAGCCCGGCAACCTGAGCTCCTCGGCCTGTTTGGAGTTCCACTTCGTTTTTTGGCTTGCCCCTTGCTACAAGATCGTTCAAGCGAGGCTATTCCCATGAAACGCGTCTTTTCCATTTTGCTCCCATGTTTGTTCCTGGCCATCTCCACCGGAGCAGGTGCGCAACCATCGCTACAGATCCTCACCCAGCACCACGACGGATCGAAGAATAACTCACGTTACTCCCCCCACTACTACACCGTGAAAAGCGTTTTGAGAAACCACCGCTATCTCAAACGCCGCTCTTCAGCCATGATGCACACCTTGGTCCAAGGCAAGAGGATTCCCATGTCTGAGATTCGAGTCGATGGCGACGTCTCGTTCCATCGGGGCACTTACGAGTTTCACGCTTCCATCCGGGGTGATGGCCGGCTCGCCCGCCTTCGCAAGGTCCGGGGCAAATGGCTTCTGAAGCTCTACGACCGAACAGGGAGAAGCATCGTCGCCACCTACAGCCTCGAACGATGACCGCCATGGGTCCCATCGCCTTCCCAAGTCACCGATCCAAGTGGGCGGCGCTCACGATAGACAGGCCCACCCCCGATCCTACGGTTTGCTCACGGCCAACATCTGGCCCAACCGCTTTTCGATGAGAACAGCCTTGAAGGATCCCACGGCCACCTTGCTCTTGAGGAGCACTGGAACCTTGTATTCATCGTTTGTAACGAATACATGAAGCTTTCCCTTGTTCACGAATAAGCCGTCGTATTTGACTTCCGGAAGAAGCTCCAGGGTCTGGAATCTACCAAGGGGGGTCTTCACTCTTGCTTCGCGGACGACCCTGACGATGAGTTCGTAGCTCTTGATTCCAGAGATCGTCGGCAGACGGTAAACCTGGCCAACTTGCAGGTCCTGGGTCCGAAGGTAGTAGAGCGCGGACAGGACATCCTGACAGGCTGGCGGCAGAGTGGCGGTCTCGATCTTCGGAGATTGGTTTTCTTTCCGCTTTTTCCGCTTCTGGACAGGGTAACTGGTCACCCGCGCCACACCGGCGATGTGGTCGTAGTCCGAGACCCGTTTCCGGATGACCCCGTTCTCGTTCTGGTCCTCCAGATAGCCCCACGAGAAAAGCCCTTCGGTATCGATGAGTGACTCGAACCTGCTACGAACTTTGTAGAACTTGTCGAAAAAGGAGTTCGTTCGGCTCAGTGCCACCAGGCGAAAAGCTTGGGCATGCCCCATCTCCTTGATCCGCGGGATCTCCAGCGAACAGATCCCCGCACGGATTCCCAAGTACCGAACAGAGTAGGTCAGTTTTTCTCCCTCGCTGAACGCCCGGTTCCTGACCTTGCGCGGCCAATCGACATGAATCGCGGTGTCTGTTGTAGGGGCAAAGACGGTTTTCGATGATTCTGGCGCCTCCGTGGCGCGATCTTTCCCGGCTGCCTGACCACTTCCGGAGGAAAATGCCGCTAAAGTCAAAACCGAGTGCAGAACCATCACTTGCACCACCGGCCTTCTGGCAGCGAAAAGTCTTCTGACACGACACACAATCAGGCTTCCTCCGAAACAATCATAATGGGACCAAAAGTCGAACCCTGGAGCAAGCGAACGGTTGCAACGACCCTGACAAGCTCGAGGGCTGCCAGAAAGATCGCCA
Source organism: bacterium (assembly GCA_024278345.1). Lineage (GTDB taxonomy): Bacteria > CSSED10-310 > JAJRTK01 > JAJRTK01 > JAJRTK01 > JAJRTK01. Next base: position 1,672 of record JAJRTK010000241.1, on the reverse strand, counting down.
CCGCTGCGCCGGCGCTGGGGCTTCGAGCCATCAGCGCCGTCAAATCGAACCTGGGGCTCCTTTTCAGCAGGCGGCCAAGCTCGGACAGCTTCTCCGCCACGGACCATTCCCGAAGGCCTATCTCCAACTGGCGCGGTGGGGAACAAGAACGGAAAGCCTGCTCCAAGGCAAAACAAAGCTCCAGAACCCCCAGCTCCAAGATGGTGTCGGTCGTTTCGAAATCCGACCGCCGAGGTCGGACCCAACAAGACTCCGCTACCTCCTGCAAGCTGGCAAGGTGCATCGCCGCCAACTTGAGGCTCTGGTGCTCCTGAAGCCGGCGGATGAGCTCCGCCGAGGCGCTCTCCAGATCGCTCTCTTCTCCGCCCCTTGGAGACCGCGGGAGAAGCAGCCGGCTCTTGAGTTCCACCAGTGTCGAAGCAAGAAACAGATACTCGCTGGCCAGCGACAGACGCAAAGCCTGAAAAAGCCCGATAAAACCCAAATACTGGGACGTCACGCGGGCCAACGCCACTTCGGTAATCTGCAGTTCGTTCTTTCGTATCAGGAAGAGCAGGAGGTCCAACGGACCCTCGAACACCTCTAGCCTGACCCTAAACTCCGGCTCTTGCGAAAAAGCCACCGACGTCCCGGCGCCCTCCGCCGGCCGCCCAATGGTTCCCACCGAAGTCAATCTCTTTACCCTCAGACATCAATCACCAGCCGTAGAGGAGCAGGTTTCCCAGAAACCAAGCCGGTTTGACGAAAATGAACGTCATCTTGCCCATGATCAGGAAAATCAGCAACAGAAACCCGTAGTTCCGCAGAAGTTCCCCCACCCAGTCCAACTCCGCGGGCAAAAGGTTCAACAAAATCCCACCGCCATCCAAAGGCGGCAAGGGGATGAGGTTGAAGAAGGCCAGAAGCAAGTTGATGTACACCACGTACACCATCAAAGTCCGGGCGCTAAGAACCAACCCCACGTCATGAGAAAAGAGAAAACCCAGCATCCAAAAAAAAGAGGCACCCGCCAGAGCCAATAGTATATTGGAACCTGGCCCCGCGGCGGCAACCAGCGCGTAGTCCCTTCTGGGAGACCGGAGCGCGTAAGGGTTGACTGGCACCGGTTTCGCCCAACCGAAAACTGGCAAACCCGAAAAAATCAAGAGAGCGGGAAAAAGAACTGTCCCAAAAGGATCGATGTGGGCCAGGGGGTTCATGGTCATTCGGCCCCGGGAAGCAGCCGTCGAATCCCCAAGGCGATAGGCCGCCCAGGCGTGAGCCATTTCGTGGAAGCTCAGCGCCAGCAGAAGAACAACGATTTGGTAAATGATGTTCGGGTCCATGGCAGCTTTTTTCCTAAAAGTTGAACAAATCCTCGTGTTCGATGTTCGCAATGAAACGCATATTGTAACACACAATGGAGAACTTGGCGATGAGCCGGACACCCGCGGACCCTGTAGCTCTCTCACTTCCAAGATGCCGCTGAGCGCATCGCCCCCATGACCCACCGATCGCAGCCGCTCCCGCTAGTCGCCAATGTCCGCCCTCCACCTGGCCAACGCCCCTATACCCTCCATAACCGGGAAGCTGCCAGCCCCCTGGAATCTCCAGCGGGGCCTGGATTGAATCGGACGAGGAAGGGGCCCCGGGAAAGAATCACCTTTCGTCACGGAACCGGTTCGGGAAAGAT
>JAJRTK010000240.1 GCA_024278345.1 bacterium | reverse complement strand
TGGGACTGGCCATCAGCAAACGCCTTGCCGAGGAGCATGGCGGGACGTTGATTGCCTCCAGTCTGCCCGGGAAGGGAAGCCTTTTCACGATTCGCCTGCCTTTAACGGGTTTGGAGGAGGCTAGCGGGAGGGAAGAGCATGGTTGACCGGACGGTTCTCGTGGTGGAGGATGACAAGCTGGAGCGTCTCACACTCGTGGAGCAGCTCCGGGACGAGGGGTATCACGTTTTGAGCGCGGCGGGCGCCACGGAGGCATGGGCGCAATTCCAGGTCTACAAGAGCGAGATCGATGTGGTGCTCACGGATCTCCGCATGCCCGGCATGGACGGGATGGAACTCCTCCAGAAAATCAAAGAGCGTTCACCGGATACACAGGTCATCCTGCTCACCGCCTATGCCAGCATCGAGTCAGCCGTGGGCGCCATGAAGGCCGGCGCCCACGATTACCTCTCGAAGCCATACCGGTACGAGGAGCTCGCCCACAAGCTCAAGCGGGTGGTGGCGTTCCGGGACCAGTTGCGGGAGATCGCTTTCTTGCGGGGAGCGCTTCGGGGGCGTTACGCCTTCCAGAACATCATCGGGCGCTCTCCACCCATGCAACGGGTTTTTGACAGGATCCAGGCCCTGGCGGCGGACCAGTGTATCGTCTTGATCCAGGGAGAGACCGGAACCGGAAAAGAGCTGGTGGCCAAGGCCATCCACTACAACAGTCCCCGCCAAAGTGCCCCCTTCGTCGCGGTCAATTGTGCCGCCCTGAGCCGCGAGGTCATCGAAAGCGAGCTCTTCGGCCACGAACGAGGCGCCTTCACCGGCGCGCTCCGGCGCCACAAGGGGCGATTCGAACTGGCTCAAGGCGGCACACTCTTTTTGGACGAGCTCGACGAAATCCCCTTGGACATCCAGGTCAAGCTCTTGCGCGTCATCGAAGAAAAGGAGCTCATGCGAGTCGGAGGAGAGCGCCCCATCAAGGTCGATGCCAGGCTGGTCTCCGCTACTAAGCGGGATCTGGGCGAGATGGTTTCGGAAGGCACCTTCCGCACTGACCTCTACTACCGCCTGGAAGTGGCCAAGATCCAGCTTCCTCCCCTGGTGGAGCGCCGGGAGGACATTCCGCTCCTCGTGGACCATTTTCTGGAAGAGATGTGCAAGGCCCGCAAAATCTCCACCAAACGCGTGAGTGCCGAAGCCATGCGGGCTTTCTTGGAGCACGATTGGCCCGGGAACGTTCGCGAGCTGGAAAATGTCGTGGAACAGGCCGTACTCCTCGCCCCCGCTGGCACCATTGAACAAGGGGATCTTCCGGCCAGACTTAGGGAGGAACGTCGGAAAAATGCCCTCTTCCGCCTCAATCTGACCGAACGGGAACAGATCGACCTCACGGCTCTCCTGAAGCAAGTGGAGGAAGAGACCGTCTTTTGGGCTCTCTCCAAAGCCGGTGGAAACCAGGCGAAAGCGGCGAAACTCCTGGGAATTCCCAGGACCACGCTCCGACACCGTTTGGCCAAGAACCTGCCGCTCCGCTCGCTTTCCCCGCCGTCGGAGTGGCCACGATGAAGAAGAAGACGAAGAGGCAAGAGTTCCAAGATTTTAGAAATGGAAGTGTTGCGCTCACCTACTATCGATGATAATAGATCCAGGAGAAGATGGGTTGACGAACCGGAGAAGAGCTCCCCGTGCCCGGAATACCCGGTCGCCTGGAACATCGAATGGTGATCGCCAAGGAGAACGAATCGTGATGTGGCATTTTGGGAACGGCAGTTTGATGCGCCTTTCAGGCGCGGGGAATTTCGCCCGGACATTTTTGTTTTTGGGGATCCTGGTGGGGCTCGTCAATTCGATGGATGTGGCGTTGGCAGCGGCACCCGAGGCCGAGCATGCCGAGGAGCATGGCGAGGACCACGAGCCGGGCGAGTCTGGGGAGCATGGTGACGAGCAACGCGAAGAAGGGGTGGTGGCGCTCAGTGAATCCGCACTTCTAGCCACTGGGCTGCAGATCGAGAAAGTGGAACGAAGCCTCTTCCGGCGGCTCATCCACACCACTGGGGAGCTCAAGCTACATCCCGACCGTGTGGCTCGAGTCGGGCCGCGCATCGATGGCCGTATTCTCAAGCTTCTGGCTCAGGAGGGAGACCGCGTGCGGGCCAAGCAAGTGTTGGCGAGCCTCATCAGCGTGGAGCTGGGGGAGGCAAAGGCCGAGTTTTTGGCGCGGAAGGCGAGGCTTGACCTGAGCAAGAGCAACTACAAGCGGTCGGAGGGCCTTCGGAAGAAGGGGATCAGCTCAGAGAAGGATTTGCTGGAAGCGGAGGCTGAGAAGATCAAAGCCGAAGTCGAAGTGGCCTCCGCGGAGACGCGCTTACATGTTCTGGGCCTCACCGAAGACGAGATCAAGAGCCTGAAGAACCAAGGGCACGAAATCGCGGGTTTTTCCATTCGCTCGCCCATTGCCGGCCAGGTCATCGAGCGACCGGTGGCGTTGGGACAGATGGCGGAGCCCATGACGACCCTGTTTCTCATCGCCGACACCTCGGTTCTCTGGGCCCAGCTCAATGTTTACGAGAGGGATCTCGCCGCCGTCGCCGTCGGCTCTAAGGTTGTGATAACGCTGGACGCTTTTCCCGAGGATCCCGTCGAGGGAACGATCACCTATTTGTCGGCCCTGGTGGATGAAGCGACGCGAGCGGCTCGGGCCCGGGTTGTAGTGAGTAACGCCGACGGCCGTCTTCGGCCCGGGATGTTTTTCACCGCGGCCATCGAAGGGGCGGGACCGGAAAACCGACTGGTGCTCACCGTTCCCGAAGGAGCGGTGCAGCGCCTTGGAAAGCGCTTCATCGTATTCGTTCCCGAAGGCGGGAAAGGCCGATTCCGGAGACATTTTGTGGAGGTGGGCTCCCACAGTGGAGGAGAAGTGGAGATCATCGAAGGCCTTGAAGCGGGAATGTTGGTGGTGGCCGAGGGGAGCTTCGTGCTCAAGAGCGAGCTCTCCAAGGAGGAGATGGGCGGAGGACACAGCCATTGATTCGTCGCATCATCGATTTTTCTCTCGATAACCGATTCTTGGTGATCGTCCTCTGGCTTCTTGTCGTGGCCGTGGGCATCAACTCTCTCCTTGGACTTCCCATCGATGCCGTTCCCGATGTGACGAACATCCAGGTGCAGGTGCTGACCAACAGTCCAGGCCTTGCGCCCGAGGAAGTGGAAAAGTTCATCACTTTTCCGGTGGAAACGGCCATGAGTGGCTTGCCACGGATCGATGAGATCCGTTCGGTATCCAAATTCGGTCTCTCTGTTGTCACCGTAGTTTTCGAAGAGGGAACTGACATCTATTGGGCCCGCCAGCTCGTCGCGGAGCGGCTGTCTGCGGCGAACGATTCGATCCCGGAGGGTTACGGCGAGCCGGAGATGGGACCCATCTCCACGGGTCTCGGCGAGATCTACCAGTTCGAGGTCCGCGGCGAACCGATGTGTGGGCCGGAAAAACCCAATACCGACAAGTGCTACACGCCTATGGAGCTTCGGACGATCCTGGACTGGTTCGTCAATTATCAGTTGCGCTCGGTCCCTGGAATCGTGGAGGTCAACTCGTTTGGCGGCATGCTCAAGACCTATCAAGTTACCGTAGACCCGGAGCGCCTGGTTGCCTATCGGCTCTCCGTGGGAGATCTCTTCGAGGCCCTGGAAGCCAACAACCGAAATGTGGGGGGCGGTTATATCGCCCACCGAGGGGAACAGTATCTCATCCGGGGCGAAGGCCTCGTCACCTCGTTGCAGGACCTGGAAGACGTGGTACTGGCCTCTAACGAGCATGGCACCTCGGTCCACGTTCGAGATGTGGCGAAAGTCGAGTTCGCCCCAATGATCCGCCAAGGCGCCGTGACACGCGATGGGCGAGGAGAAGCGGTGGTGGGGATCGTCTTGATGCTCATGGGCGAAAACTCCCGCATGGTGGTCAACCGCGTCAAAGAGAAGATCGAGCAGATCAAAAAAACCCTGCCAGAAGGCGTGACCATCGATACCTTCTACGATCGGACGGAGCTTATCCGCCGCACCATCGCTACCGTGGCCAAGAACCTCATCGAAGGCGGTCTTCTGGTCGTCCTTGTACTGCTATTGCTCCTTGGCAACCTCCGAGGAGGGCTCATCGTCTCCGCGGCCATTCCATTGTCCATGCTGGTGGCGTTCACTGCAATGCGCTGGTTCGGGATCTCGGGCAATCTCATGAGCCTCGGGGCTATCGATTTCGGGCTCATCGTCGATGGATCCGTGGTCATGATCGAGAACATTGTCCGTGTGCTTCACGAACAGAGAAACGACCGCTCTATTTCGCCCGAAGAACGCATCCGGAAAGCGGCTCAAGGGGTGGCCCGGCCAGTGGTCTTTGCCGTGGGCATCATCATGATCGTCTACCTTCCGATCCTTGCCTTGAGAGGCGTGGAAGGGAAAATGTTCCGGCCCATGGCCCTGACCGTAGTCTTTGCCCTGGCTGGCTCCTTGGTCTGCGCATTGACCCTCATGCCCGTGCTGGCCACCTTTTTCCTGAAACGGGTCTCTGAAAAGCAGCCCCTCCTCTTTCGGATGGCCAAGTGGGTATATTTGCCCCTTCTCAACGGTGCTGTCCGCCGCAAGAAAGTTACCGTAGGAGCCGCGGTCATTCTGTTTCTCACCAGCGTCGGATTGGGACCCTTCTTGGGGGCGGAGTTCATACCCCGCCTGGACGAGGGGGCCATCGCCATGCAGATTTGGCGACTGCCCAGTATCTCCCTGGAGCAGTCCAATGTCATCAGCACCATGGCGGAAAAAGTCCTCCTCGATAAGTTCCCCGAAGTTCGAACCACGGTCTCCAGGACCGGTCGCGCGGAAATCGCTACCGATCCCATGGGCGTGGAAATCAGCGATACCTACATTATCCTCCAGCCAAGAGATACGTGGCGCTTCCCCACCAAGGAAAAGCTCGTCGAAGCCATCGACGAAGAGCTGAATCGAAGCGTTCCGGGAGCTGTTTTCAGCTACTCGCAGCCCATCGAGCTCCGCGTAGCCGAGCTGATCTCCGGTGTCCGCTCCGACATCGCGGTCCACATCTACGGCGATGACCTGGATCTCATGAAGCAGAAGGCTGACGAAGTCGTCCGCGTTCTTCGGCGAGTCCCAGGGGCTGCCGACGTGAAGGCCGAACAGACCATCGGACTTCCAATGATGCGGATACGCATCGACCGCCAGGCCATCGCCCGGTACGGGATCCACGCCCAGGAAGTGCTCGACGTCGTGGAGGCCATCGGAGGACGCTCCGTAGGCGTCGTCATCGAGGGACAAAAACGGTTCACCCTCCAAGTCAGATTCTCCAGCGAAATACGCCAGAACCTCCAACGTATCCGGGATCTCAGGGTCGCCGGGCCACCCATCAACGGTGGTCCTCCGCGCCTGATCCCCTTGTCGCAGCTCGCCGACATCAAAATCGAGGACGGGCCGGCCCAGATCAGTCGAGACAACATCAGCCGGAGAATCAACGTGGAGCTCAACGTCCGGGGCCGGGATCTGGCTTCCTTCGTCAGCGAAGCCCAAAAGGCCGTCGATGAAAACGTTCAGCTTCCCACCGGCTGGGTCATGGACTGGGGCGGACAATTCGAGAACCTCCAGGCAGCTTCAGCCCGCCTGGCGATCTTGGTTCCCTTGGCCTTGTTGCTCATCTTTGTGCTGCTCTACTCGACGTTTGGGTCCGGCCGCCTTGCCATGCTCATCTTTCTCAACGTTCCTCTTGCGATTTCTGGCGGAATCTTTGCTCTGGCTCTTCGTGGCTATCCGTTCTCGATTTCCGCCGGTGTCGGTTTCATCGCACTCTTTGGTGTCGCTGTACTCAACGGAGTCGTTCTTGTCTCCTACATTGTCGAGAAACGCCAAGAAGGCATGAGTGCCGAGGCTGCCGCCATGGAAGGAGCGAAAATCCGGCTCAGGCCCGTCTTGATGACGGCTTTGGTGGCTTCTTTGGGCTTCATACCCATGGCTCTTGCAACCAGTGCCGGCGGGGAAGTTCAGCGACCACTGGCCACCGTTGTCATCGGAGGGCTTCTCACTTCGACCCTGCTGACACTTCTGGTTCTGCCGGTGGTCTACAGCCGGTTCGCGGAGAAGCGAAGCGGCACCCGGGAACCGAACCATCACCGATGAGGAGGAAATCTTTGGCAAAATTCCTCTGTGATCTCCCAGAGATCGGGAGTGAGACGCCGCTGAACCTCGGCGGCGATTTCCCGGGAAACAGGGCCGTAGAAGGCTTCAGCAATTCCGCCGGCGATGCAGGCTTGGGTGTCGGCGTCGCCGCCCAGGGAGACAGCATTCCTTATGGCATCTTCGTACGATGTAGATTCCAGGAAGGCAAGGATCGCTTCGGGGACGGAGCCCTCGCAAGAGACGTCAAAGGTGTATGAGGGGCGAATCTCCTCCAAGGTGTACCGGAAAACGTAAGAGAAGCGATCAGCCATTTCCCGGCGGATAATCTCCTTGTCGCCGGTGGTTCGGGCCAGGAAGATAGCCAAGGCCGTCGCCTGTGCCCCCTTGATCCCGGCGGGATGGTTGTGGCTGATGGCGGCGGACCGTGCCGCTTCAGCCAGAACCTCTTCCTGGGTGTCGAAGGCGAAGGCCACCGGCGAAACCCGCATGGCGGAGCCGTTCCCCCAACTGTTGTAGGGCTTGGGATCCGCCTCCTGGAGCCAACGCCGGAAGAAGCCGCCATACCCGGCACGAGGATATTTCCGCCCCAGCTCCAGCACTGCCCCAAGGTAGTCGCCATCTCCCAGAATCGCCTGGGCAATGGCCACCGTAAGAACCGTGTCATCGGTGAAATGGCAACGGCGCGAAAACAGGGGAAACTCCTTCTCCTTGTGAGGCCTGAATTCAAAGACTGAACCGATGATATCTCCAGCAATAGATCCGATCATATAGAAACCTCCGACTTGAGCGATTTCAGAAAGTTGGCGTTGGCGTCCACTCTTCCAAAAGATGCATAGCATAAAAAAGCCACCAATGACCGGCCCACGAGACATCTGTTTCATGGGACCGGCCCTGCCTAGCCTATTGGGTTCGCGCACCTTCGCCAACTTCTTGGGCGTCGGAGACTCCCGCGAGCTGCCGCATTCCCTCCAGCATGGCCGCGAGCCCGGCCATGGGGGAATCCCCTCCAACGCTCACCCACTTCGCGTTGCCGATCCTGAGGGTTTCCGCAACTTTTTGGGCAGTGAAGCGTCCCAGTTCGTGCTTTCTCACTTCCGGGGATTTCCTTTCTTCCACCGCCAGGTCGGCCAATCGCGTGATTCTCGTGGTCTCGGCCTCGTTTTGAAGCTTCTCCATTTGGAAGGCGGTCTCCTGCCGCCGTCGCTGAAGTTGGGCCTCTAGACGCGCCGATGTGAAGGTCTCGACAAGCATCTCGCGGTCGTGCCGGAGCTGGAGCTTATGCTCCTCAAGCATATGTTGACCATCGAGCTCCCGAAGCTCGATGGCTCGCTTTTGTTCCTCCAGATCAGATTTGCGGCTTTCCAGCTCCACTTCCAACTTGGCCTGGTGCAGCTCTTTCTCGCGCTGTGCTTCGGCTTCCTCTTTGGCTTGCCGGGTGGCGATCTTCAATTCTTGTTGCCTGATCCGTTCCTCCGTGGCCAGGCGAACCTTGGCCGATTCTTCTTGAATCCGGGCCTTTTCCCCAGCGCTGAGCTTGGACAGAAGATCACCGTCCGCCGGGATCACGCTGAGCAATTGGACCTGAGTCACCTCCACCCCCAGGGGCTCCAGGGATTCTCGGAGCATGGACCCGAGGCCGTCGATGAATTCGTCTTGCCTTTCCATGAGTTTCCCAAGGCGGAGCTTGCTGGAATTTCGCTGTACCAGGGAAACGACGACTTGCTGGAAAGCCCGATACTGGGCCGTTGTCAAGAGGTGCTTGGGATGTTTCAACTCGGGGGGCGGGGACAAAAGATTCGCGATTCCCAGGTTCTGGAAGGCCCGGAACGGACCTTCGGGGTCCCGGGAAACCGTCCAGAAGAAAAAGCCTCTGATCTCCACCCGAATCCGTTCCGAGCTGAGAGCTTCGGCACAAAAGGCCACACGTTGGTGGGTGCTGGAAAACTTGGCCAAAGAGTCCCCCGGCCAACGCCAAAGGGTGATCCCCACCCCTGCCTCCACCAATTGGCCGCCTCGGACCCGGATCAGCCACTCGTCCGGTTCGGCAACCACCAAGAGCCACTTCAATATGCCAAAGAGACCCATTCCCAAAAGAGCTGTAAGAAGATAGAAAAAGGTCATGAATAAACTGGACATCACTCAGCCTCCCTTCATTATCGTGGATTCGTCCATCGTTGATGGGTCGCCCACCAACGGTGACAGGCCCCCTTGTTGTAAAAGCAAACCTTTGGCCATCGCCTTGGCCGAACGTGCTGCTGTTCCGCGAGGAATGAGGGATCTGGAAGTCCCCGACACGACGTAGTAGCCTTGGATGACCGCGAGTAAAGCTGCCGCCGCTGCCGGTGGATCGACCGTCTCCATGCTTCCTGCCTGGATTCCACGGTGGATGACTTCCTGGATTCCCTCCAACCATTTTGCCTCCGCCTTGGAGTAAAGACCGCGAACACGCTCGTTGCGAAGCGCCTCACCGCTCATGGCGATCCAGCAGGCCAGCATTTCCGGATCTTGCTCCCTCCCAACGGCCAAATGCGCGTCGATGAGGGCGCATAATTGGCGCCATGGCTTGGAGTCGACCGCGGCGAGCAGCCGCTCAATCCGCTTTTCCTGCCACCCAATGATGATTCCAAGGAGCGAAAGCAAAATTTCTAGCTTGTTTTTGAAGTGGTAGTGGACAAGCCCGGGGGTGAGCCCGGCCTCGGCGGCGATCTTGGCAATGGAAGCCCCTTCATATCCTTCCCGCGCCATGACCCGGCGGAGGGCATCAGTGATCTGGGCTCGGCGGATTTCGGTATTCTTGCTTCGCGTCATGGGTTCCCCACGGAGTAAGTTGGTCAACCAACCAATAATACCGACAAGAGCACTCTGTCAAGCTTTGGGCATACAAGGATCGTCCGGGAGTCTCTCTTTCGCTGTGTGACAGGATCGGGGGAAGCGCGAGCGGTACTCGGTTTTCGGGACGACCGATGGGGAGAGGGGCGAAATTGGCGAGCAGCGGGCGACGGACTGCGCCCGATGAGAGCGGAACGCAACAGACGGAGAAAAGCAGCTTCTTGTGGCCCTAGTCAGGAGTTGTCGGCAATCCGCAGCAGTTTTTCGGCCAGATTTGAAACCTTGGCTCCCGCCAAAAGAGCCATGATGGTGTAGACTTTTTTGTTCGCTTGTCGGGCCACGTCCAGGCGATACCGGTCCATGACGGTCGGAGAGACCTCATCGCCGATGTCCGCGGGCAGGCAGTGCATATAGAGGGCCGAGCCATCCTTGGTCCGAGCCATCTGTCTCGCGTCACAGATCCAATTTCGGTGGGCGGCATTCCTTTCCAAGGCCAGCCGTTCCAGCTTTGCGAGCGCCTTGGCGTCCCTTGCGACTTCCACGCGGGATCTCATGAGATCCAGTGGGCCCCAGCTTTTGGGATAGACGGCATCCGCACCCTCAAATGCCTCTTCCATGGTGTTGGCAACGCGAAATGTTCCCTCTGATTGTTTGGCGAAATAACGGGCCGCATCCAGAGATTCGGGTAGAAGATTGTAACCTTCTGGATGGGCGAGTGTGACTTCCGCTCCAAAGCGGGTAAGCAGCATGCAGAGCCCCTGTGGCACCGAGAGCGGTTTCGCGTAGGATGGTGAAAAAGCCCAAGTGACCGCGATCTTGCGGCCGGAGAGGTCTCCGAGCTTTTCCTGAAGCCAGAGCAAGTCGGCCAGGGTTTGAGTGGGATGATCCAGATCGCACTGAAGGTTGACGATGGGCACGGATCGCTTCGAACCGGTGGCGGCCAGATAGTCGCCGATTCCCTCTTCCAGGTCGCGGAGGAGTTTTCGGCCCTCGCCCAGCACCTTGTCGTGGCGAACGCCCAGGGCATGGGAATTCATTCCCAGCATTGCACCTGTTTCGACGCCGGTTTCGCCGTGGGAAAGCTGTGTTGTTTCGCCGTCCACGATGACCGGGAGCATTCCAAGGCGTGCCGCCGCTCCAGCCCATGCGGACTTTGTTCGAGTGGACTGGTCGAAGAAGAGGGCGTAGGCCAGCTCGGCGCGAAGAAGCTCGGTCCGCTTCCCCATCTTGTCCAGGGTTTCGAAGGCGCGGGCAAGATCGAGGAGTGTTTCCAGCTCTGGTTGCCCCCAATCCTTGGTCGTGAGCAGGCTCCGCCCCCGGAGCTGTTCGACGGCCTTTGGTTCGAGAGCAAGTTCGTTGGGGAGAACGCGATTCATGGGATGCCTCCTGCCGTTGCGGCGGAAACCGCGGTTGAATGGACGATCCGCCGCCCTCGCGGCGGAAGAGTTGGCCGGTACTACGCTTCGCGGCCCAGGTCAAATCGATCAAGCTCCCTCAAAACAGCTTCGAGAAAAGCCTAGGTTGCGTTCCGCTCGCGGCGACGGCAATCCGTCCGTCGCCACTCGCCTTTCATCACTCCAAGATCAGGGGTACCTGCCCTGGAAGCGTGCTACGTCTGGTTTTTCCAATGGCGCCAGGCCTGTGGCAGCCAGGTGATGAGGTCTCTGGCCGCCAGGCTTTCCTGGCCCGTTTCTTCCGCTGCAAGGTCGCCCGCCAGGCCGTGGAGGTGGCCACCCAGCACCGCCGCCCTGAATGCCGATAGGTTTTGGGCCACTAGGGCTCCGATGAGACCGGCCAGGACGTCTCCCGTGCCTCCAGAGGCCATCCCCGGATTGCCCACGTTCAGCACGAAGGAAGACCGACCGTTGCTGATGACTGTTCCAGCGCCCTTGAGCACGACGACGGAGCGTGATTGCGCCGCGTAGTTCTTGGCATCGGCCAGTCGTTCGCTTACCCGGCGGCCCAGAAGGCGAGCCATTTCCCCGGGATGAGGCGTCAGGATCGTCGCGGCGGGTCTTTCGGCAAGGAGCGCCGCGGGATCGCCGGCTTGGGCCAGGCAGGTGAGGCCGTCCGCATCGAGGATGACCCGACCGTCGGCTTGCTGTAGCACTCGCCGGACCACTTGAGCGGTGGATGGCGCCGTTCCCAGGCCGGGGCCGATCAAGAGGGTTCCCGCTTTCGTGCCCATGGCCTCAAGAATTCTTTGGACACAGTCCAATCTGAGGCCGCCATCGATGCCCGTGGGAAGCGGGATGCTCATGGACTCCGTGGTCTTTTGCTCGATGATCTCATGCACGTTGTCCGGGGTAGCTACGGTGACGAGACCCGCTCCCCCGCGCACGGCGGCTTCGGCAGCCAGACAGGCCGCCCCGGTAAGGCCGCGAGATCCAGCCACGATGAGCAATCGCCCGTAATTGCCCTTGTGCGTATCTTGTGGTCGCGTGGGCAGCCAAAAGGGGTGCGGGGCACCGGTCCAGTAAGTCGCCTCTGCTTCGTCCAGAAACTTTGTTGGTATGGAGATTTCGATGACCCGCACTTTCCCGCAGTGGGCCGCGGCGGGAAAGACGAAGTGAGGCACCTTTGGTAGGCCGAAGGTCAAGGTCAAGTCGGCAACCAGGGCTCGTCCCGGCACCACCGATGTTTGCCCCGAAAGACCGGAGGGTAAATCCACCGAGACGACTCTGAGCTCGGGCCGACTCAAAATCGCCTCGATAGCGTCCGATGCCAGACCCCGAGCAGCTGCTCGCAGGCCCGTCCCCATGATGGCGTCCACAAGGAACTCCGGTGCCGGCTCCCGAGACAGCCAAGTCCTCACGCTTTTCTGGGTCTCGCGGGCCTCGATCCGAACGTCGGAGAGCTCCAGCATCCTCAGATTTGCCGCGGCATCTGGGGAAAGGCGTGCCCTCTTCCCCAAGAGTAGGATTTCCACACGGGAACTTCCCCGGTTGTGGAAGTGCCGAGCCATGGCCAGCCCGTCTCCCCCATTATTCCCTCCACCGCAAACGATCCAGACCCGAGAAGGCAGACCCATCTCCTCAACGACCAGATCCACCGCTCCGCGGGCTGCATTTTCCATCAAGACCAGACTGGGAATGCCTCCCTCAATACTGCGCTTGTCCAGATGTTGCATCTCAAGGCCAGTCACCACTTTTTGCATCTTTTCCTCCCACGGGATAGGCAGAGTCGGTGTCGGTCATCGTCCGATCCTCCCAAAGCCCAGCGCTTCTGGCGGTGGTTCGGAGGCCTCCTCCGCCGGGTTCCAGGGCCGAAATCCCTGGCGCTGTGATGGATTCACTGGGTGGCCGGGGAAGGAATCCCCGAACGACCTTCGGGTAACGCACGGCGTGACCCTTCGAGTCACGCAAACGTGACCCTTCGAGTCACGCAAACGTGACCCGCCGAGCGACAGCGTGAGCTGCCGAAGGCACCTCCCATGACCGAGTCCGGTAGTCGTCCAAAGCCTACCAGACTGAAATCCCAGATCATAGTGGGCTCTATCGGAGGTTGAGTTCCGCTGACGTCGCTCACGGCCGTTGCGCGCCGTTCGCCTATCATTGCTCGCCTGACTGGATCTCGTCCAAGGGCCGTGAGATGCCATTTTCAGTTCGAAGAGAGTTGACTTCCAAGAGAAAAGGGGTTATCAATTTTGTTTCCATGCATGGAATCGTCCCTGTTCCAGGGCGGAGATCGATGACGGTGGAATTTGCCTTACCGATTGCGCCCCGTCGTGTTGACGTGACCCCGTGCGAAAACGGAGAAACTGGGACTGGCCGAGACCCACTTTTAGGATTCTGTATTTGGAGATCTTTTGATGTCAGACCGTGAACGATTCCTCTTTACCTCCGAATCGGTGACCGAGGGCCACCCCGACAAGATAGCGGACCAGATCTCCGATGCGGTTCTCGACGCAGTCATGGCCGGGGATCCCATGGGCCGCGTTGCCTGCGAGACACTCGTAACGACTGGAATGGTCGTCGTTGCCGGCGAAATTACCACCAACACTTACGCCGATATTCCAAAGGTGGCCCGCGACACGATACGCCGCATCGGTTACACCAGGGCGAAATACGGGTTCGATGCTGAGACCTGCGCTGTTCTTACCTCCTTGGACGAACAGTCTCCTGACATCGCCATGGGCGTGGATACTGGCGGCGCCGGAGACCAGGGACTGATGTTTGGCTACGCCTGCAACGAGACTCCGGAGCTCATGCCTCTTCCCATCTCGTTGGCCCACAAGCTCGTCCGACAACTTGCCGTGTGCCGCAAAGATGGAGTTCTTGACTACCTTCGCCCCGATGGGAAGAGCCAGGTGACCATCGAATATGATGGAAGCCAGCCCACTCGGGTTGATACAGTAGTCATTTCGAGCCAGCACAGCCCTGATATCGGGATGAAAGATCTCCGAGCGGATATCATCGACAAGGTGATCGAGAAGATCGTGCCCAAGCATCTCCTTGACGAGAGGACCCTCTTTCACATCAACCCCACAGGTAGATTCGTCGTTGGCGGGCCTCAAGGGGACGCAGGCCTCACGGGCCGGAAGATTATCGTCGATACTTACGGCGGTATGGGCCGCCATGGTGGTGGCGCGTTTTCTGGGAAGGACCCTTCCAAGGTTGATCGGTCGGCCACCTATGCAGCTCGTTGGATCGCCAAGCACATTGTAGCTGCCGGCCTCGCCAGCAGGATTGAGGTCCAGCTTGCCTACGCCATCGGTGTGGAGGAACCAGTCTCTTTGCTCATCGACCACTTCGGGAGCAGCGAAATCGACTCGAGGATCCTGGAAAGGGCCGTTCGCAGGGTGTTTAATTTGACACCGGCGGGCATTATCAGGGAACTTGATCTTCGCAGGCCCATCTACGAAAAGACAGCGGCTTATGGGCACTTTGGCCGCACTGAAGACGAGTTTACCTGGGAAAAAACCAACCTTTTGGACGACCTGCAAAGTGCGGTTCGCGAGTCTGCCTAGCACCGGGTGCTTTATCGAGGCCGGTAAGGTTTCTCCTGCCGGCCTGAACGACTCTTACGGCGGCGCACTTTTGGGGGGCTTTGTTTTGAGCCAAGATAGTGACAGGCAGTGTACTTGCGGCTTTGGGAGCGCGCATTTTACCCAAACTCCCGAAGGCCTTTTCTGTAGTATTTGTGGCGGTCGAGTTGCCCCGGCTGACTCCGGGCGCGTCAGTGGTGTCTGGCGTACCCGCTACATCCTTCTAGTCGATCACGACGAGGCTTTCCGCGTCAAGTTGAGTGATTGGCTTTCCGCCGAAGGACACCAAATCGTCGCTGTTGGAGATGGATACGCTGCCGTCGGGGAGCTTGGCAAGCTTTTCAAAAGCCAAACCAGTTTCGACCTCATCCTTCTTGATCGGAATCTTGGTGGGCTGGATGTTGTCCAAGTTCTCCGTCTAATGCGCTCCATGGACGATAAAGTCCCGATTTTCGTGTTGGCCGACCAGAGTCCTCCCCCTGCCCTGATGCTCCAACTCAAGCAGTACCGGGCCAACCGCCTAGTGGTGAGGAGCAATCCGGAACGGCTCCAGGAAACGATCGTCAAACACCTCGAAGAGATGGGCTGAGTTGGCGTCCGTGGTCGCCGGAGCCTCCGCCGGGTCAGGGCCGAAGGCCCCGGCGCCCTTCCTAAGATTCACCGGGGGCTGACGACAGTGAGATCTCGAAGGTTGTCACCGCTGACCGGGGCCGGCTGAGTTCAACGGTTTCCTCCGCGCCTCTACGCCGCGTATCTGATTGAGCGCGTGTCTCCCCATTGTCCCTTTGCGGGCTCCCCGAAACGACAAGTGGCCGTCCCCGCAGGGACGGCCACTTGTCTTCGATGTCCTAGGCTAGCTTCTTAGAAACCAAGGTAACCCAGTGCGGCATTGGCATCCACGAGGCCGTTGCCGAAGGTGTTGTCTTTTCCGGGACTGCCAAGATCCTCAGCCGTGTTGATGAGGGCGGCTTCGATCTGATCCACACTCACCGTGCCCGTGGCTGCTGCCATCAGGAGGGCCGCGACGCCAGCCACGTGCGGGCAAGCCATGGAAGTTCCACTGTACTTCGAGTAGTTGTCCGCTTCAAAGGAGAGTGTGGCAGAGGCGCCATCGCCCAGGCCTTGGAGAACCAGGCCGTCTTCCTGGGAAATCGATACGGCTACCAAAGCGGTTGTTGCATCGCCGATAGTTCCGTTGAAGTTGCCCGGAGCGTTGTTGTAGATAATCACGCCTGCGGCACCGGCTGCTTCAGCATGGGCAACCTTGTCAGCGAAGGAGATCTCACCGCGCTGAATGAGGGCAATGTTTCCGGAAACGGCACCCGGGCAGGAACCGCCCGTGCCGTTGGCAAGGCCGCAGTCGTAAACGGAGGCCGCAACCGTTCCCGTCTGGCTTCCCTGGATTGCGTTGCTGTCATGGTTTGCACCGGAGAAAATGGTGTTGGCGCTGCCACCGGTCCCCATGGGAACCGTGGAGAGAGTTCCCACGCCAGGCGCCGCAACATCTACCCAATCCCCGTAGTTGGAGAAAGAAGCCTTTTCCTTGTTTTGGTCAATGGCCATGACCGCGAAAACCGATGCATAACCGGCGGGATAGGATTTTGTAGAGGTGTTGTCATTACCCGCTGCGGCGACCACGAAAACGCCAGCGTTGCGCGCATTGTTACAAGCCGTTTCCATCGTCCACGAGCCGCTGGGGCCACCAAGACTCATGCTGATGACGTTCACACCCTGCCCCGCTGCCCAGTTGATCCCTGAAGCGATTCCGGAGAGTGAGCCACCGCCGCTGTCAGAGAGAACCTTCCCGATGTAGAGGGAAACCTGCGGCGCGACACCGACAACTCCGACACCGTTTTCCGGGCCACCAATCGTGCCCGCGGTGTGCGTCCCGTGCCCCGCTCCATCCTGCACCGAGCCGCCGACAAAGCTCTTGGAACCGGCGATGTTGACCATGTCTTCATGGTTGAGATCGTAACCCGTATCGAGAAGGCCAACCTTGGCTCCGCTTCCTTTGGTCACACTCCAAGCGGCCGGGGCATTGACCATATCGATTCCGTACGGTCGCACTTCGCCCACCAGGAAGGGGCCGGGATTCAACGTCCCGAACGCGACGACATAGCGATCCGGCTCAACATAAAGGACGGCTGGATTTCGGCGGAGTTCTTCTACGGCTGTTGCCGACATTTCGACAGCCACTGCATTGGCGATGGGGATATCCGCTGACACCTTGCCACCCAGTGCTTCAACATCAGCGCTCAGGATGCTCACCGCAGCTCTTTGCGTGGCATCGTAACCCACGAGCCACTTGCCCGGGATGATCTCCCCAGCCTTCTGCGCCAGAGCCACCGTGGAGGTAAGGGCCAAGGCCACTACCAAGAAGGACTTTGCGAAAAACTTCATGAGGTCGTCTCCTAAAATGCGAAATCTCGCCGGTTGCGGCATGAAAAATAGAAAAACACAGCAACAAATCAACGATTGCCATGCCTTGTTGCATTTATTGAGCCAAAGCTAGAAACTCACTGTCGTTGAATTGTTTTCGACTTCTTGGTTTCTGTATGCCTCGAAACTGGATTGAGCGAATCGCTTCTTTGGTGACAAGATTGTTACACCGCGAGAACACAATCCAATGGTGTGACGCCTGGAAATGCCTTTAGAAATAGTCGATTATCAAGGTGAAGTTTTTTTCTTATCCTTCGAACTCCTGTTTTTGTCGGGGTGGAGAAGCGGAGACACTTCTCAGAGTCCGGAGGAAGGAGGACGACAGCCTCTGCCTCGCCGTGGCGAGGTAGAAGCTGGCTTCATCGTAATGTGATGGTTTTGCCACATTCCGGGGTGGGAAAGTAAGGAGCCAATGGAAGGAACGCTGGCCATCGACCCATCGCCTTTGACTTTGGAGGGGTCTTTCCATACCCTACATTTCTTTTCGATTTTCTCCACCGGGCAAACGCCATGCAAACTCAAATCCAGTTTCCCCATTCGCCCAGGGTGATAGAGAGCGGGCTTCCGCATGGGTTGTGGAATCGGCTCATTCATGTCGTCGATGCTCATTGTCGCTTCTTGCTGACGACCCACATCAAACCGGATGGCGATGGAATTGGCTCACAGTTGGCGATTGCTTACTTTCTGGAGAAAATCGGGAAACAGGTGTGGATCGTGAATGACAGTCCTTTGCATTCCGCCTACCACTTTTTGGATCCACTGCGCCTCATCAAGAGTTTCGATGAGCTGAAACCAGCATTAGAACGCTATTCTCCGGAGGTCATCTTCATCGTCGATATTGCCAGCACCAGTCGCCTGGGGGGGATGGAAGGCTATGTGCTCGGTAGCGATGCCCTCACCATTTGTCTCGACCACCATCACCCATCAGGAGATGAAGTCTCGGATCTGAGCCTCATCGATACCGAAGCCTCGGCCACCGGGGAACTCGTTTACCAGTTGGTGCGGCGTTGGCCCATGGAGCTGACGCAGGAGCTGGCGTTGCCTCTTTACGTGTCACTCCTTACCGATACAGGTTGTTTTTCCCATACGAACTCGTCTCCCCGGGTCCACCGGATCGCCGCGGAGCTCTTGGAAACCGGCATTTCCCACTCGGAAATCTACCGGAACTTGTTCCAACGAAGCTCTTTGGCACGTTACAGAATGGCGGCCCACTTGATGCTTTCGCTCGAAATGAGCGAGGAAGGCAAGTTAGCCTGGCTCCAGGTGAGCCGCGAGGAAATGGCCCGATTTGGGGTGACGGCGGATGAAATGGCCTGCTTCTCAGAAACACCGCGGGAGCTGGAATCCGTTGAGGTCGTTCTCTTTTTTCAGGAGATCGAGGGGGGAGAGGTCAAGCTCAGCCTTCGCTCAAAGGGGAGGGCAAATGTCCTTGAAATTGCCAAGAAACTCCATGGCGGGGGCCATCAACATGCCGCTGGCGCCAAGTTGCGAGGCTCGCTGGGAGATGCCTTGCGCCGGGCCGTACCTGTGGCCGCAGCCATGTTGTCGGTCCAGATGGACTTGCCCGTTACCCTGCCCGCTATTTTTCGTCGATCCTCGTGATTCGCCTTGAATCCGCCCCGGGGAGGCGATGAATCAGTCGCCGCGACAAATTCGTAGTGACGGCTCCGCCTCGAGTACATCGTTGCGATCCCTGCATGGATATCGCATTTCCTCACCGGGGCTTGACAGAATTCATGGGCTATGTGTAGATATATTGGACTGTGCTTGTCGATGGGCATCATTGGAAGAGTTCCGGTGGAGGTTTTTCCTGACGATCCGCCGCCGGTTTTTTTTCCCTTGGGTCCAGTGATTTTGGTAAACTCTGATTTGCGGGTTGTATTGGAACTTGCTATTTCTGCACCTGACACTCCCATTATGTGTCACCTTATAGGCACGTTATTTGTTTTCCTGGGGAAGCGGGGAAAAGCGCGGGTTCGGTTTGCCTTCGGGCGTCATCCTTGCTTGGTTGTTTGAAGTGAGCATGCGAATGTCAAAGCGGTATGCCAGTGGGATTTCATTTTTTTTGCTTTTGGTGGCTTGGCCCACCCTCACGCATACGAGCTATCATCACGTTTACCCGCCCAGGGTTCAGGTGGAAGTCAAAGCCGGATCTCTGGAGATGACTCCAAGTTCGGCGGGCAGCTCGGCGGTCGTCCGGTCCCACAGGATTCGCCGTGGGGACAGCCTGTCGAGGATTCTCACGGGATGGGGGTTGTCGCCGGAAACCATCGAGAAATTTGCGAGAAGCTGCCGGAAAGTCTTTAATTTAAGGGAACTACGGAAGGGGCGGCTTCTTAGGGGGAGCTTTGATTTGGCGACGGACTCGTTGCTGGCTTTCGAATACTCCATCGATGACCAGCGGTTGCTGGTTGTGGCCAGGGATGGCGATGGTTTTTCCGCGCGGGTGGAGAGTAGTCTCTTGGAGCGCCGCATTCAGCGCTTCGACGCGGTGATCGACAGTAGCCTCTACAAAGCCGCCATGGAGGCGAAAGTCCCCACCCATCTAGTGCTCCAGATGATGGAGATATACTCCGCGGTCCTAGACTTCAACAGCGACCTCAGACCGGGCGACTCGTTTTCCATGCTCGCGGAGGTGTTCTTTGATCGCGGGAACCCCGTGAAGACGGGACACATCATTGCAGCGAAAATCTCGGCGGGCGGGGAAGTCCATCGTGCTTACCGTTTCCAGAGTTCTTACTACGATGAAAGCGGTAACCCTCTTCGGCGCTCGCTGATGAGAAAGCCCTTGGCTCGCTACCGGAGAATATCCTCGAGGTTTCTCCGAAGCCGGCGCCATCCTGTCACAGGCCGCAGGCGCCCCCACAACGGCATCGATATCTCTGCCCGATCCGGGACTCCTATCTATGCCGCTGGGGACGGAAAGGTGGAATTCGTTGGCAGGAAGGGTGGCTTTGGCCGGACCATCAAGATTTCCCACGGTGCTGTTTACAATACCCTTTATGCCCATTTACGCCGCTTCGCGTCAGGATTGCGAAAGGGCAAGCTCGTGCGGCAGGGGGATGTGATTGGTTATGTCGGCCAGTCTGGGTTGTCCACGGCACCCCATCTGCACTACGAGATCATCAAATACGGACGCTCCGTCGATCCTCTGAGGGCGGATTTGCCTACGAGTGCTCCCCTTGCCAGCAAAGACCGGAAGCCATTTGGTGAATTGGTAGCAACCCTTGCGGCGCAACTTGACAGAGTCCCTCTCTTGTTTGCCATCGCCTCTCCATTTTGCGACAAGCAATGACCCGGATATCGGGTTTGGCTCAAACGCGAGGTTGCTCGTATACTCATTGGGCTTGTGTGACGGTTTGCATGTGGTAGAGGGGCTGCGTCATGGCCTTTGTTCAACTTCCCGATCAGGATATCGAGCTGCGTGGCGGGCGCTCGAACTTTCGTGTGGTTCTCAATCGTTCCGTTCGAAAGGGGCTTCGCCTCACCATCGATATCTACCGGTTTCAGAAAGCCGAACACCCTCAGTATCATCTAGGTTGGTGGCTGTTCGTCGATCCTCCTCGATCCGGGGAGGCATTGGTGGAGCTGGATTTCACGAAGATCGACGAAGCAAGCGTTCGCCTGTTGGTAGGGAATGAGCTGCGGAGAGCCGACGACGCTTGGTTCAACCAGAATTACCAATTTGCCCCGATACAGGAGGTCATGGTTCTCACCAGAAACCGAGGCAACCGGATTTTGGAGAATCGGCCGATCTATCTGAAATACAAAGATCCAGAGGTTCTAAAAACCTACTATGAGGACCTCCATGATGGCGTCGGATATGCAACGGAAAACAATACCTTCCTCCTTACGCTCCACGCGTACAAGCTCAGGATCCTGAAGCAGCTCTTCGAGAACTACTTTGCTCCGGAATCAAATGTCCTCGATGTTGGTTGCGGGAACTCCCTTTTCTTGGAGATCCAGGATGACTGGCCTTTTTCCCTCACCCTGACGGATCTCGGCGAGGGGCTGCTGCGTCGGCGACGGCGGCAACAACCCCATCGCCAGTGGATCGTCGCGGATTGCGAAAGGGTTCCCTTTTCCGATGCCTCGTTTGCCGGCGTGTTTGCCGGCGAGATCATCGAGCACGTGAGAGAACCCCGTTCCACCCTAGAGGAATGGTGCCGCGTTCTGGGTAAAGAAGGGATTCTCATCTTGACCACCCCGAATCTCAATCGGCTTTCCAACAGGTTGTCGGCGACAAAGACTCCTATTAGTCCCGACCACCTCAGTGAGATGAGTTGCGAACGGGTCCATCAATTGTTGGAGCAAAACGGCTTCGAAGTGATTGATTACCAAGGCTTTTACTTGGAAATCCTTGGGAACTGGTTGACGAGGGGGCGCTACTACGACTGGTTGATGGGGAGGCTGAACAAACCTCGATATCGCCCTTTGATGAAGATTGCTCTTTCCCTTGGGCGGCTTTTTGGCGGGAGTGCGTTGGGGATGATCTTTGTGGCTCGGAAACGACCCGACTTGAACGGACAACCTAATTGAAACAGATCTTCTTCCAAAACATAAGGGATGAACGGAGGGCTCCAGGTTTGCGTTGTCCTTCTTTGCTAGGGCTGATGCTTTTTTGCTGGCAACCCGTGGCGGCGGCGACTCTAGACTTTGATCAGCCACAATACGTCGGAGAAAGTACACAGGCTGTCGTTCAACTCGATGATGCGGACCTTGATACCGATCCAGGCAGCCCCCAGGCCGTCGTCGTTTCCGTTCTTTCGAACTCGGATCCCGTGGGCATCCAGCTTGTCTTGACCGAGATCTCCAAAAATTCGACAATTTTCACGGGAACTCTCCATTTCAGTGTTTCAGGAAGCTCCGGAAGCAGCTCGACGATTCTCGTCGGGCATGGCGACGTGGTGGCTGCGGTCTACCAGGACCTAGTCCCTTTCGAACAAATCACGGCTGCGGCCCCCTGGTTTGCTTATTCGCCCGGTTCGCCATCTCCGACTCCGACAATGACGCCTACACCAGTCTTTACCCCCACGGCGACTGAAACTCCATTTCCCCTGTTCACCCCCGTACCAAGTCCGACTCAGGAGCTGCCAAGGTTGCTGCTTGTGGACGACGACGCCTCGCCAACGCTTCCCGACAGGTCGTGGATCATGGAGCAGGCTCTTGAGGAGGCAGGGTTCCTGTTTTCTGTCGAAACGAGCGACCAATTGGCGGCGAAAGATCTAAGGGATTATGATGTCCTTTTCTGGTTTACGGGAGAAGCCTTCACCGAGACGTTAACTTTCAGAGAATTGCAGTTGCTGGAGTCTTTTCTTGGTGAGCAAGGAGGATCACTTCTCTTCGCGAGTCAGGACTACCTGTACGAAGAGAGCGGAGATTTAGACGGGCCTCTTTCGACTCAGAGTTTTGCCTCTGTCTATCTTGGAGTTGAGACGGTGGAGAACGATGTGCTGGGGGCGGGAGCTCGGCTTTCCGGGAGTTCTGGTACTCTCACGGATGGCATGGAGTTCTATTTGGCCACGGATGGCTCAATGATCGTGGAAGCGGACCGCCTGACGCACCGGGGCCAGACCTGGCTGGAGGATGACGAGGAAAATCCCGCGGCGCTCCTTTATGATGGCGGTAGTTTCAAGAGCCTTTTCTTTGCTCTCCCCCTGGCTTCCCTGGAAGGGAGCGGGGGAAACAGTGCGCTGACGACCTTGCTCCGCCGTTCCATCTGCGCCGCCCTTTTCGATTGTGGTGATCCCAAGGCGGTGGGCCGGGTGTTCTTCAACAAGGAAAACTTCTACAGCGAACGGGATCAGGCGGTCATTACGGTCTTTGACTCGAATCTCAACACCAACCCCGAGACATATCAACTCGCCCGTATCTTTGTGAGCTCAACCCTTGGTGGACTTGGTGTGACCATCAGGGAAACAGGCCCGAATACCGGGATCTTCAATAGTGTCTCCCAGGGCATGAACTTGACCTTCTCCCGGACCGAAAATAGCGAGTCAAAGGGCGTGATCAAGGTTTTTGATGGAGATCACGTCATTGCGATTTATGGCGATGTCTCCCCCCGAGGCAGCAGCTCGCACCTCGTACTCTGGTTTGAGTCCACTCCGCCCAGTCCACCGCCAACGGCGACACCCGGTGGCGGGGGCGCCAACGGGACACCGCCACCTTCAGCCGGCCCAGTCGTCTCAAACGGAGATTCGCCCACGTTCCTTTGGCTACTGTTGAGCATTCTCACGGTTTTGGCGCTGTTCCGGTCACGGGGCGGGAGGCCTTCGGCCTCGACCGGAAGAAGAGCCGAATCGCGGTCTCCGGCTCCATGACTCTTTTGGGGAGGCAGATCCTTTCGTCCAGGGGCCGCAAGGACCAGGATTTCTGGATCACAAAAGCCCCGGAACCTGGTTTCAGGCGGTACTCCGGGCTTAGGGCAGTGGTTGGAGAGGGGCGATAAGGGCGAGTAGCGGCGGTCGGATGGACGCCGATGGGAGCAGGACGCAACACAAATAGGGCAAAGGGTTTAACGAAAATCACGGCCCAAAACGAAGAGCCCAGTCGGGTTTTGGCGGGGACGTGGATCAGGATGGAATCAACATGATCGTCGGTGTGAACAAAACCGTGGTGTTTCAGGGTGTTACCTACCATGTCCAGATCGAGGATCTCCCGGAGGACTTGACTCTAGATGTTCGTATTTACGTCGAAGGCCAGGTTTTGTTGAGCAAGCAACTTCCCTACAAGCATCTGTTGGGTGGCGACTCGAAGGTGGAGGATGAGTTGCGTGTCCAGGAGTTTCTGGTCAAGAACTTCAAGATCTTCGAGCAGGGCGTTTTGCGAGGTCGCCTGGCTCACAAGCTCTCTGGAGCTGGAGAGAAACCGTGAATGATGGCCCCCCTTTCCCGCCCAACGGAGCCGGCTTGCCCACACGCGATTTCTTGGTGGGCATTGGCGGCGGCGGTATGCGTCCCCTGGCTCTCTTACTCGTGGCGGAGGAACGGCAGGTGGCGGGTTCGGATCGAGCCTTGGATGCCGCACGGGGGATCCAGCGTTTCGAGGAGCTTCGCGGTCATGGGATAGAGCTCTATCCCCAAGATGGTTCCGGCCCGCGCCCTGGAGACCGTCTGATCTTGTCCTCCTCTATTGAAAAGACCAACCCCGATGTCGTGCGAGCCCGGCAGCTTGCTCTCCCCGTGGTTCACCGTTCAGAAGCCCTGGCGGAGCTCTTTGGGCGCCGGCAGGGAATCGCCATTGCGGGGACCAGTGGCAAATCCACCGTCACGGCGATGCTCGGCTACCTGCTTTTTCATCTTGGCTGCGATCCCTCCCTGATGTGCGGAGCGGAAGTTTATGGCATCGGAGACCGTGCCGCCGCGGCCCTGGCCGGAGGTGGAGATCTTTTTGTCATCGAGGCCGACGAAAGCGATGGCAGCTTCCTTCGCTACGATCCAGTCATGGGAGTGGTGACAAACATTAGCAAAGACCACCAGCCTCTGTCCGTGCTCATGGACTTGTTCCAGCAGTTTGCTCGGCGTTGCCAAGATGTCGTCATCTTGGGGGGCGATTGTCCTCGGGCTGCCTCCTTGGACGGAACCCGGCGGCACCTTTTCGGCATCACGCAGGGTGACACTGCCGCCAACTCCCTGGAGCTCTCTGCCGCCGGAAGCCGATTTTCCGTAGCTGGCGTCTCTTTTCATTTGCCTGTACCGGGACTGTACAATGTCCAGAATGCCCTGGCTGCCATCGCGGTCTGCCGCGAGCTCGGCATCGACCTGCTTTCCGTCGCCGATCTATTGTCAGGATTTCGAGGGCTCAGCCGACGTTTGGAACTAGTGGGAACCGCCGAGGGCGTTGAGGTCTACGACGATTATGCCCACAATCCTCACAAGATCGCCGCAGTCCTGCAAGCGACGGAAGGGGGGCCGCGCTGGATCATCTTTCAGCCGCATGGCTATGGACCTACCCGCTTCCTCCTCGCCGAGCTGGCTGATGCCCTAAGCCAAGGAGTCCAGACGCCCGATCAGCTAATTCTACTTCCCATCTTCGATGCTGGCGGAACCGCTGATCGAACAATTTCCTCCAAGGACCTGGCAACCGCCGTGCGAGACCTTGGTGCTCCTGAACCCGCCGTGATGGATCGGCCAGAACTCTTGGCATTCCTTTCCGCTCAAGCCCGCTCCGGTGACCGCGTATTGTTCCTTGGAGCGCGGGACCCAACTCTGTCCGATCTGGCTCGAACGCTGGTTACGGCGCTAGGGCAACGAGCGCGAAACTCCCATTCATGACCGGAAAAAACAAGATGCCGCGATATCCCAAGAAACACCCCCGAGTCGAGCCTCTTCGCGCTTCGGTCTTTGCCACCCTTGCCCAAAAGATGCGACGCTATCGTGGGCAAATTCATCCACTGCACATCGGGGACACGTACCGTCACCCTCCGGAAGCAGCCTCTCGGATCTGGAACAGTGCCGTAAAGCCAGAGGACCTCAATACCTACGGCCATCCCCACGGCTTGGACGAGTTGCTCGACCTCCTTATCTTGCGTCTTCACCAGAAACCAGGTTTCCAGGAGGTCGATTCCCGCTCCGTTCAGATCACCTGTGGAGCGACGCACGCCCTCTTTTGTAGTGCTCAGGCCCTGGTCGGCCCCGGTGACGAGGTCTTGGTCCTCGCCCCATTTTGGCCTCTCATCCAGGGAATCATCCTTTGCACCGGGGCAACACCGGTGCATGTTCCCTTCTATAGTGCGCTCCTCGATGACCCAGAGCAAGATCCCACAAGCCTCATCAGGCCCTATCTCACGGATCGCACGGCGGCTCTCTATCTCAATACGCCGAACAACCCAACGGGAATGGTCTTGGGCAGGGAGAACCTTGAGGCCCTAGCCCGCCTTTGCCTGGACCGCGGTCTGTGGGTCCTGTCTGACGAGGCCTACGAGGACTATATTTACGAAGGGGAAAAGCATCTGAGCATGGCCTCTCTGAACGAGATCTCCTCCCAGGTCGTGAGCGTCTACACCTTTTCCAAGAGCCATGCCCTGAGCGGCATGCGGGTTGGCTATTTTGTGGCGAATGACCGCCTTCTGAGCACGGTGCAAAAAATCGCGAATCATTCGGTCTACAATGTACCGGTCCTAGCCCAACGCGTGGCGGCGGCGGCTTTGGTGGACGGTCGGGATTGGATGGAGGAGACGCGGCTTCGCTACCGGAAGGCCCTGGACCTTGTCACGAGTCGGCTGAAGTGCCCTTTTCATCGTCCACGAGGAGGGAGCTACATCTTTTTCGACACGTCGCTCATGGCCCCGGATGTCTGGACCTTCATCGACCGAGCTCTTGAAGCAGGAGTCTCTCTGGCGCCGGGAGAAGCGTTCGGGAGCGGATTCTCAAGCTTTGTGCGCCTCTGTTTCACGGCCGTTGATCTACCACAGCTCAAGGATGCCATTGAGCGTCTTAACTCGGTTCTTTGCTAGATTCGGGGTCGTCGGTCCTCCACCTAGCTGGGACTATTTGTCCTCGATCCGAATCTCGCATATCGTGGAGTTGTCCCGGCGAAGTGGATGCCAAAAAAATTCGGGTCGTGCTCTTCGTTCAGGGCGGAGCTGTCAAAAAAAAACTTTGTTTTCTTGGCGTTGCGTTCCGCTCACATCGGTCGCCATCCGGCGCCCGCTGCTCGCCATTGTCGCCGCCTTCGCTCCATTGCCCTAGGGCTGGAGCACCACCGGAATTCGGAAACTTGGAGGGTCCGTGATGTTTTCCATGCTTTTTCATGTGTTTCTTCTTGCCATTGGAATCTTTGTCATTGCCCATCTCTTACCAGGAATCAAAGTCAAGAGCTTTGGAACTTCGGTAGTCGTGGCGGTTGTCTATGCAATTTTGGACAAACTCTTGTTTAATGTGCTTGTGTTGTTATCCCTTCCTTTCGTCATCTTGAGTTTCGGGATGTTTTTGTTGGTCATCAATGCGTTCTTGCTTTGGATGACTCATAAGCTCGTCGATGGTTTTGAGCTGACTGGGGGGGTCGTTACTTTGTTCCTAGCTTCGCTGAGCATTTCTGCATTGTCGCTTTTCCTCCTCTGAATCAATGGGTCGAAGGGCGACAATGGCGAGCAGCGGGCGTCGGTCGGCGCCCACTTCGGCTCCCTTCAGTTGTAGAATAGCCTGTCTTCCGCTACTCTTCCAAAGAAGGAGATTCAAGGGGGCATGAGTGGGGATTGCCAACAGAGTCGCTGCGGATTCTGGGTTTTTGACCGCAAAGGCCAGCTTTTGGCGCGGTGGGGACTTGGGGTTGACGTTTCCTTGTCGGAGTTGTCTCCACAAGGCGTTTCCACCTTGTACGAGTCCCTTGGACGGAGGTGCGAATGGAAACACGAGTCAGAACGGTTTCGTTTTGATTGCTTCGCGCTTCCGGCATCGGAACTCGCGCTTTGCATCCTCGAACGCCGGCTTTCTGAAGCCCAGTGGCGCCATGGCGAGATTGAAAAATATCTCACGATTGGCCGCATGGCGAGCCGCCTGATTCACGAGCTCAACAACAGTTTCGAGGGAATCAAGAATTACCTGTACGTCATCCGGCAGAGTCTCGCGGAAGAGGAACACCGGCGTTCCTTCGAAGTCATTGAAGAAGAATTGCATCGGATCGCCGACATGACGCACCAGTTGTTTGAGGTGCAGCGCCAAGGACGAGAGCGCCAACCACCGAATCGAGAACCGGTTCGCACAACTCTCGAACGGGTTCTCAGATTACTTAGTGGCCAAATCCGGCGGGGGCACTATGAGATTTGCTGGGCACCTTTCGCGGACGGTTTCGCCACCAGTGTTTCCCGCCAGTTGACGCAAATCTTTTTCAATTTGCTGCTCAATGCGATGGAAAGTATGCCGGACGGAGGACGCATTCACCTGGGAGCTCAGAAGGTCGAGAAGGGGGCCTTGGTGACTTTGCGGGACGAGGGCTGCGGGATTGTCCAGGACGAGCTTCAGCACATCTTCAAGCCCTACTTTACGACCAAGGAAACTGGGCTTGGGTTGGGCTTATCGATATGCTGTGAATTGGCGGCTCAGATCGATGCAACGCTCGATCTGAAGAGTCAGTCGGGCGAGGGAACGGAAGCCTGCCTCTTCGTGCCCTTGGATGATCCACCGGGGGTGGTCGATGCCCAGCTTTCCCAGCCAGCGGAGTTGCACGGAAGCCATTGACTCAGTTTTGGGCTGGTCAATTGGGTTTCCAGCTCATTTTCTCCTTAACGGATGCGGCTGAGTTTACCCGTGGGCAGGTGAAGCTCCACGAGCTCGCCGTCCAGGATTCTCTCCTTGCCGTCAGGCATAACTTCACGCACTCGGCCATGGATCTCCATGATTTGGCGGGCGAGATTGAGCTGAAGGGGGCTGTCGGTGTGGATCACACAACTCCGCGTCTGGATTTTCGCCGGGCCTTCGATGTCGAAGGTCCGCCGCCGCGAGTCGTAGCGCGCACGCTGAGCATCGATCCGGAACTCTCCGTAGAAAACCTGAACGTTTTCGCTAAAGAGAGTAATCAGCCCGCTTTTGTCCGATTCAGTCCTGTTGGACAGAACCTGAATCTGCTTGCCTTCCGTGCTTCCCAGACTGGCCGTCGTCGCGACCGTTGAGAGCCCTGCCTCGTCGCCAAACTTTTTCAACACGCCTTCCGCTGGTCTGGCCGCCGCGGCCTGGAGGTTTTTTTGTTCCTGGCAATACTCGACGAGGGAGCGTACCAGAGGAACAAGAGAGTGGCGCGGCCACTTTTGGAGAATGACCCGATAAGAGTCAATTGCCTCGCCGAAGAGCCCCAGTTTGCGCCGCACTTCGCCGTAGGCAAAATAGACCGTTGGCCTTTGTCGGGTCTTGGGATATTTTGCCAAGATTTCGTTTTCGTATTCGTCCAGTGCCCGGGGCAAATCGCGACCGGGGTTGCCATCGGCGGAGAAGATCGCCGCAATGCGTAGCCTTGCATGGACAACTTGTTCGTCGGTCTCCGCGCTGCTCAAGAGACTGTAGAAAGTGGTTTCGGCTTCCTTCCACTGCTCAACTTGAACGTAGAGTCGACCGATCTCACGCAAGGCCTCTTGGAGCCGTATTGAATCGGGGTAATTCTCGATGAGATACTCGTAGCGGGCGATGGCAGCTTGGAGATTCTGGTCAATGTCATCCGTGGCATCGAGGCGTGCCAAGTCCATGAGGGCGTCATCGGCCCAAGGGCTGCCGCGATGTTGGCCTACGAAGGCTTCGAGGCGGGAGCGGGCTTCTCGGGTGGCGTCAAGATGGAGAAGGCTTCGGGCAGCTAGATACTCGGCGTCCACGGCCCGCGGCGCACCCTGTTGGCTTCGAACATGGTCGTAGAGGGTAAGAGCCTCTTCGTATTTGCCAGCCAAGAGCAGAAGATTGGCGCGTTCGAAGCTGCCAATTTCTTTTGCCAGGGATGACGAGGCGGAAAAAAGCATCAACCAAAAGGCTGCTAGACAAGTCGAGCGGTGCATGGGACAACCCCGAAAAGAGCCTCAAAGACTGTGGAAGGTCTGTTGATCATCCTGATCCGCACCAGTGTCGATCACGTGGATCACGGATCCTGTCTGCCAGGGATTTTCAAAAAGGGTATTGGAGTCGGGAAGAGAAGCCCCAGTCAGCATTGCCATCGGAGCCGGCGCTCCGTCGGCGGGCGGACGAATGTTGATCACATGGACAACCGCGGAATAGCTCGATGAATACTGGAGCCTGGCCGTGGCATGAACTTGCATGCTCCCCCTGGCGAAGCCTCGAAATGGCTGTTGGTTCAGGCTTGTGAGAGAGTCGGTAAGGAGGAGTGGATCACCGCTGGAAAAGGGGCTTGCCAGGCCGGATCTGGCGTCGAGGCGAGCGGCCCGATCAACCGGGAGTTCCACAGCTTGTTCCAGGGGAGTGGAGAGCCAGAAAAGAGGCACGCTGAGGATCGCGAAAAGCGCGGCCAATCCCGTGGCAAACGCGACGGTAGGGAAGAAACCGAGGGAAAATAGGCCGCTTTGATGACCATCCATTTCGCGAAAAACGGAGCCGCGTACCCGCTGGATCAGCCAGGGATCAGGATCGATCTCGGGCCATGCATCCAAGAACTTACGCAGTGGCGGCCGCGTTGGGTAAATGCCCTGGCAGGCGGTGCAGTGCTCTAGATGTGATTCTACTGTCCGGTCGAGCTGCATTCCCCCCAGGTAGGCAAGCTCAGCCAGAAGAACCCGTTGGATCTCACGGCAGCTCTTCATAGCCTTTTTCCTTGAGAAAGCGCTCCATGTTCCTCTTCGCCCGAAAAACCCGCGATTTCACCGTACCCACCGAGCATCCCATGATTTCAGCGATCTCCTTGTAACCTTTACTCTGGTATTCACTGTAAATAAGGACGGCTCGTTGATCTTCATTGAGACTTTGCAGTGCTTCCCGCATGATTTCAATTTTTTCGTTGCGCTCCAGGTCATCTAGCGGTCCCCGCTGCTGTGAGTGGAGGGTGGAGCGCACGTTGAAATCACCGCCATCGTCCCCAGGACGCAACGGCTGATCCATCGACACATGCCTGCGAACATTGCGCTTCTTGAGCTCGTTGATGGCAAGGTTCGTGGCAATGCGGTAGGCAAAGGTCGAAAAGTTCGCAAGCTGCTGGTACTTCGGCGCATAGCGGTAAATCCGGAGAAATGTCTCTTGAAAGAGATCTTTGGCAGCCTCGTAGTCTCCGACGAAACGGTACAGGAAATTGATCAACGGCTTCTGGTAACGACGGAGAAGCTCATCGAAACTGGACCTCTTGCCGGCCTTCACATCCAGCATTAACTGCTCGTCAGTCTTCTCCATCTCAAGCCGTCGATCCCAAACATCGGTAGGTGGAAATGGTTCCGCTCGCCCCGACTGGGGCAAGCGAGGGCAAAAACAGGAAGCTCTCAAGGGTTGGGCCTCCAGTATTGGCGAAACCGCCAAGCCCCACAAAGAAACATACTGCCACCTTAGGAGTCAAGCTCCAGCGGGCACTTGGAGAGAGGGGAGATCAACTTCTTTTGGGGGTATCCACGCAAGGCGGGACAAAGATTGGAAATAAAAGGAAAACGCGCAGCGCACAAAAACGTGGGTGGGGAACTCGTTGCTTTTCATTGCAACGGATCCTTGCGAGCTCCCTGGTGGGTGCAGGGCGAAGTCCTGCCAGGGGACGGGGGACAGCGTCCCCGGACGACCGCCGGGTAACGCGATGCGTGACCCTTCGAGTCACGCAAACGTGACCCTTCGAGTCACGCAAACGTGACCCTTCGAGTCACGCAAACGTGACCCTTCGAGTCACGCAAACGTGACCCTTCGAGTCACGCAAACGTGACCCTTCGAGTCACGCAAAC
>JAJRTK010000239.1 GCA_024278345.1 bacterium | reverse complement strand
CCGCCCCAGGGCTTCCAGCCCTGGAACCCGGCGGAGGCTCTGCCTCCGGACCTCCGCTGGGAGCGCCGCTCCCAGACCCACGCCAGGGAGCCAGCTCCCTGGACCCACATCTTTGTGCGCTGCGCGCTTTTTTCGGGTGGCTGGTACCATGACCGAGGCCCAAGGAGCCCCATGGAAGCACCCCGAAGAATAGGGTCACGGCGCGCCGTGACCCTACATTCCTGAACCCACATTTAAAAGAAGGGCAACACCTCGTGCCGATAAACCTGCCACCGCGCCGCCTCTTGACGGCTTGCATCCTTGCATTGAACGAACATGACAAAATCACCGCCTGCATCGAGAGTCTTGATTTCGCCCAGGAGATCCTCGTGCTCGACTCCGAAAGCACGGACGGAACCCCCGAGCTCTGCAGAAGACTGGGCTGCAAAGTGGAGATCCGGCCCTTCGACGACTACGCCAGCCAGCGGAATGCGGCGGCCAAGCTGGCCGCCCACGATTGGATCCTTTTCGTCGATGCGGACGAAAGGGTCACGCCTCACCTCCAGACCGCCATCAAGGAGGCCCTGGTAACGGATTCACTGAAAATTGCAGCCTACCGAATACGAAGGAAGAACCTCTATCTGGGCCGCTGGCTTCGCTTCGGCGCCTGGACCCCGGACTATGTCGTCCGGTTCTACGACAGGCGGTGGGGAGACTGGATAGGCTCACCCCACGAAAAGCTCCGCCTTCGACCCGGCGCGACAGTTCAAACGCTCCCCGGATTTCTGGAACACCGGAGCTTCCGAAATCTGGCGGACCAGGTGGACCGCCTCAACCGCTATTCGTCTCTGGCCATCCCCCAAGAGCGCCGATTCCCGGTCTTGCAGATGCTTCTCAGGCCGGCCTGGAAATTTTTCCGTGTCTACCTCCTCAAGCTCGGGTTCCTGGAAGGCCGGCGAGGCCTTATCCAAGCCACCATCTCAGCCTTTTCCACCTTCCTGACTTGGGCAAAACAGGTGGAAAAAGATCTTGCTCCCTCCTCCCATGACGCGTAGCCACTCGCCAAAACGATGAACGGTGCCTATCCTCGGTAGCTTGCGGGCGTCAGGAACTGGTTTTCTTGGCTGCTGGATGAATCAGAGTCTGCCTCAGGAGCTTTTACCGGGTCTGAACCCGCGTCTGCCTCAGGAGCTTTTACCGGGTCTGAACCCGCTGCCGTGGAAAGGCTTATCCGGCGCTGCTCCCCCAGCAGTCGCACCGTATCCGTTGAAGCCAGGCCCCGGTCCCGGGCATCCAGCAGGCTTCTTTCCAGTTCGACGCCATCGTCGCTCACCGCATCCACGACCCGCATCAGTCCCTCATGGCCGATTTGCTCCATCGAATGCAACCGGAGAGCGGCCTGCAAATAGTCTTGGATGGGCCACACCCGTGGATTGAGGCGGAGGCGGTCCGGATGGGAGTCCTGGCGGACCTGGTGGATAAAAATCGCTTCCACGGCTTCAGTTTTGGACAAACCGTCCGCGAGCTTCACCAGGTAGTCCCGGTCTTTCTTGGGCGCGTCGTGCAACGCAGCCCCGAGAGGCTCGCCCCGAAGGCGACCGGCAACGATGTCGCCATACAGGCTGTAGATGACGGCATCCCGCTCCGTATCGTCGCCAAACAGGATCTCTTTGGCACGAGGAGGATAGTCGAGGCGTGCCAAGATGAGTGCCGAAAGCTTGTAGGCCAGAGGATCCTTGAGCTTCCTGAAGTCGCCGCCCCGAAGCAAAGCCCCCCAGTCGCGAAGGGTGATCCCGTCGTGCTGGATGCCGTCGAGAAGCATCCTTGATTCCAGGACTTTCTTGAGCTGGACAGGGGAAGCGCTGACAAAGAAGAGTGGAGTCTCGCGGCTGTCTGCACCAGGACCCCGCCGGATCTCCCGAAGGAGAGCCGCGGCGCCGGGAAACGGTTTCTTATCGACGCCAAGCTCGAAGGGGATTGCCAGCATCGCCCGGACGCTCCGGATTTCGGTCCGGATATAGGTATTGTCGATGTCCCACGTGTAAATCGGCCCGGAATAGTCGGGTGGAAGTACCCTGTCAATGCTCCTTCGGAGGGGAAAGGAGTATTCGCCTCGATCCTGTTTGAACCACCTCATCGGCTGGCATCCAATCTGTTTCCGTTCGTTGTCAGGAACCCTCGATCCGAATCCTATTCTCTTCCATTTCGAGGTTTTTTGCACCCACCAGAGGCAATCCCTGACGAAGAGCCTCCACCACCGGCGGAATCTCGATGAAGCGACCGATCCAATGGAAAAGTGTTTCCGGCGAAACCTCGATAGATCCAAGGCGAACCGACTTGATGGCCAACCGCACCTGCCCGAGGTTCTCCCGCCATTCCAACGTCCCTTCGATTTCGATTCCCGCCTCCAACCCGAAAGGCCAGGGCAACTTGGCGGTGAAACCACTGAGAAGCCCCAGAAGATCAAGGCGCACGCGAATCAGAAAGCCTTCCTCGCGAAGCTCGATGACCATGGCGCGAAGCAGGCGGCGCACCTCGGGGGTCATGGATGCCTCGGCCCTCTGCTGCAAAAAGGAATTGAGCTCGGACTCCTTGACATAAAAAGTTCCGGCAAAAACCGGATTGGGCTTGCTGTTGACCAGCATGTCCAGCAGATTGGATTTCTTGCGATAGGCGGCCTGGATCCTTTCGATTTTTCGCTCGAGATCGCGAGCCGCACCAGCATCATAAGGCGGCTGGGCGATGGCCGGACCGGCCAGTAGCAGCCCCCAAGAGATCCGTAATACCACCAGCGCGGTAAAAAAGAGACCCGCGCAGCCAAACGCCCATCCCAGCTTTCCCCCAGGATACCACCCTCTATCACTGGTCTTTGGAACCGGATCGATCACTTTCATCCTAGTACCTCATTTCAAACCTGTCCGAATCATGCCGAGCTTGGGAAATCCGCCGGTCACGGCTCGCCCGCGAAACCCGCCGGACCACCAGGATCAGAAAGGCGGCACCTTCCCGGGCGATCCCCGCCCACCACAGCCGAAGCGGTCGCCAGCGATTCAACGGTGATCCCGAAACTCTTGAGGAGCCCCAACCGACAGTCCGCCGTCCATACTTCCCCCCGATACTCCAAAACCGAAGCGATCCAAGGCGGCTCTCTGGTGAGCTGTTCGGAAACTCGAACCGGATCTAAAGGTCCACCGAACCGAAGAACCGTTTCTGGCTGAAACTCCAAGCGCCCGCGAAGCGCCGCGGGCGTACGTCCCAACCGCGAGACGAGAACCGGACGGCCAATAGCCGGAATCAGCGGCAACACCAGTTGGGAAACCAGTTCGAGCGGCTCCTGAATCGGAGGCAGCGGATCCTCCTCCAACCAGATTTCGGGCCACGGGACGTACATGAGATCCCGGCCCAAGGAGGCAATCTTCACGGGACTCGCCGCCAGCAGCCCCGACATCCTCTCTTCGAGTTCCCCAGCCTCGCGACCGACATAGATCCCGGCCATCGCGCCATAAAGATCGACGGAACCGCCCATGAGAGGGTGGCCAACAAATACGAGCGCCCAGGAAAAACTATCTGTTTCTTGACTCATGGGGCTGATGGCCCAAACAACCTCATCTTCACGTGTCCCTTTGGTGGAAATGCACCAAACCCCGCCTCGCCACCTTCCCTGATGAGAGCTCCGGGCTAAGGATGCCAATTCCATGGCGGACAAGTCTCCCAGGAATCCGGCTTTTCATCAACAACAGGATAAAGTGCTTCGTTGCAGAGCATGCCGCCACAGGCTTTCGCCACTTCCTAAGTCCCCTGGGCCTCCGGCTATGGCACCCGGGAGCTCTTCTCCCGGAACCCCCGCCGAGAGCGCGGGGGCGAGTTATGGAACTCAGTGCCCTTGCCAACTGTATCAGAGGTAGTCGCCGAAGGCGTGTTCGGTGGCGAAAACTCTCTGGCTCCACGCAATTCGCTGAAATAATATCATTTTAAACATTTTCAATAGGATTGCCAGCGTGAAGAACATTGTGCGAGACCTCCTTGGACGGCACAAGCATCGGGCCGATTACCTGGAAGTCCGAATGGAAGAGAACCAGATGCTCCGGCTCCAAACCGACAAGACGGGACTCCAGGAGGTGCTCAGAAGAAATGCGTCCAGAGGCTGCGTACGAGCCTGGATCCAAGGTGGATGGGGTTTTTCCAGCTTCGAGTCCCTCGATGATCTGGACTGCCACGTGGAGCGTGCATTGGCATGGGCGAAGCAGGGTCGAGGCAGACGATCAATCTTGGCACCTGTCCCCGTTGTGGAAGAAGACCACAGGGTCGTCACCTCGTCGCATCCGGATGACGTGCCTCTCCAGAAAAAACTGGACTACCTTCTTGGGTGGCGGAGCCAGGCGCTTGGGTTTGGCAAGCAGGTCGTCGATGTTCTTGCTTACTACTACGATCTTGCTCGCACCGTGGTCTTCGGCAATTCCGAGGGAACCTTGATCCGGCAAGACCTCCTAGACAGCGCTGCCACCCTGGTGGTCATCGCGAAAAAGGGCGAAGTGATCGTCCGAAACCATCTGAGTGATGGGTCCAGCAACACCTTCAACTACATGAAACGGCTCGACCAGAAGGTCCGGAACCACATCGCCACGACCAATGACCTCGCCGAGGCGGATTCGGTGAAAAGCAGACACCGGGATGTCGTCTTGAATCCCGACATGACAGGGCTTTTCACCCATGAAGCCTTCGGCCATACCATGGAAGCAGACCACTTCGCGGAAAAACCCGACCAGGCCAAGGTGCTGCGCATTGGACGGCAGCTTGCCAAGCCCATCGTCAGTATTCATGACTCCGGTGGACATCCTGGCAACCGCGGCTACGTAGTTTTTGACGACGAAGGTGTTCGGACCCGAGAAACCATGCTCCTTGACAGAGGGGTTCTTTGTAGCCATCTCCATTCCAGGGAAACCGCCGGACTCTTGAACGAAGAGCCCACAGGCAACGCCCGGGCCATCAATTGCCAGTTCCCGCCCATCGTCCGGATGCGGACCACGGCCCTCGCACCTGGAACAAGTAGTCTCAATGATCTTATCGCCGACATTGACGATGGTATTTACGTCGTCGATTCCGCGGGAGGTTCCACGGACGGAGAAAAGTTTCAGTTCTTCGCCCGTTATGGCCGGCGGATCCGGAAGGGACGCCTTGGGGAGCTCGTTCGGAATATCTCTCTTCTAGGGAACCTTTTTGAAACACTCGGGGCCATCGACGGCGTGGGTGACGATTTTTTCACCCCCGACAGCATGGGTGGGTGCGGCAAAAACGGACAGGCGCCCCTTCCCATCTCCTTCGGAGGACCTCACATCCGTATTCGTCACTGCCTGGTGGGAGGAGACCGCTGATGGATCGAGCAATCTACACGACCCGAGTCCAGACCGATGAATTTCAGTTCACCGGCGGCCGTTTCCGCGGCGGGATCTCCAAGGAAACTACCAGGAAGCTCGTATCGGTCCTTGAGGACCAGCGCATCGGGTTGGCGGAAGGAACACTTCTCTCCGACACCGACAAGCTCACGGTCCAGGCACGCGAGCTCTGCCCCTTCAGCAGGAAGATCGACTACGCCTTCCCCAAAATTGGATCCAGTGACAACGAGCCCCGCAATCAAGCCGTGCCCAAAATCACGGATGGCGAAATCCGGGAGCTCTGCGAAGACTTCATTGCCAAGGCGAAGAAAAGCCATCCCGAGTTTTCGGTAGAAATCAAAGCTCACAGAACGACTTCGGAGCGGCGATACCAAAACAGCCACGGCGTCGAGCACCACGGGCTGGAGCACTTTCTTATCTACTCCATTGACATGGAGCGCTCCACC
Source organism: bacterium (assembly GCA_024278345.1). Lineage (GTDB taxonomy): Bacteria > CSSED10-310 > JAJRTK01 > JAJRTK01 > JAJRTK01 > JAJRTK01. Next base: position 25,078 of record JAJRTK010000239.1, on the reverse strand, counting down.
GAAAACGATCTCTTTTCCCAGTGGGAACTGTTTGATCACCAGGTCCACGGGGAGCCGGGACGAGAGAAGCTCTTCTCGGTCCTAGAGGGCATCGAGCGACAGCTTCCCGTGAGAAAGATCCCCAACGGCCTTTATCCGGCGGTGGTGCTGGCACACAATCACACGTCGTTCCTTACAGGGTTCTGGCAGGCGCTTGACTCAAAAGAGATCTACGAAAATAGGTCTCCTCTCCAGTCCCGGTTCGAACAAGAGTTTTTCTCTCCGGACTTCCATCTGAGTATTGACCCGCAATCCCTGGGAACAAGGGGATTCGACATCGAGGGTGTGGCGGCAAAAAAACTAGATCTTGTCTCCCGGGGACGGCTGGTGGACGCATTCTACGATCTTGAATACGGCAGGAAATGCGGACACGAGGCTTCCGGCCTCGCTACCGGTATCCCGCGCCGCCGCTTCCAACGAACGCCCCTCCTGATCCCGCCGGGCAGCCAAACTCTGGCGGACTGCCTGACTGGCCTGGATCGGGCGGTTATCGTACGCCACTGTTGGGAGGTGGCTAGGACCACCAATCCCATGGGGGACTTCACCTGCGGCCTCGACGCCCTCTACGTGGAACAGGGCAAGATCCTGGGAAGAGTCAAGAATCTCAACATGACCGCCAATATCTTCGAGCTCTTCAAGAAAGATCGGGTCACCTTCATGTCCGACGGCCAGTTTTCGCCAACCCTCGGCATCCAGGCGCCACACATCCTAGTGGAAGGAATCCGCTTCACCGCCTGACGGAGCTGGGGTTCCCGGATGAAGCTCGCCTCGGGCCCGGTACAAAAAAATGGCGAGGACAAAGTTTCCCGGAGTTTCCCTTCCAGAGATTCACCACCGGCGCGCCTTTTGCGGAACCGTCACCGGCCCCACGCAAATGCCTCTCATGAAGTCAAGCGCCCTTCAGCGGTTCCAACGAGCAGGTATCGCCGTATCGGTTGAGCGATCCCTTTCTACCGCTCTCGCGGTGTCCAGGTCTTCCGCAACTCGCCGTGAAGCCATCCTTTCAAAAAAGAATGCCCTCTCCGCCCTTGAGCTTACCCTCTTCTTCAGAGTCCAAACTCGCCAACGGCCTATCGGCCAAAGCCAACAGTCCCTCTCATAGGGTTCCTTCCCCTTCAGCGCCCCCAGCTCCGAAGGCCCGGTCAACTCGGGCTTGCCTCACCCGACACCTTCCGCCTCCAGGGTTTCTCACCCTCTTGACGGTTTCCTTCCTTCAAAGCCCTCCGGCCTTGTTTCATGCCGGTCACACTCATGGGGTTTTCACCTTCAGGGCCTTTCCCCTCCGCGAAGCCTTCGTGCCCTTCCGAGCCCGGTTGCCCTCCTGCCGTTGGCCCCCACTGATCAAAAAACCAGCGGTTGGCCTCGCCTTCAAGGCTTTGCTCCTCGCGAAGATCCGACACTCGACGCGGCCCATCCATTTACGGCCCACGCCAAGCCGCTGCCCTCCTGGCTTTTCCGCCCTCCAGGGGTTTCCTCTCCAGTGCCCTGGAACCGCCTTCACGATTCCTCCCCTCATGGCCTTCCCCGCCGCCGCAGCTACCCAAGAGCAAGCTCCCAGAAAAACCGAAGCGCCGCCTGACCTTCAGGGTCTCACGAACACCGGAGCCGGCTTACCTCTCTCAAGGCTGCCGCCCCTCCTGAACTCCTTGCACCTTCCCAACGCCGCCAGTGAGGTCGCCCGCCGCATAAAGTGATAGATAAACTCACCGACCAACAGATGTCACCAACTATTGTCCGATTGGCCTCCCAACCGCTCCATACAACCAAGCAACCGACCGGAGCCCGACGCCCTTGAGTGCCGGTGCCTCCAGGATTCTTCATCCTCTCTTCACTCTTTAGCAACGGAATCAAGCGATGTCAAGGCTTTTTTTATCAACTTATTAACAGACCAAAGCAAGTCCTTGTACGACAATCCAATGACAGTCAAAATCACAATCTATCAACATGCTCTTCCCCGCTGACTGACGAAAACCCGTGATGCGAGAGGCATCGGATCTCCGAGCCTCTCACGAACGGTCTTCCCGGGCAGCCTCAAGAGGGAAGGCAACCTGGTCTTGGCACGCCTGGGGAGCTCTCAAAAACAACACGCCGTGGTGGACGAGCAGTTTTCCCAAAGCCAGCCGCCCACACGGGCAGATCCGAGAGGGCAAGCCGGCCTTCAAAGGACGTTGGCGGCTAACTCGGCCAGGGGCGACCGCTCCCCCTTTGTCAGGGTCACATGCCCAGCCAGAGGTTGGCCCTTGAAGCGATCCACCACTGTGCTCAACCCGTTGGATTGGCTATCGACGTAGGGATTGTCGATCTGAGACAGATCCCCCGTGAAGACCACCTTGGTATTATCCCCAGCGCGGGTCAGAACAGTTTTCGCCTCGATGGGAGTTAAGTTTTGGGCTTCATCCACCAACAGGATTTGGTTGGGGATGCTCCGGCCTCTGATGTAGGTCAGAGGCTCGATGGCCAACCTACCGGAACTGGCCAGATCCTCTGTTTTTCGTTTTGATCGCTTGCCGTAGCGCATTTCGATGAGCAGTCCGATACTGTCATAGATGGGTTGCATCCAGGGCGCCAGCTTGGTCTCCACGGCTCCCGGCAAATAGCCGATATCCCGGCCCATGGGGTAGATCGGCCTGGAAATCAGGAGCCGCTGGAAGAGCTTTTCTTCCGTCACCATGTGGAGGCCCGCCGCGGCTGCGAGAAGGGTTTTCCCCGTGCCTGCCTTTCCGGCGATGGTGACGAGGCTGAGCTCGGGGTCGAGGAGGAGGTCCAGGGCATAACACTGTTCCCGATTCTTGGCCCGCAATCCCCAGAAGTTTCGCTTCGTGTCATAGAGCCGCCGAATCCGGCTTCTGTCGGGCGAAAGGCGGCCAAGAAGAGTTTGGCGCACGCCATCCCCCTGCCGAAGCATGACGCACTCGTTGGGCAAATGCCCGTCGGCTTCAAACGGCAAATCCCCCTGTTCCCGAAAGAGGTCGAAGTCTTCGTCCGTCACTTCGAGCTCAAAGCTTCCACTGTAGACATCGGCTGACGGAACCCTGTCGTTTTCATAGTTTTCGGCGCGGAGGCCCATGGCGTCGGCTTTGACTCGCATGTTGACATCTTTTGACACCAGTACCATGGGCACATCCGGTGCTCTTTTCTGGAGCTCCAGCCCCAGAGCCAAGATGTAGTTATCGGGATTGCCTCGAATCATGGAGAGCTCCGCTGGAAGGGTCGTGACGCTCAAGTCGATCCTGAGGCGGCCGCCAGATGGCAAAGGCACTCCCTGGGACAGACTCCCTACTTTACGGAACTCGTCAAGGTGGCGGACAACCTGCCGGGCCGAATAGCCGAGGTCGTTCATTTCCCGTTTAAAGTGGTCGATCTCCTCGATCACCTGGATGGGGAGGATGACATCATTATCTTGAAACTTGAAGATCGCCTCGGGATCGTGGAGGAGTACATTCGTGTCGATGACATAGTTTTTCTTCATACCAGACTCCGACCTCGTGCATCACACGTTTTCGCTGGACTCTAGGACGGTTTGCTCTCAGAAACGATAGGCATGGAGCTGACCATCCGACGCACCCACCACAAGCAAGCCACTGCTCAAAGAAGGCGATGAGCGAACGGGTGCCCCAATTTTTTTCTTGACGATGACGCTCCCGTCGAAGGCATCCAGCACGTAGAAAAGTCCGGCGTCAGTGCCGACATAAACCGCCCCGTCAGCGACTAAAGGCGAGCTGAAAGCCGAGCTACCCAACTTCCGCTTCCAAAGTACCGAGCCAGACTCAAGATCCAGGCAAACAAGGAGTCCGCTTTGAGTTCCCACATAGGCCGATCGATAAGCAAGGGCCGGAGAAGCATAGACCGGGCTTCTCAAGGAAGCCGTCCAAAGCTCGTTGCCATCGGTCCTAAACGCCTTCACCTCACCGGAGATGGTTCCAGCGACGACGATCTTCCCAAGCACGGCGGGCGTCGATCCCAGGAACCGTGTTCCCACGGTTCGGACACCACTTTCGGAGGAAGACTTGCCCCGAGCGAGGGGGCGCTGGAACAGTTTTCTCCCCGAAACCGCGTCAATTCCAAACAGTTTCTTGTCGGTTGCCACAAAGACCCGGTCTCCGGCACCAGCCGGAGAAGCCCGAATTGCCCCACCCACCTCCATCTTCCAGGAAGACTTCAACTTTTTACCCGACCTGCGCAAGGTCCAGGCATGAAGCCGCCCAGCGTAGTCCCCTACCACCAAGCGGTTTCCAAGGATCAAGGGAGAGGCGTCCACGGCTACGTCCAGAGCCTCTTTCCAGGCCACCTTGCCCTTGTCCAGCCGGATCCCCATCAGCACCCCCGAACTGCTTCCCACGATGGCAAAGCGCTTATAAAGGGCAGCGGTCGCCTTCGTGTTCCCCACTCCCGGGATCCTCCAAAGGATGTTGCCCGTGGCCCCATCGAGGCAGGCCAGATAGAGCTCATCCGTGGAGATGTAAACCTTACCGTCCATCTGAACCGGACTCGCTAGAATCTCGCCCTCCAGGCGCGCCGTCCAGACCTGAAGCATCCGCTTGGGGTCGCCAGTTTCACTGGAAAAACCGGTCCTGCCCGGATCCCCACGGAAAAGCCCCCACGGGGTCATTTTCCTAGGCAGAGGCTGGATCTCAGCCCGAAGCGCCATCTCTGGATCCCTGTCGAAAATCAGGTGGCGAATATCGGGATGATGGCCCGGCAAGAAAGCGACGAAACGTCGATTTCCCCTGCGAAGGCGACCCTTGTACGGCGCCTTTCCAAGACGCGTTCCACCAAGATAGAGACGGGCGCCGCCAGGCCGGCTCGAAACCTCCAAGGCAACCTTGCCGCGCCCCGGCCTCCGGCGCTTTTTCTTCCTGGTCCGCCCCACCGGGCTTGCCGGCGTTGGTTTTTCGGCAGCTTTCGGCGTCTTCATTTTTCCAGGCGCCACCGCCTTGGGAGTCGCTTTCGGTGGCGGCTCCTTCCCCATCCAGGAATCGATGGCACGCCACAGATCCTTGCGGACGTAGTCCGGAACAGCCATGTAGTAGATGAGTACGGGCGTGGCAACCAGCAAAAGAATGATGAACGGAAGGGGGGAGGAGGGTTTCTTAGCCATGGCGCATTCTTCCGAGAAAAAAACGGGGTCCCAAGTCCTGGAACCCCGATCCAACGGGAAATGAAGGCCACACACGATCCAAAGACCGACGACGAACATGCTCCGACCGGCTCGTCCTATAGATGCCCAGGCGCCCTCGCGGCACACGAGAGATTCCGCTTATGGCTGCTCGGTTCCCCGCCTGACCAGGTTCACAGCCTCTCATTGCGCGAGACCCAGGCATCTATAGCACGAGCCGACAAGCCGCTCATCGAACATTGGCGCGGCCACTCTTCCAAAGAACGGCGATACGGAGAGAGAGGGATTCGAACCCTCGAGGCAGTTTACCCACCCACACGATTTCCAGTCGTGCTCCTTCAACCCGACTCGGACATCTCTCCTGACATTTGGGGCCTTGGCCCACTCCAGCCATCGGCTGCGGCCACTTTTATAACACGGCGTCGGGCAGCACTGCAACAGCATTTTTCTCCGGCTCGGCAACCGGAGCGACCGAACCCCATGGGCAAGGGATAGCTTGTTTTACCGCGCATCCCCGAGAAACTTGGCCTGCACGAAGCCAAAAACCTGCTCCAAATCCACCCTCTCTTGCTCCATGCTGTCGCGATCCCGGATCGTCGCCTTACCATCTTCCGCCGAATCAAAGTCAATCGTGACGCAAAAGGGAGTCCCAAGCTCGTCCTGGCGGCGGTAGCGTTTGCCGATCCCCCCCGCCACGTCGTATTCGCACCGAAGCCCGCGAACCCGAAGCGAATCGTAGAGCTTCCGGGCCACCTCCATCAATGGCTCTTTCTTGGACAAGGGGAGAACCGCCACCTGAACCGGCGCCAGACGCGGATGAAAGCGAAGAATGACCCTCGTCTCCGCCTTCCCCTTGGCACTGATGATCGTCTCTTCATCGTAGGCGTCCACCAAAAAGGCCAAGGTCGCCCGATCCGCGCCGGCTGCCGGCTCGATGACGTAAGGATGATACCTCTCCCGGGTGGCAGGATCGAAGTAAGACAAATCCTTGCCACTGAACTCCCCATGCCGTTTCAAGTCGTAATCCGTCCGATTGGCCACCCCCTCAAGCTCCGACCAGCGGCCCCCCTTCTCAAACGGATAGAGATACTCGATATCGGCACAGGCGCCCTTCTCCTTGGCGTAGTGGGCAAGCTCGTCCCTGCCGTGATCCCGGAGTCGCAGGTGCTCCTTGCGAATTCCCAGGCGAAGATACCAATCAAACCTCTCTTCCAGCCAGTAGCGGTACCATTTCTCCGCCTCCGAAGGATGACAGAAAAACTCCATCTCCATCTGCTCGAACTCGCGAGTCCGGAACGTGAAGTTCCCCGGAGTTATTTCGTTGCGGAAAGACTTGCCCACCTGAGCAATCCCAAAAGGCAGCTTCTTCCGGGTGGTCGTCTGAACGTTCCGGAAGTTCACGAAAATCCCCTGAGCTGTCTCAGGCCGCAGATAGGCCACGGCCGAAGAATCCTCCACCGGCCCCATGAAGGTCTTGAACATCAGATTGAACTGCCGCGCCTCCGTGAGCTCGCCACCACACTCTCCTGGCCGCTTCGACGGTTTTTCCGGGCAGCGAAGCTCGTGAAGCTGGTCCGCCCGAAACCGGTTCTTGCACTTCTTGCAATCCACCAGCGGGTCCGTGAAACTCTCCAGGTGCCCCGACGCCTCCCAAACCCGTGGATGCATTAAAATGGAGCAATCGATCGCCACAACGTCATCCCGCGCCGTCACGACGGATCGCCACCAAGCCTCCTTGACGTTCCGCTTGAGCTCCACACCCACGGGGCCATAGTCCCAACAACTGGCAAGGCCTCCATAAATCTCGCTGGACTGGAAGACAAATCCCCGGCGCTTCGCCAGCGACACAATCGTGTCCATGGTCAACCCAGAGGTCATCGTTCGCTTCATCAAAAACTCCTCCAAAGCAATTTTTTTAGGGTCGCGTTCCGCTCGGACTCGCTCGCGGCCGCTCCCGCTCCTCGCAAAGTTCACCGGCAAGCGCCAAATATGAGGTCAAGGAATGAATGGAAAGGAGAATCCCCGCTTACGGACCTCAGCTTTATCGAAGAGTTGCTCAACCTGCCAGAGTTCAGACTCATCGAGTGACAATTTGGTCCCAAGTTCCTCAAACTGCATTTGCAACGACGGGAATTTCAGGTGGCCTGCTCCAAAAGCCGTCCATGCGCGGCTGTGACCTTGGTCATCGTCTCAGCCGAGTGAATTCGGGCGGGGCGCAAGGGCCTCCGCCCCAGGGTCCCGGCGGAGGCACCACCCATGGCCGGTCCATGCGTGATACAATCAAACATCTTGAGGGACCTATCAAATTGTCGTGTTTTTGCTTTACAATTTTCTTCGCCGAAACGGTGGCACCGGCATCTTGCCGGTGCAGCGCCCTCCGGGCTTCACGGAGCCGGGAAGGAGGCCCGCCCCCGCGGTGAAGTGGTCAACCGGATCTGATAGGTCCCCATCTTGACAATCCCGCTTGCGTTTTTGCGGAGTTCGCGTTAACCCTTCGTTTTCAGAACCTTTCGCGCTTGAGGAGGACACGATATGAGCGAACCCACAAACCTTGTCGCCATGTTTCACCGCCGGCTCGAAAAATCCTCCATGCGCACCGGGCAACTGGTCAAACGGAATGGCCGATGGACAGAAGTCAGCTATCAGGAGATGGGCCGCGTTGTTCGAGAAACCGCCCTGGCCCTCATTCGCCTGGAAATCCAGGTGGGTGATCGCGTCTGCCTTTTGGCAAATACGCGTCCCGAATGGGTCACCGCCGATCTCGCCTCCCTATCGGCAAGAGCCATCGTTGTACCGATTTATCCGTCCAGCACCGCGGAGCAAATCCACTATATCCTCGAAAACTCCGGGGCCAGGCTCCTCTTCCTGGAGACGACCGAGCACTTGGCCAAGCTTGAGGAGATCCAGGATTCCCTTTCTGAGCTCCAGATTGTTGTCTGCCTGGAACCGAGCACCACTCCCCGGGGAACAACCGCTACGGGCGGTCCAGCCTCCCAAGCGGCCCCTGCCCCGGGCGCGGCGGATACTGCCAGTGACTCCGATCCCGTCTGTACACCGACTGAATCGGGGGTCCACCAGCGAGGGATGGGAGCGGCCGCGAGCAGCCCGAGGGGAACGCAACCCGAAGAACCGTTTGGCCGTGAACCCCAGACGCCCTTGGAAGGTGATGATAGCGGTAGCAAGCTGCTGATTTGGAGTTATGACGAGCTTCTGGAATATGGTCGCAACGCCGTTCCAATAGAGCGTGACGAGCTGGACAACCGCATCGCCTCCATCGCCCCTGATGACGTGGCCACCACCGTCTACACTTCTGGCACCACGGGGCCACCGAAAGGCGTCATCCAGACCCATGGCAACCACCTTCACACGGTGAATTCCATCTGCGATTACGGGCTCATTCGGGAAGGTGAGATCGACTTGCTCTTCCTTCCTCTTGCCCATTCCTTTGCCCGCTGTATCGAGTACGTGGATATCCGCGCCGGCACCATCACCGCTTTTGCGGAAAGTATTCCCAAAGTGGCGGAGAATTTGGTTGAAGTGCGGCCTCATTTCCTGCCCAGCGTGCCCCGTATTTTCGAGAAGCTCTACGCCAAGATCCAGCAGGGCGTGGCTGAAGGTTCTCCGGCGAAACAGAGGATTTTCCACTGGGCCATTGGCATTGGCAAGCGGGTCAGCGCGCTAGAACAGGCGGGAAAACCAATTCCCTTCGGAATCGAGATCCAACGCAAGGTGGCGCATTGGCTTGTCTTTCGCAAGATCCACGCGAAGCTTGGCGGCCGCATACGGTATTTCATTTCGGGTGGGGCGCCACTTTCCAAGGAGATTTCTCTCTTTTTCCACGCAGCGGGCATGCTGATTCTGGAAGGCTATGGGCTCACGGAAACCACGCCGGCGTTGACTCTGAACCACCCCGAGGCTTATCGTTTCGGCACCGTAGGCAAGCCCCTTCCGGGCGTGGAGATCCGTATCGCGTCGGACGGCGAGATCCTGGCCCGAGGCCCGAACGTGGTCCGTGGCTACTACAAGCGGCCCGAGGCGACCGCGGAGGCTTTCGACGAAGAGGGATGGTTTCACACCGGTGATATCGGTAAGTTTGACAAAGAGGGTTTTCTCCGCATTACGGACCGCAAAAAGGATCTTATCGTCACGGCCGGCGGCAAGAACGTGGCTCCTCAGATTATCGAAAACTTGCTCAAGACGGCACCTCCCATTTCCCAGGTGATGGTTCACGGCGATCTCCGGAAATTCCTTGGTGCCATCGTGACCCTGGATCGGGAGGTCGTGGAGAAATGGGCGTCGGAAAAGAACGTTCCGATGGATTCCTGGCCCGATCTCGCGGGATCAAAGGAGGTGCGGGAGTGGGTGCAAACAGCCATCGATGACGTGAACGGAAAGCTGCCCTCCTACGAGACCATTAAGAAGTTTGCCATCGTTCCGGACGAATTTACCATCGAGACGGGCGAGCTGACTCCCAGCCTCAAGGTCAAGCGAAAGTTCGTGACTGATCGATACCAGGATCTCCTTGACGGCTTCTACGATGATTGAACCCGTTGAGCGCCAGGTTCCGCGAGGCCCCGACACTCGCGACGACCCGCAACTCCGGAAACCCTGAACGATGCAGGCCAAAGTGATGAAAAACTGGTATGGACGATTCCTGACCTTCGAGGGCGTCGAGGGCTCGGGGAAAACCACTCAAATTGAGCTCTGGGCCAACTATCTCCGGCAACTTGGAGTCGATCTCTTGGTCACCCGGGAGCCCGGTGGTACCCGACTAGGCGAAGCGATTCGAACGTTTCTTCTTGACCCCGAAACCCATCAGCCCAGTCCCATGGCGGAGCTCTGTCTCTTCAATGCAAGCCGAGCCGAGCACCTAAGCCAAGTCGTGATTCCCGCGATTCGGGAAGGGCGAAGCGTCCTTTGCGACCGGTATTTCGACGCGTCCGTTGCCTACCAGGGAAGCGCCAAGGGGCTGGGATTGGAAAACTCTCTCAAAGTCTGCCTTGATGTCGTGGACTGCTGGATACCGTGGCGCACCGTCTGGCTGGATGTCGATCCGCGCTCGGCCATTGAACGGGCACAACAAAGAGAAACAGAGCGCGGCGGCGCGGCTGACCGGTTCGAGCGGGAGCCCATGGAGTTCCACCTGCGCGTCAGAGATGGCTACCGCTGGCTCCACCAGCGGTTCCCTGGTCGTATTCTTCGGATCGACGCAAGCGGCTCGCCCGAAAAAGTCTTTGAAAGAACACGCCTCGTACTGGAAAATATAGACGGGGACGCGAAATCCCCCTGATCGGATCTCGCCATGGAATCTGGAACGTCGCCTACGAAGGAAGCCAAGATGACCAAGAGGTTTTACATCACCACCGCCATCGACTACGTCAATGCCAAGCCACACCTGGGGACGGCCTACGAGAAGATTGGCGCCGACGTTATCGCCCGTTATCGGAGGCAGCGCGGTTATGAAACTCTCTTTTTGATGGGGAATGACGAGCACAGCCTCAACGTGGAGCGAAGTGCTCGAAAGCAAGGACTTGAGCCCCTGGAATACTGCCGCCGGATGGAGGAAGTCTTCCGTCGGCAGTGGTCTGCTCTGGACATCTCGTTCGACGACTTCATTCGCACGACTGAAGGGCGGCATCGCATCGCCGTGGAGACTCTCTTCCGCCGGATCGACGCGGCGGGCGCTCTCTACGAGGGCACCTACGAAGGCCACTACTGCGAGAGCTGCGAGGCTTTTCTGGCGGAAAAAGACCTGGATGAGGGGCTCTGCAAAAACCACCAAAGCCGCCCAAAATGGATTCAGGAGAGCAACACCTTTTTTCGCCTTTCGAGCTTTGCCCATCGGTTGAAACGGCACTTTCAGGAGAATCCTGATTTCGTCAGGCCGAACCGTTACCGCAACGAAATGCTGGCGCTCATCGACCGAGGCCTGGAGGACATCAGTGTCTCCCGCGCCAGTATTCGGTGGGGTATCCCCGTGCCGGGACGACCGGGGCAGGTTGTCTACGTTTGGTTCGACGCTCTCATCAACTACATTTCGGCCCTTGGCTTCGGTTCGGATGATCCGGGAAAATTCGAACGTTTTTGGCCCGTGGACTTCCATGTCATCGGCAAAGACATCAACCGCTTCCACAGTATTGTCTGGCCCGCGATGCTCATGGCCGCGGAGCTGCCCTTGCCCAAGACCATCTGGTGCCACGGTTGGATTCACTTTGGCGGAAGAAAAATGTCGAAGTCGAAAGGGACCACCGTCGATCTGGAGGCGGCCAGGAAGCGGTACGGAGCCGATGCTCTTCGCTATTATCTGCTCCGGGAAGTGGCCTTCGATCGGGATGGCGATTTCACCTGGGACCGTTTTGACGAGCGCTACAACACCGATCTGGCCAACACTCTTGGGAACCTCCTCTCCAGAGTCGTCACCATGGCGCGACGCTATCGTCCCCAAGGGGTTCCACGCCCCGAAACCCATTGCATGGACAAACTTGATGAGGAGCTTATCGATCTCCACCGTAGCACCCACGCCGCCTACCTTGAAGCCATGGACAAAATGCTGCCGCACCAAGCTTTGGAGCGAGTGTGGGAGCTTCTCCGGTTTGCCAATGGCTACGTCGATACCCGCGCCCCGTGGAAACTGACCAAGGACCCGGAAAAGGCTCCTGTCCTGGAGGTAACCCTCCGAAATCTCCTGGCCGTTCTCCGAACAACCTGTATCCTCATCGCCCCCGTCATGCCCAAGACCAGCGAACGCGCATGGCGGCAATTGGGCAAACCGGGTATCCCGGAGCAGTTGATTCCCGACGAAGCCTCGTGGGACGACTACCAGGAGGCGTTTCACGTTCAGAAAGGTGACTCTCTTTTTCCCAAGAATTCTCTGTCCCCCAAGAAGGAAAAGGAATCTGGGAAATCGGTTGCAGCCAGCCAATCCGAAGCCGTGCCGGCTGCCAGTAACCCAGGGAGGTTGACAGCCAGTTTCGAGGAATTCTGTAAGATCCAGCTCGTCGCCGGGAAAATTCTCAGTGCGGAAAAAATCAAGAAATCAAAGAAACTCTTGAAGCTTTCAGTGGATCTCGGAGAAGCCGAGCCACGCCAGATCGTGGCGGGTATCGCTTTGGCCTTCGACGTAGACAGCCTTCCTGGACGACAGGTTGTCGCCGTGGCCAATCTTGCGCCACGGAAGATCTTTGGGCTGGAGTCCCGAGGCATGCTCTTAGTGGCGCAGCATGACGGACAGATGGAGTTCGTATCCGCGGGAGATCTGCCACCAGGATCGACCATCTCCTAGGAGAAACGATGGCGGAGGCAGGACGGAACTCCGGCGATCCACTCGATAGTGCTCCTCGCTAGGACTGGTTTTTCGATGGTGGGACGCTTTTCCCCATCGGTTACCCTGAAAATGGATCCCTACCGCTTTTTCCCGGCCTCTTCCATTTTGGCTAGCTTTTTCTTGAGCCGTTTCAAGGTAGCCTTGACTTCAGGGGAGGAATCATGCCTTGCTGCTTCCTCCGCATATTTCAGGGCCACGCGCATCTGAATGGTATCGATTGCCCGCTCCTCCCAGTCTTTGGACTGCGCCAAGTAGAACTCGGCGTAGTCCTTGCCCAAAGATGGGTCAGAGCCTGGGGCCGTTGCCTCTCCCACAAAAACCATGGTCCGCGTCTTCGCCTGGTCTGGGTCTAAGAACGGTTTCTCCCGGTCTCCTGCTTTCTCCTTTAGATCCGTTTCCTCAGGGCCTTTCGGCGAAGAAAAGGGATCGGCAGGTGAGGCGTGTGAGGTTTTGGAGGAATCCTGGTGAGCCCTCCCTTCCAAGGAGTCTTCCTGCTCCTGGAGCCACGCCCGAACACGAATCGCCTCCCGTCCCCCGGGATGGACTGTGACATAGCGCCTAAAATGGCGTTTGGCACAATCCGAGTCATGGAAATAGTCCCGACAAATCCTGGCAATGGTCAGGTTGGCCACCGGGTCATCTGGATTGAGAACTAACACACGGTAATAGTTCTCGTACGCTCGAGCAGGCTCGTGGCGATCCAGGTAGATCAGGCCAAGGTTATTCCGAGCCGCACGATTCTCCGGGTTGAAGTGCAGGGCATTCCGGAGCAGCGTCTCGGCGCGATCATATTCCCGATCATGGATGGCCAGCAGGCCCAGCAGCTCGTAGCATTCCGAACAGCTGGGAAACCGGCGCACCGCGCTCGACACCACGGCCACCGCCTCTGACTGCTTCTCCAGTTTCAGTTTCACTTCCGCAAGCTTTAGGTAGTTGCGCGGGTCAGAAGAACGGCTCAACAATTGCTGATAACCCTTGGCCGCGCGATGGTAGTCCTTCGCACGGTACGCGGCATCGGCCTGTGACTGGAGGTCGCCTTTCCCGGCGGGAGCACAATGGATCCCCAGCACCAGCGCCGGAAAAAGCAAGAACCCCCTCCATCCAAGACTTCCCGCTAAGAGTCGCCGCAAAGCCCGAACTGGTGGGCTCCGAAGAAAATCGGGAAAGAACCCAAGTGTCGTGTAGAAGAGGGGAATGATCATGGTGTCTTCCCGGCCAAAAGGCCTTGGATCCACTGGACCAGCCACCGGATAGGAGAGGAGCCGGCCAACGATTTACCTCGATTGGATCTTCGTCTTCAGAGCCTGCGCCCGCCCATAGTAGTTGTGACTGGCCGGAAGCATCTTGAGAACCTTACTGACCTCTATAAGACCAGCCTCCGGATCGGACTCCCAAAGCCCATAGCCCCGTCGATAGATCTCCTTGGCGTCCTTGACGATTGAAGCCAATTTCGACCGGGCTGGCGCATAGTTGGGAACGTAGCTCAGCGCTTCGGTGTACTTCGTGTATGCCCCGGCAAGTTCCCAATTGGCTTTCCCCGCCGCATAGAGCTTGTCGCCCTGGCCGGTAAGTACTTGGGCAAAAGGTAGAGACGCCTCCTGCCGATAAAGGCTCTTTTTGGAGGGGCCAAGGAGTTTGCGATCGATCTCCAAGAGCCCTCGCCATTCCGTGAGCGCTGTATCGAGGCGGTTTTGCGACATGGCCTGACTTCCGGCTTGATAATGTCGGCGGGCCCGGCGCATCAGACTGGCAACCTCCTTAGCACGTCGATAAGCCGGTGAATCCATGGGAACCCCGGACTGCCTGTTGGAAACGGTTCCCAGTTGGGACAGAGCGGAATCGATTTCTCCGGCGGCATAAGCCAACATGGCGCGGTCGATGGATTGCTGAGCTTCTGCTTGCTTTCCGCGAGCGCTTTCCGCTGCGGCACGCCTCCTCCTCGCAATCTCCGCAGCGCTGGGCCCTCTCCGGACTGGCTGTTTCATAAGTTCTTCGATTTCCGCCTTCACCTTGAGCGCGTCCGCAGAATCTGGAACGGCCTCGAGAGCCTTGTCAATCTCGGCCAGAGCCTCCGGGTATTTTTTCTCCTTCCGGAGGCGATCGGCTTCGCCAAGAGTCTTTTGCACGAACTTCGTCTCCGCCTCATGTTTCGAAGACTCGGCGAGGGAATAATAAATGCTCTGGGCTTGAAACCCCCGCAACATCTCCAAGGCCTCCCCGTACTGCTCGAACCGGATGAGATCCATGGCTCGATCGACTCGGGCCTTGGCATCCTTCTCCCGGGTCGCACTCTCGCGAATGTCGAGAGCTCTGACATTCCCTGGCTCCTCCGCTAGTACCGGTTCGACGAGCTTAAGCGCCCGGTCCCACTCTTGAACCTCCAATGCTCCGGAGGCATCCTGGATCGCATTGATTCGGCTCAGCCGGGCCTGGTTTGAGTCCACGACGCCTGGCGCTCCGCCGCGCTCCATCGGGAGCTGATGATCCGTGGGCCTCGGCTTGGGCTTTGCTGGTGGAGGCGCATTCTGCATGGCGATGGCAACAACTGCAAAAAGTACAATGAGGCCACCGAGAAAAACTCTCGTCTTCCGTTCTTTCGGTGTCTTTCCAAGCTTCAAATAGAGTAGTTTGAGCTTGTCCAGAGGCCCTGATGCGTCGATCTCAATGTCGCCGATCTCCTCCTCCGTTTCCTCTTCCTCATCCTCGAAAACATCGTCATACATGGTCTCCGCGAAACGGAGACCCGCCGCGCCGCCAGCAGCAGGCTCGACTCCTTCATCGAATTCTTCGACAATGGTCGCACCGTCTCGATCGACCCGGCCATCCTGTTCAAAGTCATCATAAATCGTTTCCGCATACGCTGATTCACGAGCCGGTTGGGGAGAACGAGGTGGCGCTTTCTTTGCTAGCTCGTAACGGAATTCCATCTGGATCTCGCCAAGTGCCAAGCGATCACCATCCCGTAGAACCGCTTCATCCACGAATTCCCCCTCGACCTGGACTCCGTTCAGGCTGTCCAGATCTCGGATTGTCACCTTCCCACCCTGAAACATGAAGCGAGCATGGGCTCGAGAAATAGAGTCATCATCGACTGCGATATCATTGGACGGTAAGCGACCGACAGTGACTTCGGGTTTGTCCAAAGCAAACTCTTCCTTGTGGCCATCGGGAAAAGTCACGATGACACGAGGAAGGGGCTCATCCGTTCTCGTCGGTCGGCTCGATCTGGGCGCAGCAATCACCGCACGGGTTCCATCGTATTCCGCGGCATCAAACTCCATTCGGGGTTGGCTCTCCTGGGCCTTCTCGAATTCTTCGCCCCAGTCCTCTTCCGTGGCCAATATCCTTTCAAGCTCCTGCTTCGGAGCTACGGGAGACACTGGGAGATCGGGACTCACCTGGTCTTCAAGATATGCATCCTCTTTGGATTGAAACCCCGACCGCCCCCCATCGACGTCAGTTGCCCCTCCGCGAGGCATGGGAAGAAGTTCCATGGGGGCATCCGCCTCAGGAGATGGCGCGATTCCGGCCAACGGCTCGGGGCCAAGACCTTCGGAAACAGAAGAAAACTCAAAGTCATCCTCCACCTCAAAAACCAGGACAAAGCGACCGAGCGAAAGCTCGTCTCCGGATTTGAGTTCTTTGGAAATGATCCGCTCGTGATTGCAATACGTTCCAAGGAGGCTCTCCATGTCCTCCACGTAGTAGGAGCCATCGTGGAACACGATCTGAGCATGCTCGTCGGAAATCGCGTCGTCACCGGAAAGGACCAGTCCACAACTAGGGCTCGCCCCGATCTTCAACAGATCGGTCTCGATAGGCTGTTCGCAAATCACTCGTCCAGCCTCCAAGACGAGCAAACTGGCAGGGCGAAGATCCGATGAAGTGGAATTGGTCTGCCTTTCCTCGACCGCTGTTTCTTCTGCTTGGCCGGAAGAGACCACGTTTTCGAAGAGGAGCTCATAACAGCCGATCTCTATCTCGTCGCCATGTTGTAGAAACTCGGTGACGATTTTCTCTCCGTTGACCAACGTGCCGTTGGAACTATTGTGATCTTCGATCCGAAACAATCGTTCGTCGATGCGATAGATGACGGCATGGTTCCGCGAAACAGAGGTATCGCCCAGCAGGATATCGCAGTCTGCGTCGCGACCAATGGTCATGGACTCGCCATTAAGCTCGTAGCTCTCTTGACCAGTCTCTCCCGTTTTCAGAATCAGTACTGCCATCCTTCTTCGACCTATCAATACAAGCGATTCTTACGATTCTTGGATCGGCTCGCTGCCCGAAAGCTTCTTTTCCATCGCTGCGCCTCAATCCGGCGCGGGTCGTCCGAATCCGGAATCAGTTGCTCAATCAGTGACAAATAGCGCAGTCCATCTGACACGCGGTTGAGCTTCCGCGCCTTGATGAACTCAATTCGCAACGCTCGATATGCCTCGTCCAATTCAGCATCAGCTTCGTGAGACAATCGGCTCAGGTCAATGTAAAAGACCGGCTTCGGTTCGCAACTCTTAGAAAATGCCAATGCACTGCGGAACCTTTCGATAGAATCGTGCAGATTTGATGTGGCGACACGGCGATTCTCCCACAGATTCTTGCCAATTCGGTAA
Organism: bacterium; assembly: GCA_024278345.1. Lineage (GTDB taxonomy): Bacteria > CSSED10-310 > JAJRTK01 > JAJRTK01 > JAJRTK01 > JAJRTK01. The sequence continues at coordinate 7,986 of JAJRTK010000239.1, read as the reverse complement.
TCCTCTTTCGCCCCGGCAAGATCGCACGGCAGAATAATGACCGGCGACACCTCCACGTCGCTCACTCCCCAAGCATACGTGGCCGGTTCACCTCGCCTATTGTAATTATGCTGAAACACAATGTAGTTCGTTTGCCCTGGCTTGAACAGCTCCGTGGGTAAGCGCCGGGTTCGCCCTGAGCTCCAAATCCCATCGCCAGTCGGTTCAAGAGCCAAAATGACCTGGCCGTTGAGATAAACTTGTACTTCGTCTTCCGTATCGATATCGAACGCTTTAAACTTCAGCTCCAGTTGCCCGGGAAGCGGCTGAGGAGGGATATAAGTAAAGACCGCGCTGTAACCATGGTCTGAATCGCCATTAGGGATGAAACCCACGGGGTCATCCGTGGGCAAGCTGATGGAGGGGAGTGGCTTGGCGACGGGCTTAGAACCCTGGACCAAGAAAAACCCTCCGGCAGCAACAATCAACGCCAAGACAACGATAATAAGCTGGCCACCCTTGTTTTGTGGCTCCCCTCTCCCACGTTCCCTCTCCCGCGCCTCCACGTCAAAATCGTCTTCACTGAATTCACTGGGCTCCGAACGCCTTCTAGAAGCAATGACTGGCTTCCGCTCCTTTGGCTGTGGACCCTTGGTCTTCCCCGAACGAGGGGAAGAGGCTTCCGACTCGAAAAGAACCGTCGATTTCCCGATCTGAATCTTGTCCCTCCCGCGAAGAATCGCTTCGGAAACCGGTCGCCCGTTCAAGCGCGTTCCATTGCGAGACCCCATGTCGGTCAAAACCCAGCCATCGCCCGTCCGCTCCACGATGGCATGCACCCTGGAAGAACGAGGGTCGTCGAGAACGGCTTCATTGTCTCCCGCACGCCCGATGCGAATCCGAGAATCCGGGCGCAAGGCAAGTGTCTTTACTGTCCCATCTGGCTGTGTAATTTTGAGCCTTGGCATTTCCAGCCTCAACGCTGATGGCCACATGCGATGACTTGCATGCAGCTCCGTTCCATCCATTCGAACAATCGCTCGACGAAAGCGGGTTCCAACCCGAGGAGTTGATAACAAGCAGCCGCTCTCAGAACAAGCCCTCCCGGAAAAACCTCACCACTGTTGGCCCGAAAAGCAGCAAAAAAACGCTGGAGAAGATGAAAAGCAAAGGAAATAGCATCTTCACCGGCGCTTCCATGGCAAGCTTTTCAGCCCGTTGCGAACGCCGAACGCGCAACATCTCCGCTTGAATTCGGAGGACCGGTCCCAGAGAGGTTCCCAGTTGATCTGCCTGGATGAGAGCCGCAACCACCGTGTCCACATTCTCCATTTTGCAGCGATGGGCCATGTCTCGAAGAGACTCGCGCCGAGTTTTTCCCATCTTGAGCTCTTGGAGCATCACAAAAAATTCATCGGTCAACGGGTCCCTTTCACTGGCTTTGGAGACAATTCTCTCCACGGCGGAAATGAAATCCAAACCGGCTTCCACGGCCAGAGTCAAAAGGTCCAAAACGTAGGGTAATGCCCGATTAATCGCTTTTGACCGTCGAGTAACATGATCCGAGATCCAGATGCTCGGGTAAACAAGGCCAAAGAGGCAGGAACAGCCCGCCACAAACCCGCGGCCACCTTCTTCGAGGGAGACTGTTCCAACCATCACGGCATAAGCCAGGACCGGGAAGGCAATTGCCAACAGAAGTCGCAATCCCACGATCTCGTCGGGAGTATAGGCGCCCGGATTCCCAGCCGCGTTCAATCGCCGCTGCATTCGTGCCACATAGTTTTTTCGATCAAGTTTAGTGTGCAAGGCCGCAAACCAGGAGATGATGGGCAATGTCAAGCGGTAGAGTGGGTAGTTCTGCTCGTACTCACGCCGCATTTCTCCCAGCGAACCCCGAACCGTGACCGGATTATAGTCCGTCAGCTTCTGAAGCGTCGATTTACGGGGAGCAAGCTGCGTAAAGAGAATCGCCACGCCGGCGAAAGCAAGAACACTCGCCACCGGAATCAAGAGTGGAAACGTCGTCGAAGCATCCATGAGAGTCCATACACTTTCGACACAAGGAAAAGCATCCGTATCTGAATCTTTCGGCGATGGCCTCGCGGTCTTCGCCACTCGGTCCAGTTTCCGGGTGAAAATCAAATATCAATGGAGACAATCCGCCAGATAAAATACGCTCCAATCACCTCTAGAAAGACGATGAGCCCAAGAATGCCCCATCCAATCGGATCGGTGAACAAGATATTCATCATCGACGGGTCTAACTGATACATCACCCACGCCATGACGACAGGCAAACACCCAATGACCATGCCCTGGAGCTTTCCTTGGGCCGTCAATGAACGGATCTTGCCCTCAATCGTCATAATGGTGCGCATCGTATCGGCGATAGACGTGAAAACTTCCGTGAGATTTCCCCCAGTACTCCGAGCAATGAGAATCGACGTAACGACCAGGTCGAGGTTTTTCGAAGGAATCCGATGCCCGAGGTTTTGCAGGGCCATGTCCAGTGTCACTCCCAAACGGTGCTCGCGGAGCATGAGCCCAAATTCCTGGCTCAGGGGAGGATTCATCTCCTTGGCGCACATTTCCAGGGCTTGAATCAAAGAGAATCCTGCCCTCATCGAGTTTGACAACGTCGATAGCGCGTCCATTAGTTGCTGTTCAAACTTCTCAATTCGCTTTCGGCGCGCCACCGTCAGGTAGACTTTGGGAAGATACCAGCCAACAGCAGCAAGCACCAGCCCCGTGATCCAACTTCCCCGATAGACATAGCCCAAAAAGCCACCGAGCAATGCAAAGAGGATCGAAAGCACCAAGAGCTGGTCAGGGGTGAAGAAGAGAAACATCTCTTCAAGCTGTTGCCCTGTCTCGGCAACGTATTTCTTGCGGTATGCCTCGGCTGTCTCCCGTAGACTGTTGAGCAGCACGACAGCAAGAAGGACGACCGACACGAACGTAAAGATGGAAATAATGAGGATGTGAATATCCATGAGGCCTTCTACAATCGGACAGAGCTTGCTTCAAAGATTTTTTCATTCAGCGCAATGCCACGAGATCGGAGTTCTTTCAGATACGATGGGATTTCGCCCGTCGTATCCATCATTCCATAGACCTTGCCATCGCGATTAATCCCCTCTTGGCGAAAGCGGAAAATGTCGCGAAGGTCGTAGCGAAGGTTGTCATCAAGTCCGAGAATCTCCGTGGCATAGGTCACTTTCCGCGTTCCGTCTGGAAAACGCGACTGGTGAACAATGAGATCGATAGCGCTGGCGATTTGCTCACGAATGGCCTGCACGGGCAGCTCAACGCCCCCCATGAGAACCATGGTCTCAAGGCGGCTGAGAATATCCTTGGGGCTATTGGCGTGCCCAGTGGTCAAGGAGCCATCGTGCCCCGTATTCATGGCCTGCAACATGTCGAGAGCTTCCGCCCCGCGGCACTCACCGACCACAATACGATCCGGTCGCATCCGCAGGCTGTTCTTGACAAGATCTCGAATCGCTACAGCACCCTTTCCCTCGATATTTGGAGGACGGCTTTCCAGAGACACCACGTGAGGCTGCGGAAGCTGAAGCTCCGCGGCATCCTCGATGGTGACAATTCGCTCGCCCAGTGGAATGAAGCCCGAAAACACGTTGAGCAACGTCGTCTTTCCAGAGCCTGTCCCCCCAGAAATAATGATGTTCTTCCGCCCCAAGACCGATGCTCGGAAAAACTCCGCCATCGCCTCGGTGAGCGTCCCGAATGCGATGAGATCTTGAACAGTAAACGGATCCTCGGCAAATTTTCGAATCGTTATGGCGGGTCCTTTGATAGCGAGTGGCGGGATGATGGCATTGACCCGGGAGCCATCCTTGAGGCGAGCATCCACCATGGGTGACGACTCATCAATCCTTCGGCCCAATGGTGCCACAATCCGCTCTATAACGCCCATGAGCGATTCATTCGAGGTGAATCGCTTCTGGCTGAGAATCAGTTTTCCCTCTTTCTCATAGTAGATCTGGTCTTTGCCGTTGACCATGATCTCCGTGACGCTCGAATCGGCCAAGAAATCTTCAAGCGGCCCAAGGCCCAAAGCCTCGTCCATCACTTCTTTGGCAATCATGGACTTATTCGCCCAGGAAGGGATGGACCCCGCCATTTCGATAATGATGTCCTTGATGAGGGACCGCACCTTGTTCCGAATCTCTTGGTCGGAGACCTTGTTGAAGTCCATTTTCCGTAGATTCATGTACTCCAACAACCGGGAGTGAACCTGACGTCGGACATCAGTGAGCATTTGCAGCTTGCGTTCATCTCCCTCGGCGACGTCGATATCATTGTCAATTCGTCGTGGCGCCACCGCGGAGGAGCGTTCAGCTCCCTCCATACCTTTGCGCTCTCTGGACCGGAGAGCCACTGAACGCGAAGGCTCGGCGCCCCCACGACCGCGCTGCGGGAACCGCTTCCCGGGCCGAGTCGGTTCGTGAACTTCCTGTTCTACCCAAAGGCGGTACTCGGCGATCCCTATCTCATCGCCAACCCTAAGCCTTGCAGATCCAGTCAAGCGCTCCCCGTTGAGGTAGGTGCCGTTGGCGCTTCCGGCATCCCTGAGAAGAATCCGTGAGCCGTCAATTCTAAGAATGGCGTGCTTTCGGGACACCTTCCCATGGGGAAGCACGATATCGCATTTATCGACTCTGCCGATAGTCGTATCGCCCTCCCCAAGTTGGGCAGTCTCTTCTCGCCCATCGGGGCCTCGGATGACTAGATCTACCATTTTACTCGGTCCGACAATCCTGTGTAATCAAGCTCCCAGCGCCAGCAAATAGGCCTGCGAGCGATAAGGCGGGACGCCGCACGCGGCGCCCTCAACCCCTTCTGCAACCGCACATCGATGCGAATTCTAGTAATCGCCGGCAGATCCGGCACCGCTTCGATAGCGATCGGCGTGATAGCGATCCACCACGCCCTGTACGAAAGGATCCTCTTTGGGATCGCCCACACCGCGAACGATGGTCGGGGTCACAAAGAGTACGCCGTCAGTCTGTTGCTCGGTAAAGCCCTGGCTACCAAAAAGGGCTCCGAGAACCGGCAACTTGGACAGCCCCGGAATCCCCAAGGCTCGCCTTCCAAAAGTCTCCGTCAAGAAGCCCGAAAGCATCACGGTCTTCCCCAGCGGTAGGTTGACACTGGTCTCCACGCCCCGTTTCTGAAAAGTGGGAAATCCACCCAAGTCCTGGGAAAGCGTAGAGTCCGGTACCGAGAACTCGATGTCGATCTTCAGCAAGACATTGTCCGCCTTATCCACGTCCACCGTCGCTTCGACGATGAATCCGAACTCTTCCTCTTGAATCGTTGCCTGCGAAGCGATGGCGGCCGCGACAAGGTAGATCTTGCCGCCTTCGAGATAATGGGCCGTCTCACCGCTTCGAACCACCACCTTGTGATGGTGGAGCAAACGGTTTCCCTGGTAGTCCCCCCGAAGGCGAATCGGGTTAAAAGAGTTGATGAGCTTGATGTCGCCGCCACTTGACAAGTCGGAACCGACGGGCTTCGTGTAGGTGGCCTCGATGATAGTGCCATTCGACGGATCAACGATATCCGCCCAGTTGACTCCGATGGATGCCGTGTCATCCCGCCGCATCTCATAGAAATGGAAGTCGAGCTGCACCATTCTCTTGATTTGGTTGTACGACTTGTTGAAGGTCGTGAGGTTTGTCACGCTCTTATACATCTTGGCGACCGCTTCGACGCGAGTAACATCTCCTTCTTTGAAGACCTGGCCATCAATGACCACACGATCACCGATAACCCGGACCTGGACGCCCTCGATGGGGGTTCCCTCAACCGTTAGCAGCGCCTCAAGCTCCCGGCGGACATCTTCGGGATTGACCGCGTAGACCTCCACGGTGAGCGTTTCCTTCTGGCCGGCAGTGTTCCAGATGGTCATGGTCGTCAACCCGGTCGCCAAACCGGACAACAGGAGCTCATTGGCACCGAGAACAGTGACCTTCAAAACTGTCCCATCACCTACGGAAACCTTGCTGACGCCATTGACCTCCAACGTCTTTTGCTCACCCAAGAGCAAATTAATCTTATCGATGGCTCCCACTTGGCTGGCCATCAGCACGCCTATCAGACACACTAACTGCAAAGCTCGCTTCATGAACTCCTACCTCCCCTGTGGGGATTGACTGAACACCAACACTTAGAAAATCTCCTTCGAACCGAGCCACTTCCTGGCCGCGATCCTAACAAAGACAAGACCACTCAAAAAGTGCCTTTCACTCGTACCCCCCCGTGCAGTTGAAAACCTCAGGCGGCAACACGCCTGGCATACGGGACAACCCCTGGCCACCACAAACGCCTGTTCAGCCTCTTCCTGCTAGTTCAGCAAAGTTTCGGCAGCCAAAGACTAAGGTGCCGACAGCTCGGCGGTTACTGTCGTTTGTTTGGCCTTCCGTAAATAACTTCCGGTCGCCGTTCGCGGCGTTTTTTCTGAATCGTATTGTGCTGTTGCTGCATGACCTTGCGTAGATCTGGCGCCACCAGATCCGTAAAGACAATCTTGCCGAAGTCCGCCACGGTGTCAAGGTCTTCAGAGCTCCGCAAAGCTAAGCTCAAGTCGCCTTTTCGGATGGCATACACCAGGATTTCGGCTTCTTTCGGGCCTACAAGGAGCGTCACATTCTGGTATGGGCTCTTGTTGGCGTTGCGCCGTCCTTCCTCGATTTTCCAGCTCTCGTCATCGACGCCAGTCCTACGGCCCGTGGCAAGGATTGTCACGTTCTGTAACAGCGTGACCGTGACCGTCTTCAAGGAGTACCGCGGTGGTGGCTCCAGCCCCTGTTTCTTCAGTTCGTTGAACGTGCGTTTCGGCAACTCAAAACCGCTCTCCACCTCGCCGGGAACAGAGAACGTAGCGATCACATCGACATGATCGTTGGGACGGAGCAAGCCAGCGATACCGGTAATTGGATCGACTGGAATGGTAAGGGCACGCTCCCCTGGTTTCAAGGTATCGGCAAGCCCCGAAACGGTCTGCTCCCGTCCCAAATCAGCCCAAGTCAATTGCTGATCCTGAAAAACTGGGACAGCGGTGCGAGCTCCGAGCACCAGCTCTTTGTCCTCGGGTCCCAATGCGTTGGGATTTCGCCATTTCTTCGGCACCTTGATCTCCGCGAGGATTTCTCCTGTGAGTTCCATGCCCTGCTTGATGTCCCGAGACACAGTCAGCACAGTCGTCATCTCGCCCTTCGCCGTCCGCGACTCCTGCCTGACGCGCGTGGCGTAGGTGTTCACCAGGATTATGGCCACCACTCCCATCACGACGGCGAGGATTAAGACCCCTTTCTGCTGACTCAGCATATGTTCCTCCTTGAGACTAGCGCCGATTCGCACCACCTCAGCCTTCCACGCCTCCGGTGCCTGCTCTTCAACTGCACCCAGACCGAGCACTTTTCGCGCACTCAGCGTAGGCCGGCGGACAAATTCTGTTCACTGGAAGTTCCCAACCTTGGCGTCCTTGACGGCACGCCTCAGGCGGCGGCGGAGTCCCACTCTTAGGCTACCTGCATCGCTGTGACCCCGACCCGCAGTGAGCGGTAAGAAACCTGAGAAAGACCCTCCAACCGATGTTAGTTAACACAGAAGAAAAGCCGATGTCAACGAACTTTGCGTCCCTGCAGCTCTGAAGAGTGTAGTTTTTCCGCGTTGGAATAGGCCATTAGATGCGTGTGGAGAGGAATCGACGAAAAAAATGGAATTTTTTGTCGCCCCCCGGAAGAGGTTGGAGAGGAAGGAGGTAGGCGGGACCGGGAACTCTACAGGCTACGGTCTTTTCCGTCGCCCCGGGACCTCCCACACCGCAGCTTCCATCCGGGTATCCACGCAAAGCGGGACAATGGGTCGCGGAAAAAAAACTTGGCATCGGGCAGCGCCGCGCTCCGCTCGGCGGGTCACGTTTGCGTGACTCGAAGGGTCACGCCTCGCGTGACTCGAAGGTCGTCCGGGGACGCT
>JAJRTK010000238.1 GCA_024278345.1 bacterium | reverse complement strand
GGCCGCGTCTCGCTGACGCTCGGCTTCCCGCCCCTGGCAGGACTTCGCCCCGCACCCACCAGGGAGCTCGCTCAACTTCCCGTTGCAACAAAGGGCAACGGGATCCCAGCCCACATTTTTGTGCGCTGCGCGTTTTCCTTTTATTTCCAATCTTTGTCCCGCTTTGCGTGGATACCCGATAGAGGGCAAGGCTCTCACTTTAGAGCCCCAGAGGTCGCTCATTGGGGTTCCACGATGAGGGGAGAAAGCTCCGAAGGCACCACTTGCGAAGCGTCAAGAGTACTGCTGTTCCCGTATAAATCGGTGACCTCCACGGTACCCGCGAGGCCGGATGGAACACCAGCCCAGAGAACGAAAACCGTTTTGCCGGCCACCTGAAACAGGTACTGCCCCTGGGCAATCTTCGTCGCCTGGGTCAGCCCTCTCAGCTTCTCCTCCAAAAGCTTGTTGACATAGAAGGGAAGCAGGCGCTTGCCTTCTTCGCCGATGAAGGCGGCGGAATCGGAAAAGAAACGGCTGGCTCCAGCGGCCATTCCAGCGGTGTAAAAACGAACGTACCAGGCTCCTGCTTCGGCCTCGGGAAGGGCTAGAAACTGGCCGCCGAACTCTACGAGAGCCCCGAATTCGGTGAGCCAGACCGGTTTCTCCCGGCCCAGAAGCTCCCTCAAGCGCAAGATTTGGGTTTCCAAGTTCCCGATGTCGCCTCCATCGACCTTTCCGTCGTTGTAGTGGACAGCGATGACGTCGATATATTCGGCCCCGCCCAGGGCGGCGTAATCACTCCAAAAACTCCCTCCGCCCACCTGGCCCTCCTTCCACAGAGGAATTCCCGCGCCGCCGTTGAGGACCTGGCAGGAGGGGCAAGCTCTGTGGACCGCGGTGTAGGCTCTTCGCATAAGCTCCACGAACGCCGCCGGATCTTCCCGAAATCCGCCGCAATCTGGACCTTCGGGTTCGTTTCCAATCTGCCAGTAGCGAATCCCCGTTTGGAGCCCCGGAGCATCATCGACGCCATCACCATCATATCGTTCCACGGCCCTCTCCAGGGTTTGGATGAAAGCATCAAGATCCACATATCGATCCATGGCTCCGCCGTGGGCTAAATAATAGAAATCTTGTTCCAAGAAATGCTGGCAAATCTCGGCGGCCTGGCCCCTAGAAGCCAGATCCCAATCCGCGTAAGGCATAGTGGTTCCCACCATCTGAAAGCCATGTTCCTCGGCGCTGAGAACGATGGTATCGGTAAGCTCGAGCCGAACGTCCCCGACGGTTGGCTGGAGCATTCCCCAGGGAAAGGTTTGGACATCTCTCAAAACGCCAATCCCCCCGGCCGCCAGGGCTGGCAGCCGAAGACGGGCCCCCTGGCGAAGGTCGTCCGCGGCCTTGGCCACCTTCCCGGAATCGCGATAGAAAGCCGCGGGCCCAGCCTGGATGATGAAATCCCGACTTTCACCGCGGATGCTGTTGAAATTGAGGGTACCAATGACAGAGAAATGGCTGGCGCCAGCCGAAACTGGAGCCGCACTCCGGACCCAATCGGCCACGCGAGCCGCGACGGCGGAATCTCCGCCGAACGCCGGCGGGTCCTCGGCAGTCCCGTCTCCGCAATTGGAAATCGGAGTAACGGTAAAAGCGAGAAGAAGCATCCAACTCCATGCAGCACTGATAATTCTGAACCCGTGCAAGCGATTTTGATCATTCATTCCGTTTGCCTCCTCCTTGGGTAGGTTCTTTGATAGGCCGGCTATCGACGGTGGAATCTCACCACCAAGGGTCGGGGTCGCCCTGGAAAAGTAGAAACGTCCGACTCCGACAAAATATTGTACACTTTGCAGGCTCACCGCGGTTCTGGACCGGCAGGCTCGCCCTCCGCGTGAAACCCGTGGGACACAAAGGCCGAATCAAGGGCGATGAAAGGCGAGTGGCGGCGGACGAAGGAGAACTCACGCCGCAGGCGTGGGTCATGCCGACGGGAGCGGAACTCACCTCAAAAGAACTAGGACTTGATCAAGAACGGACTCCCCAGGCGCCCACCGGTGATCCATGCAGGAGTTGCGCCTTCCAGGCTTTGAGGTAGAGTCGATTGCGACGTAAGTCTTTACCGTGAAATCATGCGGAAAGCAGACATCTGTCTTGCCCTTAAAGTACACGCCGGCATGGAGACCGGAAGGCCTCCATGCGAAAAAATTGGGGGGCTAAAACATCGGAGGCCGCGGCGTCCAGCCTTTCATGCTCCTGGGGTGGTTCGATTCTCCCATGAGTGTTACCGTGAAAGTACACGCAAAGCAGATCATTGTCTTCTTAGATTGCGGGCCACGCCTTGCGTTACTCGGCGGGCCACGCCTCGCTTTACTCGGCGGTCGTCCGGGGACTCCGTCCCCCGTCCCCTGGCAGGGCTTTGCCCTGCACCCACCAGGGAGCAGTTGCTCATCTTCCCGTTGCAACAAAGGCAACGGGATCCCAGCCCACGTTTACCGTGAAAGTAAACACAAAGCAGATCATTGTCTTCTTAGATTGCGGGCCACGCCTCGTATTACTCGGCGGGCCACGCCTCGCTTTACTCGGCGGGCGTCCGGGGACTCCGTCCCCCGTCCCCTGGCAGGGCTTTGCCCTGCACCCACCAGGGAGCAATTGCTCCCTGGACGTACGCCTGAAAGCACATTCGGACAGGAAGGTGAAAGTCCTTCCCAGACATGCACACTCCGGTCTGTATC
>JAJRTK010000237.1 GCA_024278345.1 bacterium | reverse complement strand
CTCCCGAGGCAAGGCACCAGGCGCCGGGCTCCGGCCTTGGGGCCGGCTCTCCCCGCTGCCCGCCGGGCTCTGGCCTTGGGACCGGCTCTCCCCGCTGCCCGCCGGGCTCCGGCCTTGGGACCGGCTCTCCCCGCGGCCCGCCGGGCTCCGGTCTTGGGACCGGTGCTTCCCAGGGTATCCACCCAAGGCGGGACATTTCCGGGACTGTGGAATCATAAGAGTCCGGGCAACGCTTCGCCGTTACTCGAAGGTCGTCCGGGGATTCCATCCCCCGTCCCCTGGCAGGGCTTCGCCCCGCACCCACCAGGGAGCGCGCTCTCTTCCCGTTACAACTTGCGGGCAACGGGATCCCTACCCACGTTTTTGTACGCCGCGCGTATTTTTCCATTGTATCGCCGTTCATGGGTGATTCCCTCCCCTGGCGGCTACCAGCGCGTGAATCCCGTTGAGCCAATCCCTTTCCGCCAGAAACCCGCCGAATCCGGGAATCAGCGCCCCAAGATTTTTATCCCGCCACGCCTCGTCCAGGGGGTAGCGATAGCGAAGGCCTTGCCGCAGGGGGTTGGCCGGCAGTGGGATCTCCGGGTTCGGCGCCCAGGTGGACCAGCCATATTGCCCTGCTTCTTCGCGGGCGAATTGGGCCACCCCGGCCAGGGTGGGCATCTCCCTGATGGTGTCGATCCAGAGTTCCCGGACGCGCCCCCGCACCTGCCCAAGGCCGCGGCTCGTTCCCGAGCCCACGGCAATCAGTCCATCCTCGAAGTCCGCAAGGACGATGGCCAGGGCGCCAAGATGCCACGCCTCGAAGTTTTCGATGACGACCCGGGTCTCGAAAATCCCCTTGGCCACCACTTCCGCGTCGAATTTTAAGCCGCCGGCGGCGCCGCCGGTGAACCGGTCGATGGCCACGTGGTCCCGGACCTCGGTAACCGGTTTCATGGGGCCGGTCTTGGGATAGGCGTCGCTGAAGGAGAATCGGCCCCGGTGGCGGGTGGATCCAAAGAGGCGGCAGGCGGCGCAGCTCTGGCGGTAGGCGTCGCCAGGTCGCAGATGCTTCTGGACCTCCTGCAACTGGAAGCCGCAGCCCACGCAATCCCCTTCCCCCCCTGGCAAGTTCCGGTCGCGGCTTTTGAGGTAGGGGATGCAGACGCTGTGGGGTCTCAAGCCGCGGGCGATCCGCTCCAGGTGGGTTCGGACGACGCCTTTGAGGGAGGATCCGGGAATGAAGGGTTGGGCCTGGCCCTCCGTCCCGTGAAGCGTCAGCACCGGCGCCGCGTCGGGCCCGTCCAGGCTGGCTATGCCGGACTTCACCAGCATAGGGCCTTCCAGCTCGATCTCCAGAAGGGCTTCACACCGGCAGAACCACTGTTTGAACATCGGTTTCTCCTTTCGAGGTTGCCTGTTTTGTCATGCCACGACGCTTCAAGCGGGGGATCCGGGCCGGGCGGCACGCCGGACACCCGTTTCAAGCCGTCACCCTGGCGCCCGGAATCGCGGTGGCGAGCTGCTCTTCGATCCAGCCTTGCCACCGGTTTTCCCAGTCCTTCACCAGGTTCCACTCTCTTTTCACCAGGAATTTTCCAGCCTGCTCGGGGTCCCCGAAATCGACGGACTTCACGGACAGCACCACAAGCCGCGCGCGCCCCAGGCCCCGGGAGGTAAAACCGCCCAGGGAAAATCCGTCGCTCCACTGGAAGATGGCCGCCGCCACCAGGGCCCGCTCCCGAAGAGTCTGCCCTCGCTCTTCTTTCTCCAGGGCCCGCGGGTAATCGATCCACTCCAAGGTGGAAGAGAAGTTCATTCCCGCCGGAGCCACGTCGTAATCGTATTTCAGGCCGTCCCTGGCGACCCCTTCGTCCCGGTCGATGACCACGCCGTCCCGCCGCTCCACCAGCTCGGGCCAGCCCTCCTTGGTCAAGCAACCATCGGACAGTATCAGACGTCCGCCCATCATCGTCGTCCCGAAAAGGCGGCAGACGTGGCAGGTCTTCTCCTCCATCCGTCGGCGAAGCTCCACCGCCCGCGGCTTGCCTTCGGAGATCGCCTTTTTCTCCTGGCGGAAGCTCGCGGAATCGAAGCCGTTCCAGCAATCGACGCCGGAAAGATCGCGGTCCAGCAGGCAGGCTGTCACGCCCAGGGCCCCGGCCAGCCGCTCGCAACAGCTCCGGAAAACCCCCTTGATGGAAGAGCCGGGAAGAATCGGCGTCCCATCCGGATCCACCAGGATCCCCATGTCCGTCGTCTCTCCCTCCTGCCCCGATCCGATGCGCCAGGCCGTGAGAAACTCGATCTCCAGCTCGATCCGCCAGCGAACCGGCGGCGAGTTGTATTGTGGACCCCACATGATCGTCTCCTTTCCTGATTCGGTTTCCAGATTCTCTTTCCGTGTCGGCCGCCCGCCCGGGCCGCCATGGAGCTCACTCCCCGCCGCCCGATGTCGGTAGGGTCTCCAGGTAGCGGAGGCGCGCGCAGAAGCTGCGGCTCCAGATGGGAATGAGCTTGCTCAGGAATTTCCTGATTCGAGACGCACGTCGTTTCTTTTCCTGTCGCCCCTCCTGTTCCGGCGGTCCACCGGGGGTGAGCCGTTTCAGAGCCAGGTCGTATAGACCCGGTTCGTTGGTTTTTGTCGATGGCCTCTCCCGGGTAGCCTCCAGGACGAGGGTCCAGAAGTCCATTTTTTTTCGTTCCTTTTCCTTGCTTTCCTCTCTTTTCATGTTGTTCATGCGTGTTTCCGCCCGGGTCCGCTGCTTTCCGGCCAGGGTGGCGACTTTTTCCGGTTGCTGGAGGGCGGTGCGGGCCAGGGTGTCGATCATATGGCTCTTGATTTGGGCAAGGCAGCCCATGGCCGATACTTGGTCGGCGTGAGCCCGGGCAAGAGGCACGATCTCTCATGGCAATCGCATGAAAAATCCATCTTATTCAAGCTGTTTTCGAAATTGACAGGATTCACCAATTCAGAGAAAATCCACTGAGCTGTGATACGCAAGTCACAGCCTATCCCTT
>JAJRTK010000236.1 GCA_024278345.1 bacterium | reverse complement strand
GCCGCCCCGGGGCTACCAGCCCTGGAACCCGGCGGAGGCTCCGCCTCCGGACCTCCGCTGGGAGCGCCTCCCAGACCCACGCCAGGGAGCCAGCTCCCTGGACCCACATCTTTGTGCGCTGCGCGCTTTTTTCGGGTGGCCGGTACCATGACCGAGGCCGGTTTTTTCCGATGACCTTCATTTTATGGTATAAACTCCAATGTAGAGGGGGATGTGAGGGCAATGCTGTTCGCGGGCAGAGCAGGCTTCGCCTGGGGCCAACGCGAAGAAGCAACGTGTGGTTTAAGGGATGGGATCGATGAAGAAGGCGCGCATTTTGATTGTAGACGACGACCAGTGGATTCGCCGGATGCTCTCGACGCTCTTGGAAGCCCGGGGCTATGATGTCTTGGTGGCCGAGAATGGCGTCGATGCCTTCGAAAAGGCTGGGGAAGGGAAGCCCGATCTTCTCATCACCGACATTATGATGCCCAAAATGGCCGGCTGGGAGCTTGTGAAGAAACTCCGAGCCGAGCCCTCTTTTGCCCTGATGCCCGTCATCTTCCTGACCGCGCTGAACTCGGCGGAGGATCGCCTGCGGGGATTCAAGCTCGGCGCGGACGACTATTTGCCCAAGCCCTTCCACTTTGAGGAAGTGGAGATCCGGATCAAAAAGTGCCTGGAGCATCGCCGCGAGCTGGAGAGCCACCTGCACCCAAAGGAGACGGAAAACTCGATGGAGAGGGCTCTCCAAGGCTCCCTTGGCGATTTCGGTCTGCCGACGCTTCTCTCAATCTTCGAGCTGGAGAGGAAGACGGGGATTTTGAATATCGTCTCCACCAATCGAAAGCGGCACGCCAGAGTCTTTTTCAGAGATGGCATCGTCATCCGAGCCAACATTGTGGGGCAGGGGGAGCCCAGGAATGCCGCCGTGATCTACGAGACCTGCCGATGGATTAGCGGAGTCTTCGAGTTCGAAAGGGTTCCCGTAGAAGGAGCAAGCGAGTTCGGCGATCTTTCTGTCACTCATCTTCTCCTGGAAGCCGCCCGCCTCCAGGATGAAAGTGACCGCTCCTGAGAGGGCCACGACGCGCCGTGCCCCTACTTCCGTCCAGGGCGATGAGCGGCGAGTGTCAAGGGCCGCCAAACTCCAACAGTTGCGCTTTATGCCCCGCCATGGGCACCATCCAAGCCAGTGGCGCTCTTTTCAGCCCATGGCTGTTACTGGGCATTCTTCCCTCCTCGGATGTGCGCCGCGAAAAAATGCCGCGCCTCGGCTGAAACCGAAGTGAAGTGAATCCGATACTGTCCGGGAGAAGAGGACAGCTCTCGGATAACCTTAGCGTAGAGTCCTGAAACCGCCTCCTGGCCATCTTCGTCCAACAAGGAGATTTTGAGGTTGGACAGGGAGGCCAGTGGCTCCGCCGACTGGAGATCAGCCCTTGGCTGCGCGACGGCGAGCAGGGTTCCATCAGAGGTTTCCCCAAGCCCGTGTTTCCCGAGCAAGGGGGCATAGCGCACCGCCAGCGGGGGCTGGAGAGGCTTCAACTCGCCCTCCTCTTTCGGCGGCAGGTGGATCTTGAACTCCCCGCCGATGCCCCCGATTTCGTAAATGGCCAGCGGCTCTTGCACGCCCTTTGGGAGGATTTCCATCCGCGAGTCGATTCGCAGAAGGTCACCGCAGAACTCTCGGGTTTTTTCAGAGATCAGGACCTGGCCGCCAACTGTACTGGACTCGATACGAGCCGTCAGATTGACGCCATGTCCAACGACACCGTATTTGATCCGCTTCTTGGAGCCGATGTTGCCCACGATGAGCTGGCTGGTGTGGATACCGATTCCCATGGAGACTTCCGGATAGCCTCTTTTGGCGTTCTTCCGGTTGACTTCCGCCATGGCGCGTTGCATCTCCAGAGCACAGGCCACTGCGTGCTGCGCGTCGTTCTCGCGCTTGACCGGTGCTCCGAAGATGGCCAGGATCGCATCGCCAAGGAACTCGTCGATGGTGCCGTTGTGGCCGACGATGATTTCGGTCATGGCACCCAGGAAGATATTGATGAGCCCCACGACATCTTCCGCCGGCAGTTTTTCGCAGATCGCCGTAAATCCTCGCAAGTCCGCCATGAGAACGGTCACTTCCCGGGTCTCGCCCCCCAGGCGCAGGCCCTCGGGCTTTTCCAATATCTCATGGACAATCTCGTCGGAAAGATACCGCCCAAAGGTCTGGCGGATGAACTGGTTGCGGATTTCCAGTTCGCTCAGAGCACGCCTGAGCTCACGAGTCCGCTGTTGCAGCTCCAGGTGGGTCTGGATGCGAGCCCGAACGATGTCTAGGTTGAACGGCTTGGTGATGTAGTCGACGGCGCCGATCTGTAGCCCGCGAGTTTCGTCTTCGACGTCACTTCTGGACGTGATGAAGATGACTGGGATATTTTTCGTAGCTGGATCCGACTTCAGGGTACGGCAAACTTCGTAGCCGTCCATTCCCGGCATGACGATGTCAAGAAGAATGAGGTGAGGACGGGGTTCCCCTCGCGCAAGCTTCAATCCGGTGGTCCCGTTTGTGGCCACCGCGAGCTGGAACTCCGATTTCAGGCCCTCGCCCAAAATCGCGATGTTCGTGGGCGCGTCGTCGATGATGAGCAATCTGGTTCTGTTTTTACCCACCGGTCAGCTCCCTTGGTCAAGGTCGAGGCCGAGATTCCCACAAAGTTCCAGCAGCACGCGATGGGCGCCATCAAAGTCAAATCGGTCCAACTCATCCGCCACCCGTTGAAGCTCATGGAAGGCAGGCGATTGGCGGAGATCCTTCAGGATAGCGGTCACACAATCCCGTGCCCCGAAGTCGTTTCCCTGGAGAAGAAGGTGAAGCTCGCGCAATTGTCCTCTTGTGGCCTTCGGCAATGGCCCGTCTTCTGGCACCGCGGCCCGTGCTGCGTGGAAAGAGGGTTTTTCCAGAAGCGGTCGGAGCTCGATCACTTCTTCAATAGCCTTTTCCAGCGCTGGTACAATCGAACGGATCGACGGCTCGTCTCCCGAATCGAGCGCCGCTTGGAGATCACTTGACAACCTGAAAACCTCACTGATTCCCAAGTTACCGGCAACGCCTTTAAGCGTGTGGGCCAGGGCTCGGGCGGCTTCCCTATCGTTCGATTCGAGGGCTGCCCGCACTTCTTGGCCGGCGTCAGCGTAGTCGCGGCAAAACCGGATGAGCAGATTCTCCAGGAGCTCTCTGTTGCCGCCGAGCCGCCTCAGCGCGTTCTCAACATCAATGCCCGGAAGATCTTGGCGGGCCGGGCACGGCTCTTCCGTCAAGCCGGTTTCACGAGGCCCCACCTGCCTGGTTTCAGAAGGTTCGATCCACCGCTGCAACGCGGAAAAAAGCTCGGTGGTTTCTATGGGCTTACTAACGAAATCATTCATTCCGGCATTCAGACAGGTCTGCCGTTGGCCCGAAATGGCGTGTGCGGTCAGTGCGATGATGGGGAGGTCCTCCAGTCCAGGCGTGCGTCGGATCTCGCGGGTGGCTTCCAGCCCGTCCATCACGGGCATTTGAAGGTCCATCAAAACGACGTCGAAGGTCGATTGTTTCGCCATACGAACCGCTTCTTCCCCGTTTCCAGCTACCTCGACCAGGAGGCCAGCCCCTTCAAGCAGCCCCACGGCCACCTGCTGGTTGATGGCGTTGTCTTCGGCAAGAAGGACCTTCCGCCCCCCGAGCCGTTCCGCTCTTGACGCGTCTTGGAGCTCGTAGGATCGTCTCGGCGTGGCCCTGGGCCCTGGCGCCCCGTAGACATCCATGATCGTATCGAACAGCAGCGATTCCTTGATCGGCTTGAACAAGAACGCGTCTACGCCGATGGCCTCGGCTTTTTCAGCCTGTTTTTCCCGACCGTACGCGGTCATGATGATGATCTTTGTCTCCCCAAGCTGTTCGTCGCTTCTGATGGTCTGAGACGTGGTCAGCCCATCGAGGCCGGGCATTCTCCAATCCATGAGCACCAACCGGAAAGGATCGCCCTGGCTTTCCGCTTGGGCAAGAAGAGTGAGGGCCTCCTCACCCGAGCAGCTTTGTGTGACGCGGAAGGAGAATCTTTCGAGCATCTCACTGATGATCCATCGAGCCGTCTCGTTGTCGTCCACCACGAGAGCCCGAGCGGAAGAAATCTCCGGCGGCAGAAGGAGGCTCTTCTCGGAGCCCTCGCCTGCCAGGCCGAACGGGGCCTGAAAACGGAAGGTGCTGCCTTCGCCAGGAGTGCTGTCCGCCCAAATCCTCCCCCCCATCGCCTCTACCAGCCCTTTGGAGATAGAAAGGCCAAGCCCGGTACCTCCGTAGTTTCTGGTGATGGATGGATCGGCTTGATGGAACGTGGAAAAGACCTTGCCCAACTGTTCTTGACTGATTCCAATGCCGGTATCGGCCACGGAGAATTCCAACCGAACTCCGGTGTCATCCTTTTCCACGCAGCGAGCTTGAATGACGATCTCCCCGGCCTGGGTAAATTTCAGGGCATTATTCGTGAGGTTGATGAGGATCTGTCCCAGCCGAAGCGGGTCCCCCCTAAGCTCGTTGGGCACATCGGGATCGATGGCCAACAGGAGCTCGATGTCCTTTCTGGCGGCGCGTTCTCCAAACAGATCGGAGAGGCCCTCCAAGACTGGACGGAGCTGGAAGTCCACCTCTTCCAGCACGATGCGGCCAGCCTCGATCTTCGAGAAATCCAAAATATCATTGAGAATGCCCAGAAGCGAGTGAGCCGATGTGCGGATCACATCGATGTAGTTTCGCAGTTTTGGCGGCATCTCCAGCTTTCGGGCCAGCTCGGACATCCCGAGAATGGCGTTCATCGGCGTGCGAATCTCATGGCTCATGTTGGCCAGGAACTCGCTTTTGTGGAGATTCGCGATTTCCGCGGCCTCTCTTGCTTCCCGGGTCTCAGCGTACAGGTGGACGTTGTCAAGAGCGATGGATGCCAGCTCGGCAAGGCGGCCTAGAACCGCCTGCTCCTCATCTCCGAAAACGCGATGGGAGTCCCGGCTGTGGGCCAAGCCGATGACGCCCAGAAAACAGGCCCTTGAGAAAAGAGGCAGGCCGATGACCGCGCCGAAGCGGTTTTTCTTCACCTTTGGGGAGCATCCTTCCCAATCGTCGTAACTGCTCACACTGACTGATTGTTCGGTCTCCCAGACACGGCCGGCCAACCCCTCGCCTTTCTGGAGAATAAATCCGATCTCTTCGGCGAAGGCGCCGACGCCAACTTTGCATTCCAAGGCGGCTTTCTGGTCGTCCAACAGGTAGACAAACCCGTAGGGCGCTTCGGTGAGCTGGGCCGCCCTTGAGACGAGAGACCGCAGCAATTCGTTGACATCGAGTCGGCGGAGCAGCCCCAGGGCCGTTTCGTGAAGAGCGCTGAAATACTTGTTCAAACGCTTCTCGTTGGCGACCTTTTTCTCCAGGACTCGCTGGATTTCGTCGATCTTGACAAACTGCTCGATCACCAGGTTGGCGGTGATACTGGAGGCTTTACGGGAAACCAGCACTTCTTCGAGGAGTAGTCGGTTTTCCTCCAAGAGCTTCTCTTGGCTCCGGTGCTCCAAGAGCTCGTTCATTCAGGCTTCCTCCCTTGCCGCCACTTCCGCACGCCACCCCTGAAGTGCGATTTCGATGGCCAAGTCAGCAGCTTTTCTCACGGTTTCCGGCTGGCACGGCGTGCGTGCGGCAACGAGGAGCAGCTCCGGCATCGGGTCGTCGCAGACATAGGGAAGAGCCCTTACGAGGTAGGGAAGCCCGGCGCCATGGTCGTAGGCATCTGGAGCGATTTCTCTTAGTCCGGCCTCGTCCAGCACGATGATTTCTCCAGGAACTTCTACGTTTGCCATGCTATCCACAAAAACCACGCGCCCAGCTCCCTCCACGAGGCGCAAGAGATCGAGGCCCGCCAGTCCGCCATCGAACACCTGGACCGAAGCTGGTGGGGCATGCCTGCGAAGGTAATCGAAAACAAGCCCGCCCAGAGCATCAGCCTCCACGAACCGATTTCCCACGCAGATGATCCGTTGAGCCTTCATTTCGTCATGGAGAGCCGCAGTCGTCCCAGTTTCTTGCCCCGCCCCACGGCATGAACCGTGCAAACCAGGCAGGGATCGAACGACCGTACAACGTGACTCAGCTCCACCGGGTTTTCGGGATCCCTCACCGGTGTCCCCACCAAGGATTCTTCCATGGGGCCACGCGTACCGTCCGAATCCCGCGGTGAAGCGTTCCATGCCGTGGGAGTCACGATTTGGTATTTTTTGATTCTGCCTCGTTCGATTGTTACCCAGTGTCCCAGCCCTCCGCGAGCGGCCTCACCGAGGCCGCAGCCAGTTCCATCGTGAATCTCGCCGTTCGATCGATAAAATTCCTCATCCCCAGAGACGCCTGCCAGCCATCGTTGCATGGCCGGAAGGAAATAGGCCGGCCTCACAAGGCGGGCCAACTGTCGAGCCATGGCGTTTGGGCCGTTTTGCCTGACAAGATCCTGGAAGAGGGGGTTTCCCGCGACCATCATGCTGGCGAGAGGCCCTGTTTCCGCCGGCCGTCCGTCATAGCGAGGTGCCTTAGCCCAGGAATACTTGTCGCCCTCGGCGCCCGTGGCATAGGGCTGGGTTTCACCGTCTCCAGGGTGTTTGCCTCCTTTGTAGTCCACGTACCACGAGTAGGCGACATGCTCGGTGACTCTTTTTTCGTCCAAGGCGTGGACCTCATTGTCCAGCAAGAAGCCAGCGGGGAAAAGCCCATTTTTCCCCTTGCTCTTCTCTTGGTCCGGTTCCGGGAAGCCACCATAGCTCAAAAAGCTGTCGTGGCCGCCGCCGATCCTGTCCAGCCCATGTTGTCGGGCCAGGCGCAGAAGAAGTCCCAGATCGCTTTTCCAGTGCTCCTCTCGCTCTTCCAGCCAGCCGTCAAGATCATCGGAATCTAGGATCTCCAGCCAGCGTTCCAGCTCACATCCCAAAATCCGCCTTTCGTACCACCGTCGGAATTGCTCCAGGATAAGACGGCAGCGCAAGAGGCTTTCGCCCGTGGGTTGGGATGCCAGGCCACCGGGAACGATGAAGGGCGAGTGAGGCCATTGACCACCAAGAATAGCGATGATCTCCAGGATTTTCTTCGTCTCCCGGATCACCTGGCGCACGGTTTCGCCCTTGAAAGGTTGAAATCGGGCCAGAGCCTCCCCGTAGAGAGGGGTGGCCTCGTAAACCGGATTCAGGAAATCCACGGCAAACATAAGAAAAGATTGGCGAATATCGCTCTGGACATGCTCCGTCATGACGGTGAGGTTTCGAATCCTGGTGGCGTCTGGCGGCGGCGTAATTCCCGCCAGGTTCTCCAGGGCCGTCGCGGCCGCTCGTAGATGGCTGATGCCGCAGATCCCGCAGATGCGGGGCGTGAGCACCAGGCCGTCCAGCGCCCCCCGCCCTTCCAGTATCCGTTCGAATCCACGGTACATCGTTCCCGAGCACCAGGCATCCACCGCGACTCCATCGGCGATTTCCACCCGGACCTCCAGATCCCCTTCCACACGGTTCATCGGCACGGTGATGCGAACTTTCCCCATTTTCCTACTCCGCTTCTCACACTCGCGTTTCACGCCTGAGCAGCCGTTGGGGAGCAGCCGCGGCGGCCAGCCCCTTGTAGGCCAGGTAGTGAGCCCTGTCCACTCCGATGGGGAGCTTGAGTGGCACACCTGCGATAGATTCGGATTTGAAAAAGGGGTGTTCCCGGGGGAAATCGGGTCGAGTGCATCCCAAACACGGGACTCCCGCCGATGTCTTACTATTCCGGCGATTCCAAAGCACCTTGTTGCAAACGCCGTAGGTCATGGGGGCCTGGCAGCCCATGTGGAAAAAGAGGCACCCCTTTTCACCAAAGTCGTGTTCTTCCACGCGGAACTCGTGATATTCGTTGCGAACGCAGCCTTGGTGGACCAACATACCATACCATTGCTCAGGGACGTTGTTGGCGGTGAGAACGAGCTGTCCGCCAGTCACCAGCGCGGTGAGAACTCCGGACATGACTTCGCCGTGGCAGGGACAACCCGGGAGGTTGATGACTGGCAACCCACTCCGGCTTCGGAAGTTTTCCCCCAAGAAACCTCCCGTGACCTTCCGGTGAAACTGCAAGCCCGTCGCTTCAATCTCTCCAGTGGCCGGCACCCCCCCAAAGGAAGCACATGTGCCCATGGCAAGGACTGTTCCTGCCCGATTTGCCAATTTGCTCACCAGGTCCTTTTTCGGGTGGCCATGGAACGTGTCAAACATCCCCGTGCCGCCCGGTCCCCGAATGATGGCCCCTTCCACGCAGAGCAGGTCGAGCTCCAGCTCACCATCCACAATTCTTTGTAGAATCCGCCGATGTTCCACGGGGGAAGCCACACTCAACGAAGGGTGCCAAAGAACCTCGATCTCCAAAAGCTCCAACAATTCCACCACGTCCGGTGTCTCGGAGCCGAACAAGGACCAGGTGTCACCGGAGCATCCCCCACACTGCAACCAATAGAGCGAGCTGCCCATGATTCCTCCAGTCAAGTCCCGACTTCAAGAGGCCCGCCCACCCTTCTCTGCCGGTTCGGCCCTCTTTCGGCTCATGGAAAAACGCGGTCCACCCCCAAATCGGCGGGTCCATGGTTCTTGGCCCAGTTGCCCCGGTATGCATGGTCACGCTTGGGAGTGGGAAACTTAGAAGAGACTATACTCTTTTTGTCAGCATCACTCCAAAAGGAATCCAGTTTCAGTCATTCCTGTCCATCGGCGATGGCCGAGCTTGCCTCGAACAACAGGTTGTGAGACTCCCACAGGGAACAATTCTGCCAAAATGCTTTTTTTGGCCTCGGTCATGGTACCGGCCACCCGAAAAAAGCGCGCAGCGCACAAAGATGTGGGTCCAGGGAGCTGGCTCCCTGGCGTGGGTCTGGGAGCGGCGCTCCCAGCGGAGGTCCGGAGGCGGCGCCTCCGCCGGGTTCCAGGGCTGTAAGCCCCGGGGCGGCGTCTGAAATCTGAACCGTGGCCGGTACCATGACCGAGGCCCTTTTTTTTTCTTTGGGTTGTCGTCCGCTCGCGGCGCCACGACCCGCGCCTTCGGCGCGAGTTCCCCCCGTCCGCCGCCACTCGCCCCGAGCCGGAGCGCCGCTTCTGACCTTCCATGCGGCGAATCCCTGCCAGGGGACGGGATGCGGAGCGCGGCGAGACCATGGCGTGTACTTTCACGGCAATCTTTTCGCCTGGAGGCCTTCCGGCCCCCCGGATCGGAGTGTACTTTCACGGTAAGGTTGGCGGAATAGTAGCTTCGGCATCAAGCGGGTAAGCCCGGCTGGTCGGTGGTTGACTGGGATCCCGGTGGTCCGGGCGATGGACGGGAGCGGCTGCGAGCGGCCTGAGCGGAACGCAACCCGGATTGTTTGCTTTGCTTTCCACGATTTCCTTGGGGGCTGCTATACTCACGGTTCCCTGAAACGTCACGCGGAAGAGGTTCGATGTATGGAAGAACTTGTCCAGGTTGGCGAGCGAATCTTGCTCTGCCAGGATCTCTCGCGGAGCTATCTTCTCCGCATGAAGCCGGGGGCGACTTTCTCGACGCACCAGGGGAGTTTTCGTCACGATGATATCATCGGTCGGCGGCCGGGCGAGTGGATTCGTTCGCATATTGGGCGGTTGATGCTAATCTTGCGGCCCACGACCCACGACCTGATGATGAAGGTGCGCCGGAAGACCAATATCGTCTACCCGAAGGACGCGGCGCAGATTCTTCTGCGGTTGGGGATTATCCCTGGTTCTCGGGTGCTCGAGGTGGGAACGGGATCGGGTGCGCTGACCATTGCATTGGCTCGGGCGGTGGGTTCCGCGGGTCGCATCTACACGTACGACGTGCGAGAGGACCACCTGGAGCGTGCCCGGCAAAATGTCTCGGACGCGCTGCTGTCGGATCGGGTGGAGTTTGCTTTGCGTGGGCCCGGGGATCCCTTTGCCCAGACGGGTGTGGAGGCGGTGATTCTCGACATTCCGCAGCCTTGGGACGAGATCGAGGCGCTGCGGGAGACTTTGATGTTGGGCGGTCGGTTGGCGAGCCTCAACCCCACTTACAACCAGATCGAGCGGTTAGCGACGGAGCTGCACCACCATGGCTACGCTCTCATCGAGGCGGAAGAGATTTTGTTTCGGCGGATCTTGGCGCGGGCGGGGAAGACGCGGCCCGAACAGCGGATGGTGGGTCACACGGAATTCCTGGTCTACGCGGCGCGGACGGGAAGGCTGCCTCCTGCACGCGGGAAAGAGGCGGATGCGGCCGAGGCGGAGGAATCGGTTCCCGAAGAGTTGGCTGACACCATCGAACTTGTCGTCTCCAGCGGGGAGGCGGAGGTCCAGGATGGCGACGTGGAGGCTGTTCTTCCGGCGGAGGCTCTTCCTTTGCCGAAACTGGCGGCCGGCGGGGCGGAAACCAGCGGATTATGCGGTGGATTAGGCGCTGGATTAGCTGGTGGATCGGCAGGGAAGGCGCCGGCGGATCTTTCCGTGTCTGGCGCCGTGGAGACTGAGTTTAAGGCAGGGCAGCCGTTGTCGGGCGCTCTGGAAGCTTCGAAGGAAGAGGCGCCATGAAGATCCGGTATGGAACGGAGAGGTGGGAAAAAGATCGCCGAATGGTTGTTTGGCGTATTCTAGAGGAGCGGGAGATCAACCCCGAGACCGTCATCGTCGCCATCAACGGCGAGGTTGTCACGGAGGACGACTTTGCCCAGCCTGGAGACGACGTCGAGATCGTCCGGGCCATCTCGGGAGGCTAAGCTCGTTGAAATGCCGTATTTGCAGGAAGAAGGCCGCGGTCAAGCTGCCATCCCACAACACCGCCTTTTGCAAGGAGGACTACCTCTGGTGGTTCCAGAAGAATTTCCGGCGGACAGTGAAGCGGTTTCGGATGTTCAAGGCCGGAGATCGCGTGCTTGTTGGGGTTTCCGGTGGCAAGGACTCCCTGGCGCTTTGGCGCCTACTGGTGGAGATCGACCTGGAGGCGGATGGCCTCTACATTGCCCAGGGGATCGGCCACGATGAGCTTCCCTATTCCGATTTGGGAGAGGATGCCTGCCGGGAGATGGCCGGCAAGCTGGGACGTCCCCTGAAGGTTGTCCGAGTCCTTGCGGAGACTGGAGCGTCGGTCCCGGAGCTGGAAGGCATTCTACGGCGGAAGATCTGTTCGAGCTGCGGGCTCACGAAGCGGTATTTGATGAACCGAGAGGCGCTGGAGGGTGGTTACGACGTGTTGGCCACGGGCCACAATCTGGATGACGAAATCGCCATGCTTTTTGCCAACGTGCTGACCTGGGACTTGCAGCGCCTTGCCCACCAATCGCCCGTTTCACCTCAGAGAGGCCCGAAGCTCATCAAGAAGGTGAAACCGCTCTGTCATTTCAGTGAGCGCGAGGTCCTGGCGTACACCATGCTGAGCGGTATTCGGACCATGCGGGAGGATTGCCCCCACGCCCGGGGAGCGACCTCCATCAAGCACAAAGAGCTTTTCAGTCGCCTCGAAAGAGACAGCCCGGGCTCCAAGCGACGCTTCTACAAGGAATTCTTGAGGAACCGCGAGATCTTCGAGCAGGCCAAACCGCCAGCGGAGCTGGCCTATTGCCACCGCTGCGCCATGCCCACCACCAACGAGGTCTGTTCCTATTGCCGGCTGCTCCATCGGGTGGCGGCCAGCAAGGAGGAGGTCCATGACGGTCCGCCAAAACCCCGTAAAATCGAACCGGAACCCGCCTCTCCCGCGCCAAGCGGGTTGTGCGGCTAGTCCCACGACCCCCTAGAAATGCCACGGAAAACTAGAATAGTCCTGGGGTCGTTTCTCCAAGAAGGCGTCGCGGCCCTCCTGGGCTTCCGGTGTTCCGTAGGCCAGGCGGGTCGCCTCTCCCGCAAAGATCTGCTGCCCTACGAGGCCGTCGTCTAGGAGGTTGAACCCAAACTTCAACATCCGCATGGCCGTGGGGCTCTTGGAGTTGATGAGCCGCGCCCATTCCAAGGCCTCGTTCTCAAGCTCGACGTGGGGCACCACCTTGTTGACCATGCCCATCTCGTAGGCCTCCTGGGCCGAGTAATCAAAACCCAGGAAAAAGAGCTCCCTGGCCCGTTTCTGCCCCACCTGCCGGGCAAGGTAGGCTGAGCCGTATCCCGAATCGAAGCTGGCCACGTCGGGATCGGTCTGCTTGAAGATGGCGTGTTCGCGGCTGGCCAGAGTCAGATCGCAGATGACGTGAAGACTGTGGCCCCCGCCCACGGCCCAGCCGGGAACCACGGCGATGACGATTTTGGGCATGAAGCGAATGAGCCGCTGGACCTCCAGGATATGAAGCCGCCCCAACCGCGCCGGATCAAGGCCGCTTGCCCCTTGGTACCGGTAACCGTCTTGTCCCCGGATGCGCTGGTCACCCCCGGAGCAGAAAGCCCAGCCACCGTCCTTGGCAGAAGGACCATTGCCCGTGAGGAGCACGCACCCCACATCCGGCGTCTGGCGTGCATGATCCAGGGCGCGAAAGAGCTCGTCCACGGTGTGCGGCCGGAAGGCATTCCGCACCTCCGGCCTGTGGATGGCGATCCGGACGGTTCCCTGATCGATGGCCCGGTGGTAGGTGATATCCGTGAGCTCAAAGCCATCCACCGCTTTCCAGCAAGCGGGGTCGAAAATCTCCGAAACCTCTGCCCTTGTCATGGCGTTCCTTTTTGGGGTCGGAAAGTTGGTCTGTCTCACCCTTGCGGGGCATGGTTTTGGCAAACCGTGCTCTGCCTTTTGGGTTGCCTTCCGCTTCCATCGCTCACATCCGTTGCGCGCTGTTCGCCTCGTATCGCCCCCGGCCCGTTCTTCTTCCTCCGAAGGCCGGGCAAACCCGCCAGCCGGTGGAGGCCTGCCGGTTCAGGAACGAACCAGCTTGGACCTTTATTTTGCCAGCCCACCCACGAGGGAGGCCGCGCTGTTGAAGCTTGCCGCTGGTGCGCCTTGGTGGGTGAGGGCGACGATCTGCTCCAGCTCTTCGGGAAAGATACCTTGCTCTCCGTCGCATCTGGCCTGGACGCGGCTGGCTTCCTTCGCGATGACCTCGATGAGGAGCCCTTGGGCCCCGGCGGCCAACGCCGCCTGGCTCATGACCGGAACCAGGTGGGCCTGGCCCGTGGCGTGGGACGGATCGACGATCACCGGAAGAGGGGTCGCCTGGCGGAGCGGTTTGATGACGTTGAGATCCAGGATGTTCCGGGAATACTCCCAATGGCAAGAAGTTCGGATTCCCCGCTCGCAGAGAATGATGTTCCGGTTGCCTTGGACGGCGATGTATTCGGCGGCGCAGAGCCATTCCTCCAACGTGGCGCTCCAGGCGCGCTTGAGGAGGACCGGACGGCCAGCGCGGCCCACCTCTGTCAAGAGAGGAAAGTTCTGCATCGACCGAGAACCGATCTGAAGGATATCGGCCACTTCAGCCACTTCGCTCACCAGCCGTGGGTCCATGACCTCGGTAACGATGCCGAGTCCCGTGATACGGCGGACTTCCGACAAGATTTCCAGTCCCTTTATGCCAAGTCCCTGAAAGGAATGGGGACTGGTTATGGGCTTGAAGGCGCCTCCTCGGAGGAGATCGGCTCCCGCGCGCTTGATGGCGTGGGCGATTTCCAGAGTCTGGTCCAGAGACTCTACGGCGCAAGGACCGGCGATGACGATGGGTCTGGCGCCGCCCACGCGGACCTTGCCTACCTGGACGGTATGGGTCGAGCGAGGATCGGAATAGGGGGACCAGGTTTGTCTGAGGATCGAGAGTTCTGGCATTCGTCGAGTCATGGCGTTTCCTCGGGAATGTCGTGGGGAGAAGCTGTTCCACCTGTTGTGGCGCCCGGCCTTTTCCCTGGCCGCCGCCCAGCCGGAACGAGCCGGCCGCCATCTAGGAGGCCTATCTCCATGGAGCCCTGCCGGCGACCGGTAGGTCCGAATCGGAAGGAGCCCGTTTTACCTTGCATTGCACTTCTTGTGGAGAGGAAGTCCCGGAGTTCCTCCGCGCCTACTTCTTCCTTGCTCAGTCCCGGCGCCAGGAACGAGATCATGTCGTAGCCCAACCGCTCGCCGAAATCGCCGCCGGCCTCTCCCAGGCGGGGCATGGCAAGGAGAGAAAAGCGGTTGGGAGCGCCTTCAAGAAAAGGGAAGTGGTCCAGACGATGGCTCCCCAGAATGAGCTTCGGGACTTGCTTTTGAGGGAGGTTCCTCAAGAATTGGAGGGCCGGACCGGGGTCGAGCCATAGCAACAAGACGGTTCCCTTCTTGGTTCCAGGGGCGCCCTGCCGGAAGAAGGCCAACGGAATTCCTCGCTTGGCACATGCCCGGCCCAGAGCGGAGAAGCGCTCCCGGCCTTCGCGGCCGGGCGGAACGATGGCCAGGGCCTTCTCCAGGTGCTCGGTTTTCCTCGCCCAGTCCAGGAGTGCTCCAGCCTGCTCTTCGTCGCTGGGGACCGCCTGGAAGACCCAGGGATCGTGGGCCTGCGTCAGGGATTCCTCCGCCGAAAAGAGGACTGCCGCCACACGCCGCCGCGTGGCGATTTGGGCCACCAAGTGGGCCGCTGCTCCCTGGGCCGGTCCCAGCAGGACCAAAACCTCCTCCTGGAAGGCCAGCCGAGAGATGAGAGAGGCCCCGCTCCTCCACGGGCTTGGAGATTCCAGGGTTTCCAGGCGGAAAGGAGGCCTGGACTGGCTGTTTGCCGTGAGCTCTTTGAGGGCAAGCTCGGCGCCCCAGGCGATGCACCGATCCAGGGCCGTCCCCGTTCCTACAAGTGCGATGGACAAGGGTTTTTCCGCCTGCCGGATGGCTTGTGGCCCAACCGGCTGAAGGGCGGGCTTTCCCGCAGCCCTGCCTGTCCCATCACCCTCCAGCCCGTTGGTCACGGTACCCGTAAGTCCGTTGGTCGCGGCACTTGCCGCTCCACGAGCCGGGTCGGCGGCACTCTTCGCCCAGCCCATGGGGCCTCCAAAGAGCGTCACGGCAAGAAGAACGATGGATGAAAACCGCCTATTCAAAGACGAATCTCCCGTTTTTCACGTGGGCCAGGAAGAGAGGAGCCACGTTGTTGGAGGTGGCGTCGAAAACGAATTCTCCGGTAACGCCGCGCCATTTTTGAAGGCTTGCCAGCTCGTCCCGGATCCGAGCCCGGTTGAGGCCCGCCTTCCGGATGGCTTCCATAAGAAGATTTGCGGCATCGTAGCTGTAGGCCGCGAAAGCATCCGGTGGGCCGCCGGTCTTTTGCCGGAACTTCTCCACGAACTTCTTCCAGTCTTCACCGCCGCTATCCAGGTTCATGGGAAAGGTCGCCATCACGCCCTCGGCCGATTTTCCAGCCAAATCCAGGAAGCGCGGCGACACAATCCTGTTGCTTCCCACCACGAGCTGGTCCATCCCCTTCTCACGCATCTGGCGGACGATCCGTGCGGCATCCTCGGCGTCTGCCCAGAGAACTACGGCCTCGGGCTTGCTGGCGGCGATCCGGCGAAGCTGAGCGGAGAAATCATCAGCTCCGGGAGTGAATTGAGCCTCCATGACCAGAGGTTTCGAGAGCCGCTGCGCCGCATCCCGAAACTCCCCCACTCCCAGCCGGCCGTAGCGGTTACTGGAGCGAAGAACGGCCACGCGGCTCAAACCACGATTCTGAAACAGGAGCTGCGCCAGGCGGTAGCTCGTCTGGCGGTGATCCGGCGTGGAGCGCAGTATCCAGGGAATCCCGGTTTCCGTGATGGTGGGGTCGGTGCTCCAGACGTCCACCATGGGGATCTCGGCTTTCAGTGCCGCCCGCAGAGCTACGTGGGTGCTGTTGGAATTGATGGAGCTGATAAGAGCCCAAACATGCTCCCCATAGGCCAGATCCACCAAGATGTTTCCAGAGCCGCCCCACAGCAGCCGATCATTCTTCACCACCAGCTCGAAGGGATGGCCTTGAAAACCGCCGGCTTGGTTGGCTTCCTCCAGCGCAAGCTCGACGCCTTGCAGGACGCTCTTGCCCAGGTGATCCAGGCGAGTCCCCTCCAGCGGGGCCAGAAGACCGATCCGGACGGTGGAAAGTTCTCCGGGTTCCGCCGCGGATCGCCCTTCGCCGCGGTAGGGCGGAGGCTCCAGGAAGAACCGCCGGTAGGGCGCCCTCCCTTTGCCGTAAGGAACCAGCTTGGCTGGCGTCCGGCCGTAGTGACCGGATTCTCCACCGCCGCTTGACAGGGCCGGAGAAGCGGAAGGGACTTCTGTCTCAGCCGGGCCCGCCGAAACCGTAGAGCCCGCCGCTGTAGAAGACTCCCCCCACGCCGAGCCACCGAGGCAGACGAAAAACAGGGCCAGGACACCGGGAAAAATGTGACTCGATCGAATCATCCGGCATTCTCGTGGGGAATGATGGCCATCGCTTCGATCTCCACCAGGAGGTCTGATCGGCAGATCCGGGCCTGGATGCCCGTGCTCGCCGGAAGGGGATCGAGGCCCAGTGCGTTCATAAATAGGGTCCGAACGTCGTTGAAAGTGTCGTAATCGCGCTCGATGTCCCGGATGTAGCAGGTTGTGCGGACGATGTCGTGCCAGCTCGCGCCTTCGGCGGCCAAGAGCGCCGTGAGATTTCTGAAGGTCCGCAGGCATTGGGCCTGAAAATCGCCCACGTAGATGCTGCGCCCCTGTTCATCGACGCTGGCGGTTCCCGAAAGAAAGAGCATCGTCGCGCCGGGCAGCTCTACCCGCAGGCCGCGGCTGAAGGAGGAAGGCCGTGGCTGGTACTCGTGCGCCTCGTTGAGGATCTCCGGAGCGCTTATCGCCTTTCTTGGGATCAACGGCCGGCCTTCCACTTGGCGGAGCCCCTTCATGGGCTTGGTCAATGCGGCGCTGTTGGAGTCGAAGCCCATGGCCTCGAGCTCGGTCCAGGCATCCTGGGTCAAGGCGAGGGGCGATTCGTTGCCAGCCGTCTGGCTGGCGTTGGCAATGGTCATGGGTTTGGTTCCTTCTGGTGAAAATGATCTGCCGTGTTGGCTTCGTTTTTTCTTTGGCAAACGGCTTTGCAATGGCACCTGTCGCTTGCAGCCGCCGCCCACGCCTTGATTTCGCTGTCATGGGTTTCCGGAGCAAGACCAGGCGTGGGTCAAGCCCTTGGCCGTGGCCAGCCAGGGATTGCCTTCGCCATCAAGCTCGATTCCGAAGATTGTGTTGCTGGGCGGCCCGGATTCCGTGGGGAAAGAATGGGTTTTTCCTTTCGAATCGGTGAACAACCACCGAAATTCCGATTCCTCCTTGCCCTTCCGCCAAGTTTGCCACTGGGTCCCATCGAACCAGCCCAAGCCCTGATCGGTGGCGATCCAGAGAACACCGGCGCGAGTCTTCAAATAATTAATAAAATCCCCTGCCAACCCGCTGTCGGATTGGTTGTAGCTCCGCCAGCGGCGGCCGTCGTAACGGCTGAGGCCGAAGTAAGTTCCAGCCCACGTGATTCCTTCGTCCACCGCCACGGCCGAGGTGACGTCGTGGACCAGGCCATCGTCCCGGAACAGATCGATCTCCAATTCCTTGTCCGGGTCTCGATGTTCTCGAAATCGGCCTGTTTTTCCGTCCCGGACTACGATTCCGCCGCCCCAAACAGCGACGTAGACCCGGCCATCCGAAGCGGTGACGGCGTAACACCAGGGCTCGTGCATCAAGGTGTTCGTCGTGTCGTAGATCTCCCAGACTCCGGTTTCCGTGTCATACCGGTTGAGTCCCGCCGCCGTGGCGATCCAGATGACGGGGCCATCCACGGCAATGCCGTAGATGACATCGTTCACCAACCCGCTGTCAAGCTGTGTGAAGGTGTCGAACCGCCCCCCGCTAAACCGTGCGAGCCCTCCCATGGTTCCGACCCAAAGGTCCCCCGTGGATGGGCTTACCGCCAGTGCCGTAACCGCCTGGAAGGGAAGGCCGTTTTTCACGCCGTAGACTTTGCGGACTACGCCGTTTTCCACCAGGGCAAGCCCCTTTTCCGTTCCCGCCCAGACCCGTTCCCCCTCCACGGCCACTGCGAAGACCTTCTCCGATGGCAGCCCGTCGGCGGTCCCAAGGGTCTTCCAGCAAGAAAGAGCCGGAGCTCTCCCCTCTACCGTGGCGACCTCCTCAAGCTCTGAAGAAGGCTGGGAGCGGCCTTTGTCCCCGGTGGTCGGATCGGCGGAACCAGCCCCGCCGCCGGATCCCTCCGCCGCGCGAACTGTCGCACTCTTCGCCGGCCCGGCGCTTACCACCGAAAGAAGAACCGTCGCCACGGAACAAAGAAGAAAACCAACGAGACCCCGCCGGCCCAAGATTCGGCCATCAAGCCCGCGGGCGTCACCACGCTCCTGCCCCGCCGCCGAAACCCGGCAGCGGGCCTCTCTCCATCCGTTCGGCTTCTCCCGGCTGCTCGAGCACTGCCCCGCGCCCACCGCCGAAAAGAAGTTCCAGTCAATCCAGTGGCTTCCCTTCATCACAGGCTCCTGAGGTAGAGGATCAGATCGTTGAGCTGCACCTTGTCAAGATCGTTGGTCACACCGTGAGTATCGTTGGGGTTGAACCGGGTCCAGATCTCTTCAAGCGACAGGGCCCGACCGTCATGGAGATAGGGACCGGAGGCCGCGATTCCCAAGAGGTGCGGCGCGTCAAAGGAGCGCCCACTATCCGTGGGAGCCCCTGATTCTACATCAGCCATGAGGCGGTCCGTGAAGAGTGGCTCTCTGTGGCACGTGGGACATCGGTCGGCAACGGGGATTTCCGCGCCCTTCTTGGTCTCTGCCCGGTGGAAGATTTTTCGGCCCTCTTCCCGTGCCTTGGCCAGAGACTTCGGTAGCCGCACCGGCGGCAAGGGGATCGACTCGATGTACCGCACCAGATCTTGGAGATCCTCCGGTGGAAAGGGGTCACTCCGGGTCAAGACAAGGGCGAAGCGAGGCCCGCATTGGGTGGCCAGATCCGGGTTCTTGCCGTTCCACTTAAAGGGGGCCGTGTCTCGGATTCCTCGCAAGGATCTCGTTTCTAAAAGGTTGCGCCCGATGCCGTCAATATCGAAGTCATAAACCAGTCCATCGTGGTGACCGTCGGGATGGCAGGATCGGCAGGAAAACTGGCCCTGGAATGTGACCGAGGCGTTGGAAAAGACTCGTTCACCCCGTCGTTCCGGCGTCAACTCTTTCGGGCCGCCAAGATCGATCCGGCCTGTCAAGGTCAGGGACTTCACATCGATGACGGCGATGGAGTCGTTGAGGCGCTCCGCAACGTACAGCAGTCCCCCTTCCGGCGAGAGGACCATCTGCCGGGGATTCTCCCCAGTGGGAATCCGGGCCAGGATGTACCCCGCCGAAAGAGCCAGGTTTTCCCCCACCGAAGCAATTTCGCTCTTCCCTGAACCCTGAACCAGGTTCTGGAGCGCCTCTACATCGACGGCTATCACGATGTTTGCCCCGCCGGCCGCCACAAAGGCGATCCGGTCGTCCGGCGTCAGAACCACCCCCGAAGGATCGGCGAAGTAGCTATTCACGTCGCCCAAGGGAAACTGGACCGTCCGGCCATCCGGTTTCGTCTCCAGATAGACAAGGACACTGTTCATCACGGCGCCCCGGGCCACCTGGGTCAGCGGGAGGAGATTCCGCACCCGGACGGCGCCCACCAGAGCAAAGCTCCCGTCGGACGAGAGCGCGATCCCCTCGCTCAAATGAGCCGACACAAGTTTCCGGCGATCGGTAACCCGGTTCCGGGTGAGGTCCACCAGGGTGACTTCCGAGGCTGGAACGCGCCGGGGAGGCCCTGGGTCCGCCATGCGGTTCGCCACCGCCAGAAGGCGGCCATCAGCGGCGACGGCCAATCCGTAGGGACTGGTTCCAGCCCTCAGACGAAGAGATTGGCCGGGCCTGCCAGGAGTCAGGATCGACAGGTCCCCGCTGGTTCCATTGACGGTGTATAGATTCTCCTGGCGGCTGCCGGTCCCGCCGCCTTCGCCCGGTTGTAGGGTGCTTTTTTCAGCGGCCTCGGCCGCTCCGCCAAGGCTGTCGTTCCGGGCCATCAGCGGCCGGAAGGCTGCCGCAAGAGGTTCGTATCCCGTGGGCAAAGTCTCCACGGTCTCCAGGGTCGCCGCATCCAGAAGAAGAACCCGATCCCCGTCGCGCCCGGTCACCGCAAGCCTTTCCCCGTCAGAGGAGACTGCCACTCCATGCGGGCGCCCCTGGATGGGGAGGCTGCTTCGGACCCGTTTCTCGCCTAGATCGACCACCAGCAGCCGGTCCGCTCCTTCGGCCGCGACGTAGAGCGTCTTGCCATCCGGGGAGACCGCAAGTCCCGCCGGAGACATGTAGTCAAGGCCCACGTGGTTCCCTCCCCTCGGCGGTTCCAAGACCTTCCGATGGCAGTACGTGCAGCGCATGAGGCCAATGTCGGAGCGGCCCGTCACCGCCCGGAGATGGCGGGGAAAGAGAACTTCAAGGCCGAAAAATCCCGCCGCCGCCGCCGCCAGAGCCAGCAGAACCAGAAACCGCCAAAGAGAGCCTTTCTTTCCCACTTTCATGGCCGCGCCTCCTGGAACTCCACCGAAACGGGCTCCTTTTTCGTCGCCTCGATGAGACGGTTGACCGGCGCCGTCTCTGGATTTTCGTGGCAGCCGAAGCATGCCCGGATCTCCCCTTTGCGCGCCCAGATCCAGTTGCAGGCCGCAATGGTCCGTCCTTCGGCGTCGGCCGTCCAGATCCGGATGGCCCGATCAGCCGGAATCTTCAGGAAAAAGGAGCCGTCCTTCTCCAGAGGAACCTCGACAACCGCCGAGAGCGGCCCTTTTGGCATCGCCCGGGCCTTTCCCCTTTGGGCCTGGATCTCCTGGAGGCTGGACGTGGAGCTCTTCCCGGCTTCCAGCTTTTCGGCGGTCCAGCCCTCCACTAGGATCTTGGCCGCCCGAGAGGCGCCGGGATTTTCTTCACGGGTGCCCAACCCGTCGTAGCAGAGAAGGAGAGCGCTCTTCTTGGATGGCTTCACCCTGGAAGGGCGTCCCTTGGGCTCCATGCGCGGGGCGGCCAGCACCGCCTCGACCTCGTTCCAATCCTCCGTGTCAAAAAGAGCGGCGGCTTTGGTCCCACCCTTTGGAACCCGGTAGATTCCCCAGCTCTTCTTGCCGCCTGCCCCGGGCAGCGCCGCCACCAGAAAACCGCCGCCGGGAAGAGGCTCCACCGCCCCAAGCGAAAGTCTCTCCGGCGCCACGCCTCCAGATTTCCCTAGCCCTACGGGAAGCTCCGACAGAGCCGTCAGCGGCCGACCCATTTCGGTCTGTCCGGCGCGCCAACCCCGCTCACCTGTCCCGCCGGCGACGAAAACCACTCGCTTCCCGTCCGCTGTCTGCCGCGGGCGGAGCTTGTAGAAAGGCGGGCGGTGGCTTCCAGTGAAAGAATTGAGACTGGTTCCGTCAGGATTGATAGTGAGGAGCCCGAACCCGCTCCATTTCTGGCGCCCAAGGTCTATTCCCGGGTGGCCTTCAACCGGCAGTGGCCGACTTTGGAAAGCCTTTGTCTCTGAATCCCCCGGTTTTCTTGACTGCCCCATGGCCGATTTCCGGCCCATGGAAAAGAGGACTCGCCCATCCAGGAGTAGTGCGGGATCCGTCGCGGACGCGGGCCCGAAGGTGATTTGCTCGATTCCGGTCCCATGGGAGCTGGCGCTGTAGATGCGCCAGCGCTGGTATTCCGAATCCCCCCCGCCTTCCGAGCAGGCGAAGACCAGCCGGTTTTTCGCAAGGTAGGCCGGTGCCGCGCAATCCCCTTCTGTTTGCACCTTTAACTTCGGCTTGCCGCTGGTGAGGTCGGTTTCATAGATGGCCCAGTTCGTCTTGCCGGCTTTGCGTCCTGTGAAGAGGACCGATTTCCCGTTCCACGAAACCGCTGGTTCGCCGGCCGCTTCCAAGCCTCGGCTCAGAATGAACGTACTCGTTGCCGGCCCCGTCCTCACAAGAGCAATCCGGCTTCCGGCGGGGTAGCGCTTCTCCAGCGCCATCGCCCGATTCCAGGAGCCATCGGAACTCCGGGGAACCTGGGTGACCACGATGGACAAAGGATCTTCTTCCGCGGCGGGCACGGAAACCTCTCCGGCACTGGGGCGGATGGCCAGCAGAGCAAGCAGAAAAAATGCGGTGAGTCGGTGTTTCATGGGGCCGCCTCCACCAACCGGAGGATTTGCCCTGTGGTGATCTTCTCCAGCAGGGTCTGTTTTCCGCCCGGCCAGGTGATTCGAATCGTCTCGACCTTTTGTACGCCCATGCCGAGGCCGAAGTGGAGGCGCTGGTCTCCCTGGCCCAGATAGGCGGTCTTGCACCGGCTCACCGCGGTCTGTTTTTTTCCATTCGCAATGATCTCCACAAGCGATCCAAAGGCGTCGCGGCCTTTTCTACCCACCAGATCGAGCGTGATCCAGCTAGCCCCCGAGCCAAGGTCGTTCCGAAGCAGGAGGGGCGGACCTTCGAGGTTCGTCACGAAGATATCGACATCTCCGTCGTTGTCGTAGTCGCCGGTGATGGCTGTCCGGCCCACGTGCCGCCTCTGGAAAACCGGCCCCCCATCGATGCTTGCATCCTCAAACTTGCCCTTTCCAGTGTTCCGCAAAAGCAGATCCTCCCAGCTCACAAGATGGTGAAGCCCGCCATTCGCCACGAACAGATCCAGGTCCCCGTCATTGTCGTAGTCCAGCAGTGTTTGCCC
Source organism: bacterium (assembly GCA_024278345.1). Lineage (GTDB taxonomy): Bacteria > CSSED10-310 > JAJRTK01 > JAJRTK01 > JAJRTK01 > JAJRTK01. Next base: position 94 of record JAJRTK010000236.1, on the reverse strand, counting down.
CCAACTGACATATTGGCCGCAAAGAGAGGCAAGCCCCGATTCCATCACCTGATCCAGATAGAGCCCCCGGTCGAATCGGCGGTAGAATGCCCCG
>JAJRTK010000235.1 GCA_024278345.1 bacterium | reverse complement strand
TCCCGGCGACCACACCCCGGAAGATGAAAGTGAATGGCGCCGAGCGCCATAACCACGCCGTCGAAGATGGATTTAACCATGTACTTTCATGGTAACGAGCATGATCCTGGCGACCACACCCCGGAAGATGAAAGTGAATGGCGCCGAGCGCCATAACCACGCCGTCGAAGATGGATTTAACCATGTACTTTCATGGTACGTGGATACCCCCAATTTCTATTGAGTTCCGCGAGGGTGGAGCCGCGTCAGGACATTTCGCCTTGGTCTGCCGGTTCGGTGAACGCCAGGATGTAGCCGTTGGGATCGCGGATGGCGAATTCGAGCATGCCGTAGTCCATGACCTCGGGGCCCCAAAGGAACTCGGTCTTGTCTTGGAGTTTTTCGGCCAGGGCCTTGACGTCTTGGGGAAAGATGTAAAAAACTCCACTACAAATGGGATGGTCCAAGGTCCCTTGGGGAGGATCGGCGAAAAACTGGAAAACGACTCCGTCTTGGCTGACTTCCGCCCAAAATGGGGGTTCTCCCGGCGGATGGCTGCCGGTGACTTGGAATCCAAGCTGTTGGTAAAATAGAAGGGTTGCCTCCATGTCGCGAACGAGAAGGGAGGGTACAAGACGTTTTCCCAGGCCGGTGGAGAGGGTCATTTCGTTTTTTTTCCCTGGCATGTCGGTTCTTCCTCTTCATCTTGCCGGCGATGAGGGTCCAGTGGTGTGGTTCGGGGGAAGCCGCGCCCCGGGGGTTGTTTTTTCATTCCGCGGCCACCTTTGGGCGAGTGGCGCGCAGCGGATGTGAGCGACGGGAGCGGACTCAGCAATAAGAAAAGAACTCCAACTGAACTGCTTCTCGTCATTGAAACGCTGTCCAGCCCGAATTTCAAGCCGTGATTTTTTCCGTGAGGGAAATCACTTTCCGGCAGGCCTCCAGAAAGTCAGGCCAGGTGAAGTCCAGGGCGAACAGGACTTGCCGAAACTCCTGGAATCCTATGGCTGTTTCGTAGAGATAGCCCTTTGGGTCGAGCTTTCCCGCGTCAGGAGGTGCGTCGAAGGGCAATGGGGCGCGGAGGAACTCCAGGGTGTCGCCGCGGGTGGTGGGCCAGTCCCAATGGCTTCTCTGAATGCGGTTTTCTTGCTCCATGCAGCCTCGGACAGCCTGGTTGACCTTACCCAGATCCCACTCTTCGTCCAGTAGGCGCGAGACGTCGAAGACGTGCTTGAGGCGATGGGCCTCTTTGCCCTTGCCAAAGGGGATTCCCAAGGTCGATGGGCCCAGGGTCAGGAGCTTGTCTCCAAGAAGCCCCGAAATGGAGGGGACCTCCACGGTTTGGTCCGAATGATAGATATTTCCACAGCGCACTGGCCTTGTAATGCCATCGTAGGGAGCGGCCTCGAATACGGCATCCAGCATCACGTAGGCCTCTTCGGGGGCTCGGTAGGCGGACTCGAAGAAGAGCTTGTAACTGGCCAGGGGCAGCCAGGGCTTGGTCTTGGGGTGACGGACCTCGAAGCGGTTGAAAAGATCGCAGTTGGCGATGATTTCCTTGACGGTGGTGGTGAGGATCTCGCGATCCGTGGTGGTGACGATATCCACGTCAATGGAAAAGCGTTGAGGCTGGCCGAGTAAGAGTAGAAGCGAGTTTCCTCCTTTGAACCGGAACTCGAGCCCGGATGCCGCCAGTTGGCTCACGAGCTCCAGGCAATGGCAAACGAGCTCGCAGAGATAGGCGGGAGCCCGGCCTCGGCAACGTTCGTAGTGGCTTGTGTCGAAAAATTCCGGTCGCCCGTAAAGCATTCCGCACCTCCAGTCCATGCGTCGTCAGAATGGCACAAGCCTGGAGAATCGTCGAGTCCTGCTTCCTTGTGTGACCCGGAAAGGCCCTTTTTTCTTTTGGTTCTCTCCGGTGGATCCCGGGCGGTGCCGGTCGTGGAAATGGGGCATGCCAGGCCCGTTTGAGGAACCGATCGGTGGGGCTGCGCCCAAGGTTTGTCGGTCCCGGCTTGCAAAGAGCGCGGGCAAGTTTTATCTGAATGTCAGCCTGACGCCAAACGACAAAAACGAGTAGGGAGTAAGTAATGTTTGAGTTGAAGAAAGGCGTGGACATCCTTATGGAGGTGGGCGGGATCCGCACCATCGCCGAGGCCAAGGCCTTGTTCAGGGAGAAGCTCAGCGGCGAGAATCTGGCGAAGATTAGCCGGATCGAGACCGAAGAAGCTCTGATCAAGGTTGCCAACACCATCGCCATCTGCTTGCCCGACAACGTGTTCGTCGATACCGGATCTGCTGACGACCTTCAGTGGATACGGGAGTATGCCCTCAAGCAAGGAGAAGAGGAGAAGCTGGCCAAGGAGAAGCACACCATCCATTTCGATCTGCCGCAGGAGCAGGCGCGGCTGGTAAAGCAAACCTATTACATCGTCAATGAAGACGAGAATGTGAGCTCTCTTGCATTGAGTCTTCCGCGTGCCGAGGCATTGGACTATGTCCGGGAGCAGATGCGGGGAGTCATGAGCGGCAAAACGCTCATCGTCGGTTTTTTTATCCGTGGACCCGCGGGGGCGCAGGCGGCGGTTCCGGCCATTGAGATTTCTTCGTCGGGCTATGTCTTCCATTCCGCGGAAATCCTGTACAGGAACTGTTTCGCCCAGTTCGATCAAGAGGTTCAACGAAAGGGAATTTTCTACACCAACCTCCACGCGGAAGGTCCGAATCGGCCAGAGGACCTGCCACGAGCCAGGATTTTCATGGATAGGAGCTGGTTTACCACCTTTTCCACCTTCTGCACCTATGCCGGGAATACGCTGCTCCTCAAGAAGGGCAACCACCGGTTCACCGTCGATTATTCCACCTACTTCAAGTTGGGCGAAGAGCTTTCGGAGCACATGTTCATTACCGGGCTTACCGGGCCTGGTGGGCGGAAGACCTTTTTTGCGGGCGCTGCTCCGTCCGGCTGCGGAAAGACCACCACCGCCATGGTTGGGACAGACTTCATCGGCGATGACCTGGCCCAGATCTGGATTGCGGAAGATGGCACGCTCCGAGCGGTGAACCCAGAGAAGGGAATCTTCGGTATCGTCCGCGACGTCAACAAGGAAGGCGACCCCTTCTTGATGGACTGTCTCCGGGGCGATGGAACGGAGGTGATTTGGTCCAATGTCTTGGTGGACGAGAATCTGGTTCCCCACTGGGAGGGCAATGGCGAGGAGCATCCCAGCAGCGGCCGGAACTTTCAGGGCAACTGGTGGGAAAGGAAGCTGGATGCCAATGGCAAGCCAATCCCCATCTCGCACCCCAATTCCCGTTGCACGCTTCTTGCCTCCTCCATCGCCAACCACAATACCGAAGCGGCGGAAGACCCTGCCGGTGTGCCTGTCAAGGTGATCACCTATTCGGGCAGGGATGCCGATACGATGCCTCCCGTCTGGGTGGCCAAGAATCCCGATGCCGGTGTCGCCATCGGCGCCTCCGTGGTTTCCAAGGCCACGGCCACGGAGATTGGTGTTTCCGGTGTTCGGCGGCAGCCCTGGGCCAACGCGCCCTTCATTCCCGGCCCGTTGGGCGATTATATGAAGGCCCAGTTCCAGTTCTTCAACTCGCCCAAGTTGAGTGGCGGAGGCCGGCCCGCCATGGCCGGCTTGAACTACTTCCTGACCCATGAGAATCGAGGAAGCGACAGGCCGGGGCTTCTTGGCGAGAAACGGGATGTCAGAGTCTGGCTCGGATGGCTCGACCTCTTTGTTCACAAGGAGGCTGACGCCATTGAGACTCCCATTGGGTTCCTTCCCAAATACGAGGACCTCAAGGCGCTTTTTGCCGCGATTGACAAGGAATATACTCGGGAGCTGTACGACATGCAGTTCTCCCTGTACATCGACAATATTATTGGCCGCATCGATCTACAGACCGAGGCGTACAGGAAGAGCCACGATGTTCCCGAGCGTCTCTTCGAGGTCTACGACGAGCAGAGAGCCGGCCTTTTGCTCCTCAAGAAGCAGTTCGGCTCCATCGTGACGCCGGAGCAGTTGATGCAAGGCTAGCTGATGAAGGAAGACCGTGGCGGGCGGGTCTCCCGGCCCGCACGCGCTGCCGGGGGGCGGAAAAAGACCGTGGCGGGGTTCTGCATGCGGGCCGGGAGAATGGGCGCGGCGGCTTTCGGCGGCAAGCTTTGGAGCAGAGCTGCGGGAAAGCTTGACAGGTCTCTTCAACGGGACCTATCAAACCCGGTTTACAACTTCAGCGGTGGGGCCGGTATCCTCTCTGACTCCGTCAAGTCCCGCTGGCACGGCATGGGCAAGATGCCCGCGCCACGATTTCGGCGGAGGTAATTGTAACGTAGAAAAACGACGATTTGATGGGCGGCGGTTCAACCAAGGCTTGGATCCTGCCGTGCAGTCCAGCAGAATGGCCTGTTGCGGGCAGTGGAGGGGAGCGGATTCGTGTTAGCACCAGACTCTACAGTGGGACCGTATCGCCTTCTCAGGCCGTTGGGACAGGGAGGGATGGGAGTCGTTTGGCTGGCGGAGTGCCGGCAGTCCAAGGCCCAGGTCGCCCTCAAGACCGTTCGAAGCCCAGCAGCCGGGCTGTTGGACAGTCTAAGGCGGGAGATCAGGGCGCTGGCCAAGCTCTCTCATCCCGGGATCGTGGCGATTCGCGACGAGGGAATCCAGGGTGCGGTTCCATGGTATGCCATGGAGATCATACCGGGACTTTCCCTGCGGCAATGGCTGGGTGAAAGTCCCACTTTGCCTTGGTGGACAAGCTCGCTTGCGGGACCTTTGGCCGGGAATGCGCGGCAGGATCCGGAGAGCGGTTTCTCTTCGGAGCGCTTGGGGCATTCCTTTCGCTCCAAGAGATCCCCGGGGGAGATTTTTCGCCCTGGGGAGTCCGGTCAAGACTGCGCCTTGGGGGACTTCCAGGCATCGCTGACTTTGGTGCGGCGGTTATGTGATCCGCTGGATTATCTCCACAGCCACGGTGTCGTACATTGCGATTTGAAACCGGAGAACATTCTGTTGCGTCCTGATGCGAGGCCCGTGCTGGTCGATTTTGGCCTCACGCAGCACTTTCCCGCCGGGATGAATCAAGAAGTTTTGCAGGTCGCCGGCCTCGCGGCGGGCACGGCAGCCTACATGGCTCCCGAGCAGATCCGGGGGGAAGTTTGCGATGCTCGCACCGATCTTTATGCGTTGGGCTGCATCTTGTACGAGTTGCTCACTGGGAGTCCTCCATTTGTAGGCAAAGAATCTGGCCCTCTTTTGCACGGCCACCTTCACGATGCGCCTCCACCGCCTTCCGAGCACCGAGACGAGATCCCCCTGGCCTTGGATCGGCTCGTCTTGAAACTGCTGGAAAAAGACCCTGGAAAGAGATTTGGCTATGCCACTGACCTTGCCAGGGCCTTGGGTGGGTTGGGCGCGAGCAATGGGATTTGGCCCGTTAGCTCGACATCGCTGAGCTATCTGTACCGGCCAGGCTTGAGCGGCCGGGATCTGGAGCTAAGGCGGCTGCGCAACCGGCTCGAAAACCTGGAGCGGGATGGCGGAGGCGTGATCCTCCTTGGAGGCGAAAGCGGTATCGGCAAAACCCGACTCCTTGTGGAGTTGGCTCGGGAGGCCAAGAAATCGGGGTTTCGCGTAGTTGTGAGCGAGGCTACCGTGGAGCGCAAGGGGCCACTCCAGCTTCTGCGTCCCGCGCTGAGGGCGGTCGTTGACATCTGCTTGCAGGAAGGACCCGAGATGACCGGTTTCCTCTTGGCCAAGCACGGCGGCCGCCTGGCGGCCTATGAGCCAGCTCTTTCCAAGCTACCGGGACAGGCCAAGTCCATCGACTTGTCGTCTTTGCCAGTCGCCGACGCCCAGGCGCGGCTCTATCGCGATTTGACCAAGACTCTGGATGCATTTGCGGCAACCAACCCAACCCTCCTTATCCTTGACGATCTCCAGTGGGCCGACGATCTGAGCCTGAGTTTTCTTCAGCACTATGCCCAAACATCTGATTGTGGGCCTCTGCTCGTCCTTGGGGCCTATCGAAGCGAAGAGCTGGGCTCCTCCCTCTCTCCTGTTTTGGCTGAGATCTTGGCCGGTTCCGGGGCCGAGCGCATGGAGCTGGTACGGCTTTTGCCACCCGACGTAGCTGGAATTTCACCGACATGTTGGCGTTAGAGGTCGCGCCGGAGGGATTGACGGAGTTTCTTGCCCGCCGCTCGGAGGGCAATCCATTTTTCGTGGCGGAGTACTTGCGCACCGCGGTGGACAGTACTCTGCTGTGGAGAGACGAGCAGGGCCGTTGGCGGCTGGGTCCGGGAATCGTGGAGCCCGATGCCGCCGATTATGAACGCCTCGAGCTACCGGCGTCGCTCCGCGACCTGGTGGGTCGCCGGTTGGCAGCTCTTTCCCCTTCCGCCCGTTACCTGGCCCAGCTCGCTGCCATTCTGGGCCGCGAAATCAGTTTACCTCTCCTGGAAGAGTTTTTGAGGCTTTGTGAGCCGGAAGAGGATTCCGTGTGGTGGAAGGATGCTTGGACCGAACTCGCCCGACGGGAGTGGATCGTCGAAACCGGGGCCAGGGCTTTGCGTTTCTCCCATGAGACTCTAAGGGAGGGCGCATACGAGCAGAACTCTCAGAAGGACAGGTCCAGGTTCCATCGGATGGCGGCTCGGAGCTTGGAGTCCGTCTATGCGGCGGATCTGAGCGACTATTGGGGGGAACTCGGATTCCATTGGGAACGGGCATGCGACATTGATCGAGCTCAGGCTAGCTACCTTCGCGCTGGCCGTCGCGCCCGGAAAGGCTATGCACTGGTTGAAGCACGGCAATCATATCAAGATTACCTGCGTCTTGTCACGGTCCCCACTTCCGAGGCGATCCGGGTTCGGAATGAATATGGCTACGGTGTGCTTTACGTTCAGGGGCTCATGGCGGAAGCGGAACGGGCGCATGGGGATGCTTTGGCGGAGGCGCGGAAACTGGGCCGGCCGGTGTTGGAAGGCCAAAGCTTGCGGGCCATGGGAATCATCCACTGGAGAACGGGTCGCGTCGATAGTGCCGGGGAGCTTCTTACAGACGCGATCAAGCTCTTCCAGCAGCTTTCCGATGACGATGAAATCGCGAAAACCCAAGATAATTTGGGAAGCATTGACCGGGAACGGGGCCGGATGGAGTCAGCCCGTGAACGCTTTCTCATCGCCCTGGCCATCCATGAAAAGTCTGGAAATCCCCTGGCTCGGGCCAAGACCCTGACCAACCTGGCCGGCTTGCATTGGGATCATGCCGAGATGGACAAGGCACGCAAACTCTTCGAAGAGGCCTTGAGCATTTTTAGCCAGGCCGAAGATCGTGGCAGAGAAGGCATTGTCCGTGGTCATTTGGCTGTCTTGCATCATGCCCAGGGTCGGATAGCGGAAGCCCAGAGGTTGTACGAGGAAGCTTTGCGGTTGCACCGGGAATGTGGAAACCGGCGCTTCGAGGGGCAAGTGGTCAACAACCTCGCCATGCTCCACCAGGAGCAGGGGCAGCTAGATGTGTCTCATTTATTGCTCCTCCAGGCCCTGCAGATTCACTCTGATTTTGCCAACCGGCTGGATGAGGCCATCACGTTATCCAACCTTGCCGAGTACCACGAACGGCACGGAGATTTGGCGAAAACCAGAACCCTGCTGGAAGAGGCCCTTGGGATTTTCGAGAAGCTTGAGCACAGCCGCCATCAAGCCGTGATTCTCAGTAATCTTGCCGAACTCTACAGCCGGGAGAATCGGCTCGAAAAGGCCGAATCCTTCCTTTTACGGGCACAGGGGCTTCATCGAGACACTGGAGATCGCCGGGGGGAGGGGGTGACCTTGGGACATCTGGCCACCTTGAGGCGAAAGCAAGGCCGCCTGGAAAGTGCCGCGGATCTCATTCAGGAAGCCTTGAGCCTTCTTCGGAAGCTCCGCGACCGGCGCTTGGAAGGGATTCTGCTTGCCCACCAGGCCGACCTTCAACGGCAGACTGCGCCAGCCCTGAAGCCGGCTGATCTCCAGCCCCTTTTTCGGCGCAGTCTACGGCTTTTGAGCTCGGTGAAGGATAAGCAGGAGCTTGCCAGGTTGGCCTGCTTCCGGGGACATTTCCGGCTGTCCGAGAATCGCTCTGCCCGCGGCTTGTTGCGTCGAGCTCGGGTCTTGCATCAGGAGCTTAAAGTCGCCGACGGCGGTGAGATCAGCCAGAGAATCCAGGCTCTGCAGCGGGCTCAGATAGCTTTCGAAGCCGGGCAAACTCACCGCCTCTACCGCGGCGAGCTTACCGAAGAGTTACCCGGGAGCCTCCGCCGCTGGTTGGAAAAGGAAGGGCGGTTTCCAGGAACTCGAAGTCAGCCGAAATGATTGCGATTGACGCGCCAGCCGACATAAACGCCTATGACGCTTCCCACACTGCTGAGCGTAAACGCGGTCATGACGCCAATTCCTTGACCCATCCACCAGCCAAGCGAACTGAAGATTGTCACACCGACGAAAATAGAGAGCTTGTTCATGTTATGTTCCATCCTCACGGCAAAGTTCAAAGCATTTGGGTTGGCCGATGGCGGGTGGTGGCACGCCTTGAGGGCACATTGAGAAAAAATGCTCTTGTCTCTTTGGGCTACCTTCCGCTCGCGGCGGCGCGATCCACGTCTTCAGGGCATAACTCCGGAAAACCGTTCTCTTCGCTCGGGGTTGAGGTCCGGTCGGGTCGGCGGCAGTCCGTCCGCCGCCCCTCCCCTATCATCGCCCTTCAACCGGTCTCCCTGCCCACAAGGCGTCTTTCGACCGAAATGTTCGTTTTCCGGATTGAGCCACTGGTTTCCAATGGTGCTCTTTTTGCTTCGCCAGATGCAACCGCAGCACTCTCAAGCAGGTCGCCAACTTTCTTGAGAGCTGACGCCTGAAACGGGATGGCCATGATGGCGAAGGGAAGCCCTAAGAACACCACCAAAAAGAAACGACAGAACCGTTCAGTTGTCTCCTTGCCTTCGAAGGAGGCGTCCAAGCCGCGGTAGAAGTTGGCGGCCTCGTCCATCCGTTTCGGCCACCCAGTGAATTACAGGCCCGGCGCCTGGGCCTCCGGCCCCGGACCCCGGCGGAGGCTCCGCCTCCGGACCTTCGCCAGGAGCGCTGCTCCTGGACCTCGCCAGGAAGCTAGCTCCCTGGTGGGTGCGGGGCGAAGCCCTGCCAGGGGACCGGGGACGGAGTCCCCGGACGACCGCCGAGCGATAGCGAGGCGTTGCCCGGACGCTTGCGATTCCACAGTCCCGGGAATGTCCCGCCTTGCGTGGATACCCTCCGGGACCTGTCAGACCGGGCTGACAACTTCAGCGTCGGGTCTCCTCTCTGACTCCCTGAAGCCCGGACAGCACTGCACAGGCAAGATTGCCTGCGCTACGGTTTCAGCGAAGAAGATTGTAAAACAAAAGGATCGATTTGATAGGTTCCAACTGTCCCGCCTTTGGTGCGTACCCGAATCAAGGAACAAGGAGGTTCCCAATGGGTGAAAAAAAACAGTTAGCTTCCGCTTTTTTATTGCTGGCCGCAATGGCGGTCGCCTCCGCACCAGTGGCGGGGGAGGAAGTGGAGAGTCGTGCCTCCACCTCCACCGGCAGGACGGCGCCCATGAAGACCGCTCAATTCGAAATCCAAGGAGCCTGGGAGGGCAGACTCGAGTTTTCCGGTGTCTCCCTTCGCTTGGTTTTCGATTTGGCCGTGGATGGCGAGGGCCGGATCACGGGAACCATGGGGAGCCCGGACCAGGGTGCCGTCGGCATTCCCTTGGGGAGTATCTCTTTCGATGGCCGCCTGTTGCGGATGGCGGTGCCGACCGTCAATGGGAAATACACAGGCAATTGGAATGCTGAGACCCAGTCGTTTGAGGGAGACTGGCTCCAGAACGGCAAGACGATTCCCGTCAACCTCACCCGGCGAGCGAAGGAAGAAATCCCAAAACTTCCGCTCTCCAAGCCCGACAAGGAGATCACGGGGACGTGGCTGGGCAGTTTGGATGTGGGAGTCTCCATCCGAATTATCATCCACGTGACCGAAAAACAGGGAGCTCTTCAAGCCACCATGGACAGCCCTGACCAAGGGGCGGAAGGGATACCCGTAAGCTCCATCAGCGGCTCGGGCGACCAACTGGAGCTCCAGGTCGCCGCCGTCGCGGGAAGCTTCTACGGAATGATTAGCTCTGATGGCCAGACCATCGATGGCACTTGGGTCCAGGGCGGCAACTCGCTTCCACTGAAGCTGAGCCGCACCGATCCGGCGAAGATCGAGAAGGTGAACCGGCCCCAGGAGCCGAAACCGCCGTTTCCTTACAGGGAGGAAAAAGCCCGATTCGCCAACCCCCGAGCCTCCATCGAATTGGCGGGAACCTTGACCTTGCCTCCCGGAGAAGGGCCGTTCCCCGCAGTGGCATTGGTGTCGGGATCGGGGCCACAGGATCGGAACGAGTCGCTCCTTGGGCATCAGCCTTTCTGGGTTCTGGCCGATGACCTCTCGCGCAAGGGGATCGCGGTGCTGCGCTACGATGATCGGGGGATCGGAGAGTCCGGCGGGACCTTCCAAGGCTCGACGACGGAAGATTTCGCCTCCGATGCCGCCGCCGCTATCGCCTACCTGAAAAAACAGCCCCGCATCGATCCGGGCCATATTGGCCTTGTGGGACACAGCGAAGGCGGGCTCATCGCGCCCATGGTGGCGGCACAATCGGCGGACGTCGCCTTCATCGTCATGCTGGCGGGCCCGGGGGTCCCGGGGAACCGGATCCTCGTGGCCCAGCAAGAGAAGATCCTCCGTGCCAACGGCGTTCCAGAAGAACTCATAGCCAAGAGTCGCAAAGTCCAAGCAGAGACCTTCGAACTCCTGGAATCCGACCTGCCGGAAGACGAGCTGCTGGAGAAACTCGCAAAAAAAATGAAAGACTGGATCGCCAATCTGACCGACAACGAGAAAGTTCTGTTGGAACTCCAGGGCAAAAACATTGAGGCGGAGCTGAAACAAATCATGACGCCCTGGTTCCGATTCTTCCTTTCCTACGATCCGAGGCCCACGCTGGAAAAAGTCCGCTGCCCGGTGTTGGCCCTGGGCGGCAGTCTCGACCTGCAAGTTCCCGCCGTGGAAAACCTCCAACAAATCGAGGCAGCACTGAAAAAGGGAGGAAACGATGACGTGACCACCCTCTTGTTGCCCGGGCTCAATCACCTTTTCCAGACCGCCAAGACCGGATCGCCAACCGAATACGCCAAGATAGAAGAGACCATGGCGCCGCTGGTGCTGGAGAAAATCTCTTCCTGGATTGAGGAACACAGCCGGCCTGTTTATACGGAGGGTGAGTAAGTCCCAGGGTCTCACGGAGCCTTGCCGCCCTCGGCAGTGCAAGCCTGTGGTCTAGCCGCCCTCGGCAGTGCAAGCCTGTGGTCCACCCGGCCTCCGGCGTCCCGCACCACCGACACACGCCGCCCGAGCGGATCCGTCGCCGACACCAGGTCCCAAGATGCATCGTATTCCAGGCTCACACCGGCCCCCAGCGGGTCCGACGCCTGGCTCACCAGCCCACGCTCGTTCCGCGTCGCCGACCACTCCCCGCCCAGAGGGTCCACCGCTTTCACAAGGTTCCCAAGGCCATCCTACTGGAAGCTCCAGATGCGGCTCTCCGGATCCACAAGGGACGTCAGGCGGCTGGCCACGGGCTCGTAATTCAAGCTCACACCGTGCCCACCGGCGTCCGTCACCGACACCAGGTTCCCAAGGCTGTCGTACGAAAAGAGCGTCGTCCGGCCCAACGGGTCCACCCTCTTCAAGAGCTGGTTCATCACCGGCGACAGCTCGTAACGATACGTGTTCCCCAGCGCGTCGGTGTACTCCGTCCGGAAATGGTTCGGATTGAATCGGTAGCTCGTCTTCCGCCCCAACGGGTCCGTCACCAACGTCCGCACCACGCGGCTTCGAGATACCGCCGCCAAGAGAACCAATAGACAGAGAAACGCTTTTTCCTCTAATACTTACGTTCCGTTCACATCGGCGTCCATTCGGCCGCCGCTGCTCACACTTGCCTCCTAAAATACTTTTTAGCGTAACTCAAGCTGCGAATTCGCATTCCCAAAATAATAATAACGCAACAAACCATCCAAGAAAACACAAAATAAACAGTCCAATATACCAATAGGTTCTCGATAGATATATGCTTGCGATAACCAGGACAAGACAAAAAGGCCAAGAAAGCATCACACCCATGAATAATGATAGAGAAAAAAAACGACAAAACAATTGCAAATTGGCATCGAACAATTAGCAAACCAGATACAAAGCAAAGCAAATACTTCAAATTAAACGCAATAATAAGCCATGCCTTTGACACAAGCACTCCCGAACGCATCTTCGGCGTTATCATGCTGTAGTAAAGCAAGTAATAACCAAACACACTAATAGTTGACATCAATGCACCAATGATAAATGCTGTAAAAATATCATAACGCAATTTATTGTTTATTGCCATCTCTATTTATGCACAGATAAAGGAATGAGCCAATCCGGATCAGACAAAATCAAGTTCTTTATGGAATCTGAATTACTATTTCCAAACCATCCACCGCCGATATCGATACATCCAGCCGAACCCGGAAACATTCCTCCATGGAGGTAAAATCCTCCAGTTCGTCCGGCTTCATTTATCCTCTGCTGAGTATTAGTATCTGGATGAAGAGGAACACGCCAATCCCCCCAATCTGCACCCAAAAATAGATTCCTATAAATATCTCGCGGAAACCATGGATCACTAAGTTCATTTACATTTATCATGTAATTTCCTGGAGTAATAGGACCTACATTCAAACTTCGTTGACACTCTTCCGATGTATTATTCAAACAATTCCCTTTTCCCGATTCAGCATGAAAGTAGAAATTGCTCACATATCCAGTTTCTGGGTCAACAACTAATAACCCGCTATTAATATAGAACCTAAGTTTTATCATTCCTATAGGATCGACAAAATTTACCGGGTCATTCCCCACATACCGGTAAAGATTCAGGTCTCCCCCCGCCAACCCTATCGGATCCTCCTGCGTGAAGCAGCCGCACCGGGGACGGTAATACCGCGCTCGCAGGTAGTACAGCCCAAGCTCCGCCTCCGCTTCCCGGCCCGTGAAGCCCAGCATTCCCATCGCTTCCGCGCCCTGCTCCGCCTTCTCTCCGTACGGCGCGTAACC
>JAJRTK010000234.1 GCA_024278345.1 bacterium | reverse complement strand
GTATCAACGTAAGCCGGGACACCCGCCAAAACCAAGACGCACCGCGTCGTACATGAATGTGGGTCCAGGGAGCGAGCTCCCTGGTGGGTGCAGGGCAAAGCCCTGCCGGGGACCGGGGCCGAAGGCCCCGGACGACCGCCGAGTCACGCGAAGCGTGACCCGCCGAGCGATAGCGAGGCGTTGGCGCTTGCGGTTCCACAGTCCTGGAATTGTCCCGCGTTGCGTGGATGCCCCAAAAACACGACAATTTGATAGGTCTCTGGCGGCGGACGGGGGGAACTCGCGCCGCAGGCGTGGGTCATGCCGCCGTGAGCGGAACACAACCCAAAGAAAAGGTTTTTCTTGGATTGTACCCACAGGAGTCACTTTATCGGTCAAACTCGGTGCAGTTTCTCGAAGATGCCCGGAAAGAGGCCGTTGGGATCGAGCTTCTTTTTTGCCGCTTCGTAATTCTCTTGGTTGTAGACCTTCCAAAAGCTCTCTTCCGTGTAGTGGTTCCTGGAGATGAGCGTTTTGATGCCGTCCAGCTCGTGGGTCTTCCGCTCCAACAGCTCCGAATAGTCGATGGAGGGCTTGTTGTTGGGCATGCCGTAGACCGCGCAGTCCATGAAAAGCGTCTCCTTCATGCGGGCGGCATGTTCCGCCGCGACCCACGGGTACATCTCTGGAATCCGGTAAGGCACGATCCAAAGGGGGTAGAATTGGAATTCCTTTTCATACCAGCGAAAGAACTCGGTGAAGCGCCTTGAGGGCACGAAAATATCGCAGACGACATCAGGTCGTTTCTTCAGGCTAAGAAGACGTTCCAGCCGCCCGGACCAGCGGATGAGGTTCGTGGAGCCAAGGAGCATCTTCCCCACCAGCAGGCGCACGGGTTTCCACTCCAGTGGCGGAATGCTTTTGGTGATCCAGTGGCATTCGGTGTCGTAGCGGAAGCAGTAGTCCTTGGTGGTCAGGTAGTCTTCTCTACGGTTCAGCGTACTTCGGTAATAGATGTTCAGCCATCGGTAATTGCTGGTGTAGGGCGCCTTTTCAACGAAATTGCCCAGGCAGAGCACAAACTGATTCGGGCCGTGAATGATGCCGTCGATAAAGCTGAATTCGTCGCTTTCACAAAGACGCAGCATTTCGGCTTCGAAATCTTCCAACGTGGCGAGCTTGCGGTATTCCATTCGAACGAAAGGCATTGCCGGCACAAGCTTGAAGGTGAGGCGCGTCAGAATCCCCAGCGTGCCGTACGAGCCATGGAGCATGTGGAAAAGTTCTGGTGATCGCTTTGGGGAGAGGGTGCGCGCGGAGCCAGTGCCGTCAATGAGCTCGTATTCGAGGCAGCTATCGTGGAAGCCGCCGTAACGGTAGGACATCGACTCCACGGAACAGCCGGCGACGGCGCCACCGATGGTAATGCCCTCGAGCTCGGGGACGACGGTGGGTATGAGCCCAAAGCGCAAAGTTTGAGAAATCAAGTTGGCGAAGCTGACGCCCGGTTCGGCCGTGCAGGTGTGACCGTTTGGGTCGATGGCCAGCACCTGGTTCAGTGACGAGACATCAATGGGAGTCGTTTGGAACCGCCGGTCGTTAGGGAGGGGCACCACGTGGCGCGGACCTCCCTTATGCACGTGGGCTCGCTCACCGGGCCGCATGGTGACATGTTCCCGCACCGCGGCCGCGATAGAGGCCACTTTCTGGTCGTGAAGGATGGGCATACTGTCCCTTTTCTAGCTGATCACTTCAGTTGCAGGCTCGCGCTCTTCATTTACCTCTGCTCTAAGTCCGGAGCACCGCCTATCTCCACAGGCGAGTTTGTCTCGTCCAATCCAGATGGCGGCGGCCAATGTCGCACTGCCCCAAAGTGTGGCCCGGAGCTTCACCGCTAAACTGGCTTCCACACCGATCTCCGGGAAGTAGGGAGCCTGGATGAACCAGAGCACCGAGACCAGCAGCAAGCTGAACCGGGGAAAGTTTTTTCTTTCCAATTCCCAAAGTAGCACGAAACCACAAGGGACTAGCAGGTAGTGTGGCGAGAGCCACCGTGCAAACGTCAGAGCTAGCAGGTAGATGATCGCCAGAACCGCTCGATGATCCAGGAAGCTACCTTTGGCCTCACTTCGCCAGGCCGCAACACATGGCACGACTACGGCCAATCCGATGAGAAGAGGGTTCGAGAGGCAAATCACCAGCGGTTCCAGCAATGTTCCCGCAAAAAGTTTCGCGGTGGAGATCCCAAAGATTGGCCGGAAGCTCTCGAACATGAGCAAGGAATAGAGCGTATCGTTCCACCGGTAAACCAACCAGGGCGCCAGGAGCAGCCCCAGAATAGCCGGCGGACAAAGGATCATGGCAATTGCCGCCCGACGGTTTCCTCTTCTCCAAAACGCCAGGGCCAGTGCCGGAAGCGCCAGGATCGCCGTCGTCTTCAGGCAGAGAGCCAGCGCCCCCCAGACCACGCTTCGCCACGACTTTCCCTGCTCCAGCGCCAGAACCGAAGCCATGAGGGCCGCCAGGAGCATCGACTCGTGATGCTGCATCCTCACCGTACCAAAAAAAATGAGCGGCTGGCAGAGAAGAAGGCAAAAGAGCCAGCCCCGATCCACCCGGTTCAACCGATTCCGAGCGGCCGCGGAGAAAAGCCAGGCCAGCGCCAGATCGCCCAAGAGAAGCGGTAGGCCCACGATGCTTGCTCCAAACG
>JAJRTK010000233.1 GCA_024278345.1 bacterium | reverse complement strand
TGTTCCCGCGTAGGTTCCGTTGACGTGGCACTTGGCGCAATCCAGGCCCCGGTGCGCTCCCGTGAGCTGGAAGAACTTGTCGTGATCGAAGCTCGCCGGCTCCCACGCCGTGGTGGAATGGCACTGCTCGCAGGCCGTGGGAAGATTGGAGGCTCGGTGGTTCGGCTCCTTTGTGGCATCGTAGTTCTGCTGGTGACAGCCCACGCAATCTCGTGGTGTCCCGGCGAACAGGCCCCCGAGATGGCAACTGGAACAATCGAGGCCCACGTGGGCGCCGGTCAATTGGAAAAACCGCGAATGGTCTAGGGCCGCCGGCCTCCAGGAGGCTGTAGAATGGCAGTTTTCGCAGAGTTGCGGGAAGCCTGCCGCTTGGTGATCGGGATCTCGGGTTGCCCGATAGTTTGCTAGATGGCAGGATCGGCACTGGCGGCTGATCCCCTGGTAACCGCTGGCATGGCAAGCCGTGCAATCGAGCCCCAGATGGCCTCCGCTCAATGGGAAGCCGGAGTGATCGAAGCTCGCGGGTTCCCAGGCGATCTGGCCGTGGCACTGCTCGCAAGCGGTGAAGCCCAGGTTCGCGTGGTCCGGTTCGTCGGCGGAGCGGTAGTTGGCGGCATGGCAAGCAAGGCAGGCGGTGCTCTGGCCTCGGAAAAAGTTGGCACGGTGACACTCCACACAGTCCAACGCTGTGTGGATACCGGAAAGGCGGTCGCTGATCTCCACGTGCTCGAACTTGACGACGCTCCAGGAGAGCGGAACGTGGCAGGACTGGCAGTCTCGGCCCAACTGTCCCGCGTGCTCGTCTCTGTGGCAACTGGCACACTCCGGAGACAAGACCTCGGTGGCGGCGACTTCGACACCGGCGGTGTGGCATTCCTCGCACGGGAGCACCCGGTGCTGTCCTTCGAGCTCAAACGTCGGAAGATCGTGGGGAAACGGCGTCTGTTTCCAGTCGCCGGGATGGTGGCAATCCTCGCACACCGCCTTGAGGGAATCTTTGTGGACGTTCTTGTGGCATGAGGCGCAGTCAGTTTTCAGTGGTTTATAGCGCCCCTTTTGGTGGCATTTTTCACACTTGAGCCGCCGGTGCTTTCCAAGAAGCGGGAAACTTGAATCCTTCTGGTGATCGAAGACCACGGGCAAGAAACCACCAGCCGTGTGGCAGACCGCGCAGTCTTTCTTCCCGAACTGCCCTCGATGCACGTCTTTGTGGCAACTGGCGCAACGCTGGAACTCCAGGGGACGATAATGGCCCTTGTCGTGACACTTGGCACACTCCACCTTCTGGTGCTTCTCCTCCAACGGGAACCGGGCCTTAGCATGGTCGAAAGTGGCCGGCACGAAGTTATCGACATTGTGGCAGGCCACGCAGTCTTTCTTCCCGAACTGCCCTCGATGCACGTCTTTGTGGCAACTGGCGCAACGCTGGAACTCCAGGGGACGATAATGGCCCTTGTCGTGACATTTGGCACACTCCACCTTTCGATGCTTCCCCTCCAACGGGAACCGTGACTTCGAGTGATCGACCGCGGCGGGCCGGAAGCTTTTGTCTGTATGGCAGGCCCCGCAGTCCCTGCGAGGAAACTGCCCCTTGTGGGGGTCCTTGTGGCAGGAGCGGCATTCCAGGGAATCGAAGAGGAAAATCCCCTTGGCATGGCACTTCTCGCACGCCACAGCAGCGTGAGCACCCTTCAAGGGGAAACGGGTCCGGGCATGATCCACGGACTCTTTTCCCGACTGCCATCCGGACGTCGTATGGCATTCCGCGCACTTCCGCCCGCGGAATTGCCCGCGGTGGGGATCCTTGTGGCAACTGGAGCAGTCCTTGAACTCCAGAGGTCGATAAGTGCCGTTGCGGTGACACTTGGCACACCTCAAGGCGATGTGACGGCCCGACAGAGCGTATCTTGCTTTGTCGTGCTGGAATGTCGATGGTTGAAAACGCTTCTCGGTGTGGCAGCTCTCACAGCCGCGCCCCGCGAATTGACGGCGGTGAGGGTTCTTGTGACAGCTCGCGCATTCCAGCTTGGGAAAACGGAACTTGCCGCCAGCATGGCACTTCTTGCAGTCCACACGGCGGTGTGCATCCCGAAGAGGAAACCGGGTTTTGGAATGCTCCACCCGTTTCTTGGCCTCTTTCCAAGCCTCGGTCTCCAGATGGCACCCGGCGCAGCGCTGTTTGGCGAATTGACCCTTGTGGGGATCTCGATGGCACGAAGCGCAATCGGCGAAGTCAAGCCCCCGGAAGACGCCCTTCTGATGGCATTTCTCGCACTTGACCTTCCGATGGAGTCCCGCCAAGGCGTACCGGGCTTTGGAATGGTCAAAATCAACCTTTTTGAAGGATTCGGTCGTGTGGCACTCGTGGCAAGGGCGCCCCCGAAACTGGCCTTTGTGGACATCTTTGTGGCAACGGCGACACTCTTTTGGGGCCCCCAGAAATGTTCCTTTCCTTTTGTGACACTTTTGGCAACGTAGCTTCCCATGGCGCCCAGTCAGGTCCCATCCCGTGGCATGGTGTTGGAAGGACTCGAGATCCAGGCCAAGGAGGTCGAAATCTCTTCCCTTGTGTTCCTGGTGGCATTCGATACAGTTGGCCGCCTTGTGGCCAAGCAAGCCATGGAGCCCCTGCCCGCTATCGATTCGGCGGGCAATGGGACTGTGGCACTCCAAGCATGCCTTCGCCGGAATCCCGCTCCCCAACTCGTGGCAACGGGTGCAACTGGACACCCCTTCAAGTTGTGCGTGAGCATGGGAGAGCTGCCCGGGGCTAATGAGGCCCGACATGACATCCTGAGCCCCCGCCGGATCCATCCAAACGACCATGAAACCAAGGAACAAAAGCCAAAGAAAAGAAGCCAAACGTTTCAGCCATCCATCGTGAAGCACTGTCAGCACCCCCTTCTCATCCAATTATGCCGCAAGCATCGGTTCTCCATGTACCATTCTGATCCGGATCCCCGCATTCTCCAAGAACTTGGTTGGTAGGATTCCTCCGGCGAAGACGAAAACATCGTCGTTGGGGAGTAACCGCTCCACACCGCGAACCGATATGTAGACGCCATCCAGCTCGATTCGCGTGGGAGCCGCTTCTAATAGGAGATCGAGACTCCCTGATTCGCACGCTTTCCGCAGGGCTTGAATGTTCTTTGCCTTTGCACGCCAAACCGATTTTCCACGGTAACAAAGTGTAACATTGGTTCCCGGTTCTTTCGAGAGTGCAACAGCGGCTTCCACGGCGCTGTCTCCACCTCCCACAACCAGGCACCGCCGACCGCGGTACTGCTCGGAGTCCCGGAGAAGGTAGACCACCTTTGGCAAGTCTTCACCAGGAATACGTAGTTTCCTGGGAGTTCCTCGGCGACCGATGGCCAACAAGATCTTGCGGGCCCTAAAAATTCCCTTGGTCGTTTCCACCACAAAGAGCCCGTCCTCCCTACGAATGCCCGTGGCGCGACAGGAAAAAAGTGGTTCGATTCCAGTGGCCCGGGCCGCTTTCTGCAAAATTCCCAAAAGTTCCTCCTTGCTCATCTGCCGCTTTCGGATGGCTCCGTAACCCGGCAAATTGACATCGGTGGAAAGGACCAGTTTGCGCCTGGGAAAATGGAGGATCGTTCCACCCAAATCGTCGGCCTGTTCCAAGATTTTCGCGGAGATCCCCTTTCCCTTGGCGGCCATGGCCGCCGTGAGGCCGGCGGGTCCGGCACCGATGATGAGCAAATCGATGGAGTCCCCCGGATGAGCAGCACGGAGCTCGCGATTCAAATCCTCCGCAATTGCGTCAATCGCCAGAGTCCCCTGCCTTACGGCATTGCGAATCAGGCCCATCCCTCCGAGCTCACCGGCTACATAGAGCCCCGGAACCGTCGTCTGATATTGGGGGTCCAGCTCCGGAATCTCGACGCCCCGCTTTTCAGTGCCCAAAACGAGTTCGATGGCCGAGGCCGGGCAAACTTGGGCGCATGCTCCGTGGCCCACACAAGAGGCTGCGTCGATAAGAGCCGCCTGCCCGTCGATAAGACCTAAGACCTTCTGCTCCGGACATGCCCGTACGCAACTGCCGCACCCGATGCAAAGCCCCAAATCGATCACCGGATGGAGCGATGGCGGCTGGTCCCGGCCCGCGGCGCGGGACGCGCTCAACACTTCCACCGCCGCCTTCGTTTCTTCTTGCCCCCTGGAAAAGGCTCGAACCGCAACCCACGCCAAGATCAACCCCACCAACACGTGATCCCATCCCATGATTTTGCCTTCCTTCAGTTAGAACCGAATCCGAAAACGGCTCGTCGCAACATGCGTGGTCATGCCGTCTTGCAGCTCGAGGCCGTAAGTCGTGACCAGGGAAAGGCGACGGTTCAAGAGAATGAAGAACTGTCCATCCACTCCAAGTTTGGGAGCCACGGAAGAGAACCCCAGGCCCGACCCCTTTGCATCGTACTGGCGGCGGCTCAGGGTGACCTCCGTCTCGATTTTCTGTCCGAATCGATGCTCAAGGCCGCCGCGCACTCTCCACGACCCAGTATCCGCCAACAAAGAGCGGGAAAGATCCATCTTGAGGCGCGTCCTGCCGCGGCCACTGAAGCGGAGCTGGGCTCCGACTCCCCAACTGTCCGGACCCTCCGCTCCCGATTCGCTCATGTCGCGCCTCCAATCGCCGTAGATGGAAACCAGGCGCAAGGGGGAGATCTGGCCCCGCAAGCTCAGCGTCTGACGCCTTTGGCCAAATCGATCCACGTTTTGATCCTGCGGAGGCCAGAGATCTTGCGGCAGATCCCCGAAGAGTGTATTGGGATCCGGAGCGTCGGGGACAAATGCCGTCGTGCTGGAAAAACTGGCCGCGACATCGAATCTTCGGTTCGGTCGAAAGGTCAGGTTGGAATAAAGGCTCGTGAGGTTGACGGCCTTCTGGGCCTGCCCCAAATCGACGGTTGCCTGCCCGCTCACGGATAACTTCCGCCCAAGGAGCGATGCTCTCCCAGAAAAACTCGCCGCCCGACGCTCCAATCCCGCAACACTCCGTAGCTCGGAGAAGCCCGCGGTCAGATAGTGGCGTGGTCCCTCTGATCGAAGGAGCGCTCCAAAACTCAGCCGGCCAAGATCGGTCGTCCCGTAGGGTGATCGGAGAGCGGGTCGGCTTCCGCCCACGAGCTCCAAGCTCAACCCGCGACGCATCTTCCATCGAAGCGACATCCCGTCTAGGAGCAAGCCCTCCAGCTCCCAGAACTCCAGCCGGCCGACTTGCACCGATACCCGATCCGGAACCAGATCGTATTCCAGCCGGAAAGCACGCAGCCCCGCGGAGTCTCCTCGAACCCCACCCGACCGGCGCCCTTCCATGTCGATGCTCATCTTGCCTCGCGAACCCAAGAGACCTTCCAAGTCGAGCTGGAGCCGGCCACTTAGCCTGAACCTCGATTCACCGCCAAAGACAATCGCGAGTGCGCTCAAAGAAAAACTCCCGTCCACTTCGGCTCCCCGGGCTTCTCCACCGGAAACCGCTCCTATCAAGAGCGACGAGAACAAGCACCAACCGAACCTCTTTCTAACACCTAACATGACTCAGTTCCCCACGTAGAAAAGAAGAGCAACGGTCACATGCAAAGCGAAGACTCCGAACAGCAACCAGGTGAAGGGCAAATGGAAGCGGTGCCAACTACTGAGGAGCCTCCGGGCCGCGCGAAATGCCTCCGACTGCCGGCGTTTTTTCAACACGGCCTTCGCCAGCCGTTCCAGACGGCGCCGGCGGCTCTTCTCCAGTTCGGGAATCCCTCGAAGTTGCCCCTTGAGAGACCGGAATCGCCTCCGCATCTGCCGGCCACTGGACAAGAATGTCCCCACGTCCGCCGCCAATCCTCCATTCTCCTTCGAGTCCAGCCATTCCGGCGCCTGCCACAACACTCCCGCGGCGCCCAACTCCTCGCTCAGCCGATCCAGTTCCGCCACTGTCTCGGAGCGGAACTCCTGGAGGTCTCGCTCCCTCCCCTGGACCCGACGCGGCAACTGAACGTAGATAAAACGGCCAATCACTCCACTGAAAAACGTCACCAACATCGCCAAGTAGCTGAGGGCGACGATTCCTCCAAGCTTTCCAGCCGTATGAAGAGTAATCATCGCCGTTCCCACGATGCCGAAGAAGATATGCACGTCTAACCAGACCTGAAGACGGCCAACCTGGAGCACTCTGGGAAGGCGTTTCCGAATCGGGTACGCAAGCGTCAAGAGCAACAGGGTCCCCCCAAGGTAACCCATTGCCTGCCCAAACCCCTTTCCGGGCTCGTAAACAAGGCTGGCACCCTGCATCAGGCCGTAGGCCTCCAAAACCTGGAACAGCGTGGGGGAAGCCGACGTCAACCGGCACCAGGCTTCGATCCCGAAAAAGAGAATCATCCCGGTCCCGACAATCGTCAGCAAAAGGTTCAAACTCGAGCCACTCCTCTTTGCCAAGGCACCAGACTTCTCCTTCGCTCCGCTCCGCATCCCCGATCCTCGCTCCACCACCTGAGCCACTGAATCTCGGTGGTGGGACGCCATCAGGGCGGGAGTTCCGAAAGACTGGTTTCTTTTCTTTTGGTGACGTTCCGGTCGGGTCGGCGGCAGTCCGTCCGCCGCCCCTCCCCTTTCATCGCCCTTGGCCGGGGCTCGGTGCCCCCAAGGCGTCTCTCCACCCGAATTTCGACGCCCGGCTCCCTGCTCAAGCGCCTCCACCGCCAGGATGCGGCTCTCGCCCAGCCGATGCAAGCGTGGACGAATCACCCGAGGATGCAAGACAATCCTCGGGTTCTGGAGGATGGCCGTCCGGGCTGGTGAGCTTGGCGCAAGATGCATCTTGTCAAACCTCCTACAGGTCGGTGGATTTTTTGTGCCGCGGCAGTCTGCCGGCGCCAATCACAACCAGTAGTGCGGGATCACGAGTCCAAGATACATTGGAATTGAAAAAATCGCCCCAGAAAATATCGTTATTCACCGAGAAACATGAACTTATCAGCCAAAAGACCATTAAAAGAGGTAACGAATCAGGAAATCTCCCCGAAGAATCAGCCGAGGAAACAACTTTCGGACCTACTCCCCCGCCAGGGCAGTCCCCCCTCCGAAACGATAAAAGGGGCGCGGAACGCCTTAAGGATACGATTTTCCTGGGGTATCCACGCAAAGCGGGACAATGGGTCGCGGAAAAAAAACTTGGCATCGGGCAGCGCCGCGCTCCGCTCGGCGGGTCACGTTTGCGTGACTCGAAGGTCGTCCGGGGACGCTGTCCCCCGTCCCCTGGCAGGACT